>JAJPOQ010000105.1 GCA_021232515.1 Lentisphaeraceae bacterium
GCGAAGACCACTTACACTAGAATCCCCGATAACTTGTCGTTCTGAAGTAGATTCATCTGACACTTCAATAAAAGTACTAGGTGATAAGGACTCTAACTGATGAGTTTTAAGTCTCTTACGCCAGTCATAGTACTGCGCAAACGACATTCCTTTTGCTCAGTATTATGATTGGCGTAAGAAAATCAAATCACAACAGTTAGAGTTATCATCTCCCGCAACATTTGTGGAAGTCTGCGACGCCTCTATTTGCGAACCTTCAGCAGTTGCGAGTGTCGGTTCTAGTGGTGTATCTCTTAATGTAGGTTCAGACTACTGTATAAGGGTTTTAAATAAAAAAAGCCAGGGTGGAACTCCCTGGCTTTTATGGGGTTGGAACAGATTTTTTGAGTGACTACTTATATGCAAGTAACTTTCCAAATGAGCTCTAAAAGCCATAAGTATATTATTTTGAACATCTTGGAAATGTGGTCAAAAATTAATATTTTTTTTGAGATGGAATCTGTTACCAAAACTTATCACTATTTAAAGCTTGGTGTTACCAAGTCTTATCACTTAAAGATATTTGTGACATTTCCCATATTTGCCAATATAGAGTAAGCACCTTGGATTTTGCCGTACTTTGTTTCTATGACTCGTGAACTCGCTAGAAAGAGTTCATTTTGGGCATTGAGTAAATCAAAGAGAGTTCTTTGATTCAATTTGTACTGTTCTTCGAAAGCAATCAGAGTTTCTTTAGAAGCTTTTTCGTGCTGTAAGAAATAGTTCAGTTCGACTAATGTACCTTTGAAATCATGCCATGAAACAGCAATATTTTTAGTGATTTTTCTCTTTTCATCGATGAAAAGGTCATTTGCTCGATCAGCTTCAAGAAGTAAGCTAACTTTTCGAGCTTGGTCAGAGAATCCATTGAATAGATTCCAGTTTAAAACAACCATGGCTGACATGGAGTCATCGTTACCTCTGGTACCTGCTATATTATCATTTTCATTGGCCGACAATTCAAGTGCTATTTCAGGTTTAAACGCAGACTCAGATTCATCAGCTGCGAAGCTTGCCGCCTTGATATTTTGTTTTCTAGCTCCAAGAGAGGGGTGGGTTACAAGAGCTAGTTGTTTCGCTTCTATGAGAGTGGCAGGTAGGAAGTCTTGAGCGGCAGCAGGCTCATCTAGATCATCTGCAGGTTTAGCGTTGACAGCTTCTATAAACTGTTCACTTACAGCAGCCTTGTTTGCAAGCTCTCTTAGGTATTGGGCTTTTGCTAGAGCTAAACGTCCTTTAACTTGTATGACATCTGCCTCACGAGCCATTCCACGATTTTTCCTTTCAGCTACCGTTTTAAGTATGTCTTCATGAACTTTTACATTTTTTTTTGCTAGTTTTAAAAGAGATCGGTTACGGCAGTACTCTAAATATGCCGCTATAGCATCAAAGGCGACTTTTTGTTTTTCATCCAAGAGTCTATAAGAAGATTCAGATGCAAGAGCCGTTCTTTTAGCGATATTACTATTAATCCTATTACCAGTATATAAAATTTGTCTGACTGTTAAACTGCTCTCTGAACGAGTTAGGGCTCTGTGTTTATCTCCGTCAGATTCAACAGTTGAATTCTCTATTTCCTCACGGCCAGATGCGGCACGAATATCGACAGAAGGTAGCCTTTCACCTTTAGCTTCGTCAGTTCTACTTTCTGCAGCAAGTTGTTGTTTAGATGCAGCAGATATAAGAGGGTGCAATTTAAGCGCATTGAGGACAGCTTCTTTTAGTGTTTTTGTATTTTTTACTTCCCCATTGACTTGGCATACAACAAAAAAAGCTGTAGCCAAAAATAAATATTTCATCTATAAACCTTAGTCTTCTATGAATTGTTTAAACAGTCAAATTCTCCTTGAAGAGTATCCTCTAAGCTTACTCTTGTGTCAAGGTATTTTTGTGTGATCGGGTCATCTATTTCTTCAGAACTAGTTAATTCCTCAAGAGCCATGTCATCTGTGATGAATGAGAGGTCATCGTCGATCTTCTTTTCTTCGTCTTCTTCGGTTGCATTGAGAAGATCTAGAATGAACTTTTGTTCTTTGTCATCAAGTGGTGAAAGGTCATAAACCTTTTTATCTTCGACCTCTTGTATAACTGGGCCTGCGTCGGCAACCTCAGAGTCAATTTCAGTATCTAAATTGAAGAATCCAGCGATAATTCCAAGAGCGTCTTGTGATAAGGGATTCTCATCAAATTCGAGGCTTGAGGCGCCAAGTATAAACTCTAGAGTATTTCCAGAGAAGAAGAATGGATCATTTGCAGGATCTGAGTTTACACCTTGAATACTGACTCCAAAACTACTTGGGGCGGCATTTTCATTTGGAATAATAAAGCGCTCGTCAATAGATGCAGATAAAATGCTCGTAGCTGAAGCTACAGATTGACCGTCTATTGAAAGAGCTGTGACAGTAGCATCGAAAGTTGAAGCAAAGCTATCTAGCAAGGTCAAAGTAAGACCTGCTAGTTCAGCTTGATTTAAAACCCAAGAATCACCAACTTGAGTACCAGCAGAGAGTGAGCTACCAGTTGGCAGCCCATTTATAGTAACTCGGAGTGTTTCTCCTGGAGCACCAGGAGTCGCGACTATATTTAAGGCTTGTGTTTGCCCTTGGGTACCTGAGATAGGAGTGACTTCTAAAAATGGTGTATCAGCTACCGCATTTACAGTTATCGCAATAGTTTCATTACTTGATTTTGGTCCGCCATCGCCAGTATTTCCTTGGTCATTTACGCTTATAAAGAGAGTATCTGGACCATTGTAGTTGGTAAGGCCTTTGTAAGAGAGGCTTGCGAGAGCATTATTCAAATCAGTCAAGCTACCGCGAATCTGCATGGCATCATTTCCATTTGCACCAGATAAGAATTCTACTCCTGTTAGATTACTAAAAGTAAGAGCGCCATTACTAACGTTTAGAACAACTACCAATTTTGAACCGACAGTTTCATCAGCGTCGACATCTGTAATGCTGAGTCCAGAGATACTAACCTCGACATCTTCGTTGGTTGTTATTGATGCAGGGATACTAAGTGTCGGAGCATCGTTTATAGCTTCTACAGTAACTTTAATGTCTTTTGCATCTGTTAGGCTTCCTCCGGTTCCAGTATTTCCCTGATCATTGACTATAAGAGAAATATTATCAATACCATTGAAGTGTTGGAGACCCTGATACATAAGACTGCCAAGTGCAGTATTTAGATTTGTTAGTGAACCTGTTAAGCTAACAGTTTGAGTTCCATTACCCGTTGCTGTTATTCCAAGAGCTCCTAAGTTCGCGGAGAAAATCAAGTTTCCGTTATCAGCTTCCAATGTAAGAGTGAGTTCAGCACCTACAGTTTCATCTTCATCTATGTCTGCAATACTTATGCCTGTGATGTTCAGGGCTTCGTCCTCATTGACAGTTTGATCGCCAGGAACAGTCAGAATAGGATCGTCGTTGACAGCTTCGATGTTGATTGTGATGTTCTCGGAGTCACTTTTATCCCCACCAGATCCGATATTGCCATTGTCATTTACAGTTACAACGAGTGTATCAGTCCCGTTCACATCTGAGTTAGATATATAGTCTAGATTTGTAAGTGCAGTATTGAGAGCGGCGAGAGTACCGGTGACAGTAATGGTATCGGTGTTATTATCGCCAGCATCTTTAGTTAGACCAGTCATGTCACTTATATTTATTGAACCTTTTGAAACCGTTAAGGTTAAAGTCATCGGCTTATCTTCAGCATCGACATCATTGATCGAGATACCGCTTAGTGTTGAGCTGATGTCTTCCGTAACATCAATGCTTGCCGGAACCGTTAGGACTGGATCGTCGTTCACGGCTTCGATGTTTATTGTGATGTTCTCGGAGTCACTTTTATCCCCACCAGATCCGATATTGCCATTGTCATTTACAGTAACCACCAATGTATCAGTGCCATTGACATTTAAGTCTGAGGTATAGTCTAGATTTGTAAGTGCATTGTTTAAAGCACTTTGAGTACCACTAACTGTTATCGTATTGGTGCCATTATCGCCAGCATCTTTAGTAAGGCCAGTCATGTCACTTATATTTATTGTACCTTTCGAAACAGTTAAGGTTAAAGTCATCGGGTTACTTTCAGCATCGACATCATTGATGGATATACCGCTTAGTGTTGAGCTGATGTCTTCCGTAACATCAATGCTTGCCGGAACAGTAAGGGCCGGCTTGTCGTTCACGGCTTCGATATTTAAGGTGATATTAACCGAATCATTTTTAGCATCTGCTGGATCATTGTCATTTATCGTTACTGTTAGCGTGTCAGTACCATTAACATTTAGATTAGATGTGTAACTGAGTTTGGTAAGAGCTGTATTAAGAGTATCTAAGCTGCCTATGACAGTGATAGTATTTGAGTTGTTTGCACCAGAATCTACCGTTAAGCCAGTCATGTCGCTGATGTTTAGAACTCCCTTTGAAACGGAGAGTTGCATAGTCATCGGTGTACTTTCTACATCATGGTCAGTCAGAGAAATGCCACTGAGTGTAGTTTGTATATCTTCTGTTACATCGATGCTTACTGGTGAACTTATTTCAGGAGCGTCATTCGTTCCATCTACATTAATCGTCAAAGCTTTTGTGGAGGTATAGCCTTCCGAGTCTTCAGCTGTGATTGTGTAAGTGACGGTGAGTCTTTCACCAGCTTTTAAATGGTCAAATGTATCAGGATCACTATCAAAGTTCCAAGAGAAAGTGTTTGAAGTTATAGAGTCACTAAGAATATCACCTGTTGTTAAAGTGAGCATTGAAAGTAGAGCGCTATCTGAAACAGTTTTAGCTAAATCAGATTGAGATATACCAGTGACTGTTACATCTGCGGTATTTGTCGTGTCTAAGTCTGTAAGTGTTAGCGTGTCTGAAGCTATGAGTTTGCCATTTGTTTCAGTTAGAGTGACCGAGTCTTCATCGCCACTTTCTTTAGAAATAATTGGAGTGTCGTTTGTGCCATTTATCGTAATGGTAACTTCTTCAGTATCAACGCCGCCATTTTTATCATCAACAGTGACGTCAAACTTCAGAATAATGGTTTCGCCATCTGCTAGGAAATCGACTTTAGAGTTAGCAATAGAGTAGTCCCAGTTATCTGCATCTGCGTTGATGAATTCTTTAAGATCATTCTCTTGAGCTGTGGTTAATGTACCCCCAGACCAATTAGCACTTTTGAATGTTGTTGTAACATCTGGAGTATCTGAAGCATCTTTATCAGTAAAAGATACAGAACCACTGGCAGTTAGGGTCGTTGCAGAGTCTTCGGTCAATGACTTGGATGTTTCTGTAACAGTTAAAACAGGAGTGTCATTTGAGCCTTCTATATTTATCGTAACATTATGAGTGTCTGTAGCATCGTCACTGTCTTTGGCTTGGATTACATAAGTGAGAGTCAAAGTTTCACCAACAGCTAAGTAATCAAATGCTTCTCCGTTACTGTTGAAAGTCCAAGTAAAACTATTTGTTGTTTGAGCATTTGAGAGGACGTTTAAAGGAGATGCAGTTAGCATGGCCTTCAGTATGCTGTTATCAATCCCGGAAGTTTTGTCGGATTCTGTCACACTTAGTACTTCAAGAGTAACTGTGTCCGTGAGATCAACATCTGTAACAGTCAGATTACCGGTCGCAGTGATTGTCGTGTCAGTTTCAGATATTGTAGATGAGTCAGAACCAGCCCCTACAGTGATTTCTGGATCATCATTTAATTCAGTAACGGTTATATTTACCGTTTGGTTTTCTGCACTGTATGCAGTTTCTCCACCAGAGTTAGCTATGTTTTTTATATCGCCAGCATCATGCGTATTGGTTTGATCCCATGCTTTAAATGTAAATGAAGCACTATCTGCAGCGATCTCGTCAGGAACGAAGCGAATACTATCGTTCGGTGTTAAGTGTAGGCCTTCTCCCGCACTAAGAGTAAAGGCCGTCCAGGATCCGCCAGCTAGCTTGTATTCCCAAGATCCATTACTTGAGTCGATAGAGGTAATGGCGATGCCTTGAACAGCAGAAGTATCTTCATCGTATACAGAAGAACTGATCAATGAATTTACGGTAACTCCAGCATTGTTAGTATCGTCTTCTGTGATGGTAGGTAGAGTTGATTCGATGAATGAAGTTATATCAACAAAAGTGTTGCCGGTGTCTGGGCCAGACCAAGCAGTCACTAGGTTATCTCCACCACCACGTTCAAAGAAAAGCACATCGATTGAGTGAGTGCCAGCGGTTAGAACTACAGTATCTGTGACTGTAACATTTCCATGTAGGCCGTTGTTATCAACGATTTTTGCACCATTTATTAATAGAAGACTACCATCATCACTAGTTGTTCTAAAACTATAGGTTCCAGCCACCTCTACATTAATTGTGCCTGTAAAATGATAAGCAAAGTTTGAACCATTGTCCGCGCTGTCTTCTTGGATTATATCGACAAAGCCTGTTTCCATAACGGAGCCAGCAGCAGCTACGAAATCAGTTACATTTTCAGGTAAAGTGTTATTCGCTGAAGTATTTGGCCAATTGTACTTAGTGTACTGGAATCCACCAATTGAAGGAGCGTCATTTGTACCATTTATAGTAACTACAATTGTTCGAGTGTTGCTTGTGGCATTTGCTAATCCAGAGTCGTCTCGAACTCTGTAGTCAAAGCTGACGGTGACGGACTCGCCTGCACTTAGTTTATTGAAGTCCGAGTTGGTTATTGAGAAAGAGCCGTTGGCGTTTACAGAAACAGATGTAGAAGCAGCAATTATACTGCTGTTGGCGCCACCAATGGTTATAACACCGACACGTTCGTAAGTATGATTGTCATTTGCACCGTTTATCCCGTCTGGATCAGTGATGGTTGCTGTTATAGTGCCGTTATAACGGGCTTCTTCAGAGTTGCCACTATCAGCAAGTTCATTTTCTTCTAATGCAGTTGGCGTGACAGTCTCTGCGGTAATAGTAGGGGATGCATTCACTCCTTGAACTGCAGCTAAGGCTACACCAGTATTTTCGCTATAGGCAGTACTTTCATCGACTGCTGCGGCATTACCCGAAACAAGCCCGTTCGATCCATCCCATGCTTTAAATTCAAAGTGAGAATTGTCACCATGCGTTCCGTTTGGTTTCATTCGAACAGAATCATCACTTTCAAGGTGAAGAGCACCTGAGCTCAAGTCTATATCAACCCAGCCACTACCGATATTATATTGCCAAGCAGCTCCAGTATTTACATCACCAAGATCAGTTATAGCGATGCCAATAGGAGTTGAATCTATGTCAGACATGACTGATCCCATCAAGGTAGAAACTTGAATGCCAGTGTTAGCTGCATCTGAAATATCTTCATCAACGATAGGGAGAGATACATTGCCAATTCTTGTCATGACATTTGCTGTATCTGGACCGCTGAATGAAGTGACAAGTCTATCACCTCCACGCCATTCATAGAAAGTTACATCTACTTGGTGCTCACCTGCGGTTAGAAAAATAGTGCCAGTTCTTTCTCTGTAACCATGATCACCATCATTGTCGACCACGAGGTTTGTGCCATCGATGAATAATTGACTGCCGTCATCTGAACCAGTTAAGAAAGTATAAGTTCCAGCAGTATTAATGGTAATAGTGCCAGTAAAGTGATAGGCAAATTCTTCACCGTCATTTGAGCTTGGTTCAGCTATCTCAGTTGTGAAACCACGTTCAGTTTCTGTTGCGCCAGATACTCCGCTTAAGTCAGGAGCGTTGTTGGGTAGAGATGCATTGGAGTCGTTCCAGTCATACTTGATATAGGTGAACGCACTATCGACTGTAGGTGCATCATTGACGGCATTCACTGTTGTACTTAAAGAAGCCGCTGTAGTACTTACTGGGGCTGTATCATTATCCGCTGTGACGTTGTAAGTTTCTCTTGATGTTCCGTCGGTAAAGTCGCCAGTAAAAGTATTGTCAATAGCATGAACCGAAAGGCTAGCAGGAGTCCCAAAGTAGTTTTCAGTAGCTAAGAATCGAATTGAGGTAGTGTCACTTAAGACTAGACCCGTAGTATTTGTGACAGAGCCTATATCTTCCCAGCCAGAACCTGTATTGTACTGCCATTTGCCATTATTTGGATCAGCAGTGTTTGCTGTTATGACGACTCCAGTGAGTTCATCTAAGTTATCTATGTCTGAGAATAAAGTTGAGAATAAATTCTCTACTGTATCTCCTGCAGGGTCTGCGGTATCTTCATCTATTGCTGCTAGAGTTGCGTTTCCAGTGAATGAAGGCGCATCATTGACTCCATTTACAGTGATAGTAACTGTTGCTTTTGTGCTTACACCAGAGTTGTTGTCAGTCGCGGTATATGTGAAGGTTACATCTTCAGACTGGTTCTCATTGAGACTATCAAATGCAGTACCCGGGTCGAAAGAATAGCTTCCATTTGAGTTAAGTACTAGAGTCCCTTTTGCGACATCATCTACGAGTTGATATTCATCGATACTGCCATCGACATCAGCAGCCGTAGTGACTTGATCAGCTAGGACTGTATTTTCAGAAGTTGACTTTGTATCGTCAGAGACTGTAGGCAAGTCATTTGTACCTGAAATAGTAATCGTCGAAGTAACTTCGTTTGAAAGTGCATTGTCACCATCTTTGACTTGATATGTAAATGTACCTGTTGCATCATTGCCTGCGGGAATCTCATCCAGATTAATTCCATCTGTATCAATTGTGAAACTACCATCAGCTTCAACAGTTAGGTCAATTTCTAGAGTTTGCGAAAAATTGTTTTTGTTTAGATAACTTAACAGAATTGTTACTGTATCTCCGACTTTAGCTAGATCAGAGTTTATAGAGGCGATAGTAAGAGAGCTGTTGTCATCGTCTATATCGGTGGCACCATCGAGTAGAGTGCTTGTGGCTGTATCGACAGTTATTCCCGCTTTGAGGGTTCCTTCATCAGAATTAATGTCGGCTTTAACGAGTTCCGGCGCGTCATTTTCACCATTAACTTTGATGGTGATAGTTTGTTTCGCACTGACGGCATTATTGTTATCAGTCGCGGTATAAGTGAAAGTTACGTTTTCTGATTGACCATCTTGAAGAGACTCAAATTGACCGTTTGGATTAAATGTGTATGAACCGTCAGTACGATTAAATGACAATAGGCCTTTTGTGACATCGTCGACAATTTGATAAGAAATGATGGTGCCGTCAACATCAGTAGCTGCAGGAACTTGGCTAACAAGTTGAGTATCTTCATCAGTGATTTTATTATCAGTTGTTACAGTCGGTAAGTCATTTTCACCGGTGATAGTAATGCTTGCAGTCACTTCGTTTGAAAGTGCATCGCCGCCATCTTTGACTTGATAGGTAAATGTTCCCGTTGCCTCATTTCCTTCCGGTAGGGCATCTAAATTAATAGGCGCAATCGCGTAACTACCATCCGCATTTATCGTAAGCTGGACAGTGATTTTTGCATCCACATTATTTTTATCTTTGTAGCTTAATTCAACGCTGACATTGTTTCCGACATTTCCAGTATCAGAATTGACGGTTCCTATAACTAGCGAGCTGTTATCATCGTCTATATCGGTGGCACCGTCGAGTAGAGTGCTTGTGGCTGTATCGACAGTTATTCCCGCTTTGAAGGTTTCCTCATCAGAATCAATGTCGGCTTTAACGAGTTCCGGTGCGTCATTTTCACCATTTACAGTGATAGTAACTGTTGCTTTTGTGCTTACTCCAGAGTTATTGTCTGTCGCTGTATAGGTGAATGTGACATCCTCAAATTGGCTGTCATTTAGCGTATCAAAGGCTGTGCCTGGATTGAAGGTATATGTACCATCGTTATTAAAGGAAAGTGATCCTTTTGCAACATCATCTACTAGTTGGTAGGTGTTGACTGTACCGTCTATATCAGATCCAGCAGGAACTTGATTGACCAGGTTTGTATTTTCAAAAGTAGATTTTGTATCATCAACTGCAGTTGGAAGATCGTTTTCACCTGAAATGGTAATTGTCGAAGTAACTTCACTCGATAAGAGTCCATCTGGGTTTTTGACTTGATATGTAAATGTACCCGTTGCATCATTACCTTCAGGTAAAACGTCGAGGTCGATTGCGGTTATAGAATAGCTGCCATCGGCATTTATGTTAAGATTAACATCTAAAGTTTGGGCATCACTATTTTTGTCAAGGTAGGATAATTGAACGGTAATTATGCTACCAACTTTTGCAGTGTCAGAATTTACAGAAGCGATGACAAGGGAGTTGTTGTCATCGTCTACATCGGTGGTACCATCGAGTAGAGTGCTTGTGGCTGTATCGACAGTTATTCCCGCTTTGAGGGTTCCTTCATCAGAATTAATGTCGGCTTTAACGAGTTCCGGCGCGTCATTTACACCGGTCACTTGGACAGTTGCTGTAGCAGTATCAAATCCACCATTGCCATCACTGATTTGATAGGTAAATGAGTCTGTCGTTGAGGCTCCAGAAGCGAGACTTTCGAATTTCCCGTTCGGGTTATAAGTGAATGTTCCATTGGAGTTAACCGTTAATAGAGCTCCAGAAGTTAAAGTAACTTCACTTCCTACATCTGCAGTTTCTCCATTTACTTCAGTGACGGTTATTGCGTTACCTTCAACTGGATCATTATCTATTCCGTTGTCATTATCAGCAAATAAATTTTCGCCAGTTAGAGTAGAATCTTCGTTAGTAGTAAAGTTGTCGTCTTGAGCAACTGGATTGTTATTTTCAGCAGTGACTTCGGTTGATAGTCGAGCCCCACGTTCAGAGGCAATTGAATCAACATTTGTTGTTACATTGAAATGCTCTTGGGTACCATCAGTTGTAAAAGCCTGACCAGAGGAATCATCTACAACATGTGCAGCAATGAGTCCTGGTGTGCCATTATAGTTTTCAATTGGATTAAACCGCAAGCTTGTATCAGCAGTAAGTAGTAGCGCATTCGTGTTAGATACGGTGCCGACTGTTTGCCATGTACCTCCAGTAACTTTATACTCCCAAGAACCTTCAGTTCCTGCGTTTGCTAAGTTTTCGGTAATAGCAATTCCGGCAAAAGCATTAGAGTCGATATCTGAAAATAATGACGAAAATAAAGAAGTTACAGTAGCTCCATCGTTGGTGGCAGGATCTTCAGTGATGGATGCTAGTTTGACACTGTAAAGGTTTGAGAAGTCGCTAGCGGAAACAACTGAGTTATAGAAGTTGATCTGATTTATTTGACCGACAAAGTTGCTGAAAGAACTTATGTCAGCTTCCTGTTCTGCAGAGTTACCTGAAACACGACCACCGATCGAAGTTCTGTCACCGCCTGCCCAGTTATTTATATTGCCATCTATATCTCCGCCACTTACTTCGCTCGCAAGCTCTCCATTAACATAAAGTTTCAGGGCATCGTTACTGGTATCTTCTATGGAAACTCCAATATGAAGATATTCATTGATGGTTGAGCTTATGTCGTAGCTAACACGGTTTACTTGATCTGTTGATGTCCTAATTAAAACTTCTAGAGTGTAGTCAGCGCCTGTTTTATCAATCCAAATCGATGTGCCGTGAGTAGTGGCACCAGTTTCAAAGATAAGGTAATCACCATCTGCAACGGTAGTGTCTAACTTTGCCCAAATTTCAAAGCTGCCGCTTTTATCATTGTAACCATTGAAATTGTCAGCTTGTGCAGCCTTAGAACCATCAAAGTTCCAAGCTTGATCAAGTCCAGGGTAGTTAGTATCAACTAAAGTCCCAGGTAGATTAGAAGGCTTTAAGTCTTGGGTGGCGTTATTTGGATTCAATTGAAGAGTCGGACTTATAATGACAAGACTTGGTGCATCGTTGACTTCAGTCACTTCTATATTTGCGAGATCCGCATGAGCACTATAAGAAGACGTGCCTCCTGTAGCTGAAATAGTTTGTACTGTTCCCGATGAAACTAAGTTAGTTTGGTCCCAAGCTCTAAAAGTGAGAGATGCAGTTTCTCCCGATATCTGATCTGGAATATAACGAACTTTTTCTGCAGCGTCTAAATGTAGTGCACCGCTACTTAAGTTCACATTTATCCAGTTTCCGGCCCCAATCTTATACTGCCAAGTGCCATTTCCAGAAATCGCTGTGATGGCAATACCGTCAGAACCAGTCACG
Source organism: Lentisphaeraceae bacterium (assembly GCA_021232515.1). GTDB lineage: Bacteria > Verrucomicrobiota > Lentisphaeria > Lentisphaerales > Lentisphaeraceae > JAKVBD01. The sequence goes on from JAJPOQ010000105.1 coordinate 12,165, forward strand.
TCTGTTACATTCGCAGTAAAGTTAACTATCTCATTAACGGTGTTTCCCGTATTGCTAACATTGTCTTCATCTATAGTTGTGAGAGCATAGTTAATGTCTGCTAATACAGGAGCAACGTTTGGAGCTGAGACTATCGCTGCACTGGAGAAAGAGTTTGCGCCTCCATCACCATCAGTTAAAGAGAAGCTTATATTTCGAGTATTGTAGGTCGTGCTAGTAGTTGCAAAAGTGATTGATTGTATTAGATCTTGGACATTTTGAATTGTCGCATCAGTATGCAAAGAAAAGATAAGCTGAGAATTAGTTTGGGTAGTTATATTGGCAAAAGCACTGAAATCGAAGGTTGTGTTTATTTCGTCACCAGTCAGGAAGTTAGTGTCGATCTCTACAGTTAGTTGCCCACCATTAAAGTCAGTACTATCAACATCTGACAAAGGTATGTCAGGAGCGAGAGCTTGTGCCGGACTCCCTGAATTTAGGACTATTTGAGTGGTGGCTTCAGTTGAGTCTGTTATGTCGTTATAGGAAGCTTTTATTTCAGTATCGGACAAGACACTTTTATATAGGCTAACTTGAGCAATGTTGCCTTTGAAACGGCCAATATTACTTATATCTCCAGATGTTGAAAGGCTGCTATTGCCTGAACCAATGCCAGTTCCATTTCCTCCCGACCATTCAGGGAGTACACCAGTGTGACTAGCAACTTTTTCGCCGTCAACGAAGAATTGTGCAACTCCATTGGTGTTATCTAGCTCAACTGTCCAAACTGTTTGGATATAATCTCCGGCTAAAACAGCAGCTGAGATGTCGTATGATAAGTTTATTTTTGAGGCATCGTCTGTATCTGAAACGGGTTGGAGGTGGAGGTTTACTGTATAAACATCGCCATTTCTTTCGATCCAGACACTTGTACCTCTACCATCACCACCTGTTTCGAAAAGGAAGGCTTTGCTTCCATCAGTCATGGAAGTGTCGATCTTAAACCAGATCTCACCGCTGATGTCGCCATTGCGAGTGGTTGTGTCGATACCATCAGAGAATAGGTTGGTATTTCCATCAAAAACCCATGCATCGCCTAAATCGGCTAGGCCTGAAGATACTGTCCCCGGCACTGAAACTGTGTTCAATGGTTGTTCGGTAAGGACCTTATCGGCATCCCAGAAAAAGTCTGGAGTCGCAATAAATTGAGGATTTTCGTTTGTTGCAGGAGCAACAGATACTGTGGTTGTTAGAGTGACAGTTCCGTCAGATACTGCTGCTCGGTTATCACTATTGTCAGCTGTCGTATCGTAGTTTCTAGAATTTAAGCCAGAGCCACCATTTATATCAGAGAATTGATTTTGGGTATTATCTACAACATGTGCAGAAAGAGATTCGACTGAACCTGTAAAACCACCAGCTGCAGTAAACCGTAATAATGAATTGGAGTCGAGTAGGATAGCATTAGATTCAGATGCTGTAAAACCCAAGCTAGTACTGTCAGTTATCTCATACCAAGTGGTACCGTTGTCAACGGAAAATTCCCATTCACCTTGAGCAGAGTTAGGAGTTCCAGTGTAGTAAAGAGCAACTCCCGCAAACTGATTTTTGTTTGATTCTGAACCTGAATCAAAAAATGATGTAGCAAAAAGGCTTTGAACTGTTTCACCGCCAATGTTTAGGACGTCAGTTGAATTGATTGATCCACTGCCAGTAATACTTGGTTTGACATTTGGCGCCAACAAAACATCAGCATCATCAAGTTCTTCTTGAGAAAAAGCCTCTTCAGTTTCTATTTGGCCAACTTCAACTTCTAGTATGGCGTCGCCACCGAGTTCAGAGTCACCAGTCAAGTCGTCAGAAGCAGCGACATCTGCTTGAGAAAAGTTTGCTAAGTCATTTAAGATTTGGTCTGATTGACCGAAGTTACAGCCGTATATGAGTATATCCGCATCGGGGCTTAATGCGTTCGACCAACCTTGGATACTCTCTTGGTATGCCTGCAGACTAGTTTCATTTAGAACGGTATTGCCGAGGACTATTTCGCCATTATCACCGTGAGAAAAGATGTGTATTGCAGATATAGAGTCACGTTGTGCTAACGTTGATGAGATAAGGTCTACGCCGTTATCGTCAGCACCAATGATGACAACTTCGACGTTTTGGTCGAGTTGTCCGAGTAGGTCTTCAAAATTGTCAACTTGCTCGTCAACGAAAAGAATTTCGCTAACAGAATCTTCCTGTATCTTTGTGTCTTTAGCCAAGTCTGCGTGTATCGCAGGTAAATCATTTGTCTCTGGGACAGGTGATCCAGAGAGAAGTATCCTTGGCTCCAGCTCATCAAAAACTGGGCGTTCGTACTTATTCATAATATTCCCCGTGTGCAGCTTAGGATCTCCTAAAGCCACAAACATTTTCCATTCTTCTGTGTAGTAATTAGTCCTCTATAGATAATCTAATCTTTTTTAAGCTTGGATGCAAGAATTTTGGCATTGAGAATAAATAAGTTTTAGATGATGTTAATGTTTGAAAATTAACAGGTTAGATGTTTTTGGTTGTGTCGTGAATAGCATGTTGTGCAATTTTTTGTTATTTTTTAATGAAATGAGTACTGTTCTTGAAGGGCATATCAGCAGGAAATTTCGGATCCCAAGAGCTTAAATGCTTTGGCTTAGGCCTTGACGCTAAGCTTAAAAATCAGCATTATATAGGAAGCGGAGCTCAATATGAAAATTTTTTATTTCCTGTCATTTATTATGACGATCACGATATATGCAGAAACATATGAAGGTGTCACTGAACCAAGTGCAGATGTTTCGGCGTCTTTTACCGTCCAATCTTTAGTGAAAAGTGTTCTTGTTAAAGAGGGCGATTTTGTGAAAGGCGATCAATTACTTGCTGTTCAAAATCGCGAGGTCCAAGAGCAAGAACTTAAGAGGCTTCGTAAAGAGTTAGACGGTGACATTGCTTCTGAGAAAGCGAGAATCGAGATCAATTACTATAAAAAAGACTTGATTAACCTTGGTGAAGCCTTCAAAAAAGGAGCGACTTCACAGAAGGAATTAAATGATGTCGAATTAGCTCTAAGGACTGCAGAACTTAGTCTTAAAGAAGCAACTTTAAATGACCAATTGACCGCTCTAAAAATCAAAGAGTTAGAGAGTAGTCTGAAGGACTATGAACTTAGAACTCCAGTAGATGGCATAATTGAAAAACTTTCGATTGATTCAGGCGAGTCGCCAAGGCCGGGAGAAGAGCACATAAGAATTGTCAGTATTGATCCTATGTGGGTTGAGATACCAACACCTCGAAACATAGCGATGAAACTCAAAAAAGGTGGTAAAGCGTCAGTTTTATTCCCTGAAGTCAAAGCGTCTCAATTTGCGGAGATAATTTTTATTTCCCCTGTAGTTGATACCGCGAGTGATACAGTGCGAGTAAAAGTGCAATTACCCAATCCTAAGAAACGTTTAGTTGGTGAAAGAGTTCAGGTGGACTTTAGTATAAAATGAATATTTCAAAAGAAGTTGCTGAGCTAAGAAAGTACCGGGGTGCGGCAAGCAACTTTCTCCAAAAACTCCTATCACTACAAATTCACTTAGCTGAAGCTGATGCTGGAGTTATCATAAAATTAGCAAATGGTAAACCGCATATTTTAGCTTCATCAGTAGATGTCGCACACAAACCAGAGTGGCTTACTGCAGGTATAGAACAATCACCAAAAAGCTTACGAACTGGCGAACCTGTTTTTGTGTCTCTTGGTGGAGGTCAAAAGCATGCTGTCGTAGTTGTGCCATTTCCCGATACTTCACGCGGAACACTTACCATACTAACGGGCAAAGTGTCACTTGAGTTTGAGAAGATGAAAAGTGGCGTCTTGTCGCTGCCTTTTGCCTTGTTGGATAACTATGAAGCACGCATGACCCTTAAGCAACGAAAAGCTGCTCAAGATAGGATTCATCAAGCTTTAGACATGGAGTTGGTCGTCAATCGTAAAAGTGACTATCAAGCATTTTGTCTAGAGCTTTGTAATGAAGTCGCGGCTGGCTGGAACTGTAGTCGAGTCAGTATAGGACTTGTTGTGAAGGGTGGCATAAAGCTTAAGTTTATGAGTCACTCAGAAAAGTTTTCTCGTAAGATGAAGATAGTCAGAGATCTTGAGTCTGCGATGGAGGAGTGTGCAGATCAAGATCGAGAGTTAGTATACCCGCCTATTTCAGGGGCGAGATACATCTACCGTCAGCTTGAAGTGTTCTCTGTTGAAAATGACAATACAGCGATTATCACCATCCCATTTCATCACTCAGGAGAAGTTGAAGGCGTTCTTATGTTGGAGCGCAAAAAGCAGAATGAGTTTTCACAAGAAGATCTAGAAACACTTCGACTTATAGCCGATTTGATAAGTCCACGATTATTAGACTTAGAGAAGCACAATAGTTGGCTTCATAGGACTGCAGAAGTTTGTAAAAGGCCTCTTAAAATTCTCGTCAGTCGCCAAAATACATTTGCTAAACTTATGTTTTTTCTTGCAGTTTGTCTCACGGCATTTCTGACTTTTGCTAGAGGCGAGTACAACATCGAAGGTTCATTTAGAATGGAAGTTTTCAATGAGAAGACTATTTCCGCTCCATTTGAAGGGATATTGATGAATGTGAAAGTGAAGCCAGGCGATAAGGTTAAGAAAGGTCAGCTTTTAGCGCAGATGGATACGCTTGATTTGAAGTTGAAACTTCAGGAGTTAGAAGCAGAAATACTGAATCTAAATAAAGAATACTCCATTTCTTTGAATGAGCGAAATATGGCCAAGTCACAGATAGCTCGCGCAAAGATCAAAGGTGTTGAAGCTCGCAAGAAAATGACCCAAGAACTGATCAAGAGAGGTCAACTTATAGCGCCAGTTTCAGGCGTGGTCTTGTCAGAAGATTTAACTCGACTTTATAGAGCTCCTGTTAAACGAGGTGACGAGTTATTTGTCATTGGAAAAGTAAATCGCTTAGAGGCGGTTGCTTATATCCCAGAGGATCAAATCCCGGATTTAACTCTTGGAATGGACGGGAATGCAGCACTTGCAGGTAGGCCAGAAGATAAGATCCCAGTTAAGGTGAAAGAGATATCTTCTATTGCTGAAGTTAAAGACCAGCAAAATGTATTTAAAGTAAAGATGTTTGTGGCGGAAAAACCAAGTTGGTTAAGGCCCGGTATGGAAGGTCTTGTAAAGGTTAAACATGGCGAACGCGCTCTTATATGGATTTGGTCTCGCAAGGCCATCAATTGGGTGCGGATGAAACTCTGGATATGAGTACAAGTACTTTTCATGAATCTTGGTATAAAGTTGCAGAGTTGCAGCCGCAAATACATGTTTCATTAAAGATAAGTCGTCAAAAGTATCGCAGTAAAACATGGTATGTTGTTCAAGACCCAGGTAACAATCAATTCTTTCGAGTTAATCAGGCAGCCTATCAGTTCATTGCTTATCTAGATGGCAAACGCTCAGTTGATTCAGCTTGGAACATTTGCTACGAAGAATATGGCGACGATGCTCCTACGCAGGGAGAGGCGATAACCCTTCTGGGCCAATTATATACATCGAATCTTTTACAGGGGGATGTGCCGGCAGATACTGCTGGACTCTTGAAGAGACATAGAAGAAGAATTAAACGAGAAACAGGCGCTTATGTCAAAGGCATAATGTTTGCTCGTATACCACTTTTCAATCCAGATCATTTACTTGAACGCTGGTCATTTTTATTTGGCCCGGTGTTTAGTCGCATGGGTTACATCTTGGGTCTGATAATTATTTTAAGCGGTCTTAGTTTTACTTTCAATAACTTTGACGCACTCGCCAGAGAGTCTCAAGATTCGCTATCACTTTCAAACCTGCCATTGCTTTATCTTATGTTTGCAGTGACCAAGTTACTTCACGAGTTCGGTCACGGCTTTGCTTGCAAGTACTACGGCCTAAAAACAGGCACCGGTGGAACGGTAAATACCATGGGTGTTGCCTTACTGCTTATGACTCCAGTTCCGTATGTGGATGCAACAAGTTCTTGGGCTTTGAAAAATAAATGGATGCGTGTGGCTGTAGCAGGAGCAGGTATGTATGTTGAACTGTTATTTGCCGCAGTGGCGGCGATACTTTGGTCGCAAACAGCACCTGGAGATCCACTGCATGTTTTGAGTTTCAACGTGATGTTCATTTCTAGTGTTACGACCATTCTTTTCAATGGGAATCCACTGTTGCGCTACGATGCATACTATATGTTGGCAGATGCTTTAGAGATACCAAACTTGTCGGGTCGCTCTAAGTTGCATATTAAGTATTTGTTTCGTCGTTGGATCTTTGGCATAAAGCAAGCAACATCGCCAGTTTACGATGCTATGGAAGGTTGGTTGATGAGTTTTTATTCGACAGCTGCGGAGGTCTATAAGTTTGTTATATTTGCATCTATTATTCTTCTACTTTCAGAGTTGAGTCCTGTCTTGGGGCTTTTTGGCTTGGTTTTCTACGCATTCTCAGGTTTTGCTGTACCGCTTATGAAGTTTCTGAGGTATTTACTGTTATCTCCAGAGTTAGTTCGAACTCGAGTTAGGGCATTAACAGTGAGTTGCTTAGTTTTTGCAGTTGTTGCTTATTTGGTCGCCGGCATAAAAATGCAGGATAAGGTTATTGTCGAAGGTGTTATAGAACCGGTAAACCTGAAGTACGTTCATGTTCAATCAGATGGCTTTGTGGACTTTCATTTATTGAAAGAAACTGACGTGACTGCAAAACAAACTGAGATATATAAGGCGAGTAATCCAGAGTTGCAGCTCCAGGTTAAAGAGGCAGAAGCAGAGTTGGAGCGTTTACAGGTTTTGATTCGTGCTTACTCAGGCGTCGACCCGGCACGAAAAGCGATTCATCAAAACAGCTATAAAGCACTTGAAGAGAAGATCCTCGTTTTGCGCAAAGAGATACGTGAGTTGAAGATACTGGCTCCAGATAACGGCCGCTTTATCCCAATTCAAGACTATGACTTAACTGGTAAGTTTTTGAGTAGAGGCGAAAAGTTGGGAATGATCATTTCTCCAGAAGATTTAATTATTCGCAGTGTGATAGATCAAAACACGGTTCGTATCATGGATAAAGCGTCAGATAAAGTAGACTTTAGACTTAGAAGTCGACCAGAAGTCACTTTGACTGCAGACGTTATAGCACGCAGAGACTCAGGTTTGAGTGACCTGCCATCCGCAGCTTTAGGCTACCTTGGCGGTGGTGAGATAGACGTGAAGTCAACTGAGCAGGGGACAGAGACAAAAGAGTTCTTTTTTGAAATAGTACTCAAACCAGTGGCTTATTCATCTATCCTTAAACCAGGTCAGATAGTTGCAGCAAGGTTTGAGATGCCTGAGAAAACTGTTTTTGAGATGCTTCAAGCTTTTGTGAATAGACTACTTCTCCGCAGGTTTAGGATTTGATATGGAACTCTCCTATATAGAAAGACTAAACAGTAAACCAACCTTGAAGGGTTTAGACGCTTTCTTTAACAAGTTGTGTGGCGTGCTCGATAATCAATTGCCGCGGCGGGATATATTTCTTCATAGAGCTCGAAAAGTTATAAAAAAATCAGCGCAGTTTTCTGAATTATCCGAAGCAGAATTAAATGAAAAAATTCTTCACTGGAAAGCAGTAGTTGCTCGAGGTAAACTCAATCAAAAAAATATAATAAGTGCTATGGCTGTTATAAGTGAAGCCTCTTATCGATCGATGAAGATGCGACCTTATAAAGTTCAGCTAGCGGCTGCTTTGTCGATGCAAAGTGGTTGTATCGCTGAGATGGCAACAGGGGAGGGGAAATCTCTGACGGCCGCTTTGGCTGCAGTTCTCACAGCCTGGAAAGGTCGAGGTTGCCACGTCATGACCTCCAACTCTTACTTAGCGACAAGAGATGCCGAAGAATTTACGCCTCTTTTTGAATATTGTGATGTTAGAGTGGCTTCACTTTCTGAAGATACTCAAGGAGATGATCGTCGCCAAGCTTACAGGTCGGATATAACTTACTGCACGAACAAAGATGTTGCTGCAGACTTTTTACGAGATCAGATTTCTATGGGAAGTAAGCAAACTTCTGGTCGAGTTCTTTTATCGATGATGACTCAGGAAACTAAGGTGGCAGAACCTATTCTAAGAGGTTTGGAATTCGCTATAGTTGATGAAGCGGATTCTGTTATGATTGATGACGGCGTCACTCCACTACTCATATCGACTGAAAGTGGAGATGCTACCGATGCACAGATTTATCTAGAGGCTCGAAAAGTTTCACTCGCACTCAAGAAAGAGCACTACAAAACAGTAGAAGGCGTTGCGGTTGAATTATCGGATAGTGGTCGTGGTGAGATAGATAAATTGACTAAACATATGGGCGGCCCTTGGCGATATAAGAGACGTCGAGAAGAGCTTATTTCTCAAGCCTTGAAAGCAGAGCATCTATTTCACAATGATAAGCAATACATCATAGATGAGGGCAAAGTTGTTATTGTTGATCAAGCTACAGGCCGAACCATGCCGGATAGAACGTGGCGCGATGGTATGCATCAGGCTGTTGAGGCCAAGGAAGAGTTAGAAATAAGTCCTGCTAAAGACACTTGTGCGAGGATTAGTTTTCAAAAGTTTTTCGGACTCTACCGTTCACTTAGTGGTATGACTGGAACTGCTTCGGAGGCGGCTTCCGAGTTTTACTCATACTATCATTTGCCAGTAGTGAAGATTCCTACTCATAGACGCTGCAAGCGCAAGTTTTTAGCTCCTCACATATCGCGTACGGAAGAATCAAAGTTGAATAGAATTGTCAAAGAGGTTGCTAAGTGGCATGAGCGCAAGCGACCTATTTTGGTTGGAACGGCAAGTATCAAAGAAAGTGAGCTCATAAGTGAAAAGCTGAAAGCGAGTGGTATAGAGCATCAGATATTAAATGCGAAGAATCACAAAGAAGAAAGCGAAATAGTTAAAACAGCAGGCCAAGAAGGCAAAGTAACTGTAGCAACTAGTATGGCAGGCCGTGGCACGGATATAAAGCTTTCCGACGGCGCATGCAAAGTTGGCGGACTATTTGTTATAACAACTCAACTTTATCATAGTAAAAGAGTTGATCGTCAACTTTATGGTCGTTGTTCTCGTCAAGGTGACCCGGGAGCTGTTAAGTGCTTCTTTTCTCTTGATGACGATCTACTGATGCAAAATATGCCGTACTTGCGTTATGTACTTCTCTCTTTGTTTTTTATCCCTAGCTATTTCTACTTTCCCATTTTTAAAATGGCTCAGTATCTAGCGGTATCGAAAAGTCGAAAGCAGCGAAAAGCTGTTCTGAAAAACGACGATTGGTTAGATGACATCCTTGGATTTACCGGCGAAGGTTACTAAATTTAGCTTAAATTCACTATTTTTGTGTACTTTTTTCAGTAATAGAATTAAATAAGTTGAAAAATGTCTTATTTTATGAGGCATGTCGAACTTGTATTTATTCTGATTTTGAGTATAAGTCTGGACCACATTAAACATGAACTACTTATATTGATATTTAAAGGCCAAATTTGGCTAAAGAAGATTTACTTATGGATCAGCAGAAAATAATAGCAGATTTTCCAATTTTGGATAGGACAATACATGATAAACCACTTGTTTATCTTGACAACGCTGCGACGACATTGAAGCCGAAATCGGTAGCTGACCGCATTGCCCAACATTATTTACTTGAAGCTTCAAATATACACCGTGGTGTTCATACACTCAGTGAGGAAGCCACCAAAGACTATGAAGCTAGCCGTGAAAAAGTGCGTGCTTTTATCAACGCCAATGAGACAGCTGAAATAATATTCACAAGCGGTACGACAGAATCGATTAACCTTGTTTCAAATACTTACGGAAAGTCCCTTAAAGAAGGTGACGAGATACTTATCACCGGGATGGAGCACCATTCAAATATCGTTCCTTGGCAAATGCTTTGTGAAGAGACGGGAGCTGTTTTGAAGGTTGTTCCTTTAAACGAAAAAGGCGAGTTGATTTACTCTGAGTTTGAACGTCTTTTAACTGATAAGACAAAGTTTCTTTCTGTCGTTTACATATCAAATGCACTTGGTACGATTAACCCTGTTAAAAAGATGATTGAAGCTGCTCATAAGCTTGATGTCCCAGTACTTATTGATGCGGCTCAAACAGTTGCACATTGTCCACTAGATGTTCAAGAACTTGATTGTGAATTTATGGTTTTCTCAGGTCACAAGATGTTTGGACCAACTGGCACAGGTGTTCTCTACGGTAAGAAAGACTATCTTGAGAAGTTACCACCATGGAAAGGTGGTGGCGATATGATTTTGTCAGTGACTTTTGAAAAGACTATTTACAATAAACTCCCAGCAAGACTCGAGGCAGGTACGCCAAATATTGCTGGAGTTATCGGCCTAGGTGCCGCCATTGACTACATTGAAAGTATCGGGTGGGAAACTATCGAGAAAATTGAAGAAGATTTATTAGCATACGGAACTGAAAAACTGTCGGCAATCGATGGTCTTAGACTTATTGGTACTGCGGATAATAAAGCTGGCGTTCTGTCGTTTTGGATGGATGATGTTCACCCACACGACATAGGAACACTTGTTGACCAAGATGGTATTGCTATAAGAACTGGTCACCACTGTGCTCAACCTGTGATGAAGCACTTTAACATACCGGCAACAGCTAGAGCCTCTTTCTCAATTTATAATACACGTGAAGATTTTGATCGCTTGGCGGAGACGATCATCAAGATTAAGGAAATGTTTTCATGAATAATGAAATGCGTGAACTCTATCAACAAATGATTCTGTCTCACAACAAGAACCCAAAGAATTATAGAGTTATCGAAACACCAAGTCACTATGCAGAAGGTCACAACCCTCTTTGTGGTGACAACCTAAACCTTTATTTAAATGTGGATGAAGATGGGAATATCGAAGATATCTCATTTCAGGGAAGTGGTTGTGCCATTTCAAAGTCTGCAGCATCGATGATGACCGAGGCACTTAAAGGTAAAACTAAAGATGATGCAGAAGCATTGTTCGAGCAGTACCATCAATTGGTAACTGGTAAATTGGATCCAAATAAAGATCCTCATAACCTTGGCAAACTAACAATTTTCTCCGGTATCTGGGAGTATCCAGCGCGAGTTAAGTGTGCATCTCTTTCTTGGCACACAGCGAAGGCTGCCTTAAATAACGAAGACGTTATTTCAACGGAGTAAAACTTATGGCTATAGATTTAAAATACTTTATTCAACCGACGCCAAATCCTCTGGCGATGAAATTCATCTTCAATAAAGATGTTAAGACAAAGGGGAAAGTAACTTACAGTGGCCCGGACGAGTGTGAACGCAATCCTATGGCCAAGGCTTTATTTAAAGTTCCTTCTGTAACGAAACTTCACTTTTTTGAAAATGTCATAACTGTTTCGCAAAACGGCGACGGTGATTGGGACGAAATAGAAGATGATGTGATCGAGTTAGTTCAAGAATTGATCGCAGACCACGACCCAGACTTCAAAGAAGGTATAGATGAAGACGAGCGTCGTGCTAGTCTTCCAGAGAAAGTTCGTGAAATAGAAGAAATTCTTGATCGAACTATCAGGCCTGGACTTCAGGGTGATGGTGGCGATATAGTAGTAAGAAGCTATGACGAAGAAGAGAACAAAGTTTACGTTCAGTACCAAGGTGCATGTACGACATGTCCGAGTTCTAGTCTTGGTACACTTATGGCGATTAAAAACTTCTTGAGAGATGAGTTTAATCCAGATGTTGAAGTAGAAACAGTTGAGGAGACTATGTTATGATTGACCAAGACCTAGTATCATTAACCGCAGCAGCAGTTGAAAAAGTAAAAGACCTTTTAGGCAAAGAAGAAGCTGGCAAAGGCCTACGTCTTGGAGTTAAAGGCGGCGGTTGTTCAGGTTTTTCTTATTCTTTGACTTTTGACCATGAAAAAGAACGCGATAACATCATAGAGCGCGATGGATTTAAGATCTACTTAGATCCTAAAAGTACTATTTATCTCAAAGGCATAGAGTTAGACCACCAAGGTGGTTTGGACGGTAAAGGTTTTGTTTTTCAAAATCCAAATGCCAGTAATACATGCGGTTGTGGCGAGTCCTTCTCCATCTAAGCCGATAAACAATTTTTTAATTTAAGTGAATCATGAAGTATCAGTATAAAGCACCGTTTAACGCAATTCTCCTAAGGTATAATGAAATTGGTATAAAAGGCGGTAATCGCTGGATGTTCGAACGCAAGTTGTTGGATAACATCCGTACCAAATTGAAGGTTATACCAAACCTATCTTTCTATAAAGACCGCGGTCGTTTTGCACTGGTTCATGAGGATGATTCGGCATTTTCAGATGAAGAACTTCAACTTATCAGAGCAGAACTTGGAAAAGTCTTTGGTCTTGAGTCTTACTCGCCGGGTTTTCAGGTTGAGCCAGACTGGGAAGAGATCCATGAAACAATTTTAGAAAACGTTCCTCAGGTTTATGAAGTTCATAACGCCGCTTGTAAAGAAGGGGAGACGATCCCATACAGAACGAGATCTCGTCGTAGTTTTAAAAAGTTTCCATACACGTCAAATGAAATGGAAGTCATGCTAGCTGAAGAGCTTCTTGAAAAGTGGCCAAATCTTAAAGTTGACTTAGGTTCTCCTGAGTTAGAGATAGGTTTGGAAATACGTGAAGATTCAGCATTTATTTTCTTTGAGTCACTTCCAGGTCCTAAAGGTCTTCCAGTTGGTTCTGGCGATAAAGTTCTGGCTCTTATGTCAGGTGGAATAGATTCCCCAGTAGCATGTAATCGTGCAATGCAGCGTGGCAGTCACGTCGATTATCTTACATTTCACAGTCACCCTTACACTTCTAAAGATGTATTGGAAAAGATCGCCAAGTTGGTAAATATCTGTGACGAGTTTCAAGACTATCCTGGTAAGTACTATGCCTGTAACTTGGTTGAAGCTCAGAAGATGATTCGCGATCGTTGTATCCCTAAATTTAGAACAATTCTTTACCGACGTATGATGATGCGTATATCTACTGTTGTCTCACGTGTTTTAAAGTCTAGTGCTTTGCTTACAGGAGAGTCTGTAGCTCAAGTGGCGAGTCAAACATTATCCAATATGGATTGCATAAACCGGGCAACAGATATGTTGATTTTGAGGCCGCTAGTGAGTATGGATAAAAATGAAACTATTCAGCTAGCAGAAAAGATTGGTACTTTTGAGACATCAAATATACCTGCTGCTGACAGTTGCACGACTTTTGCTCCTAAAAAGGCAGCAACTAGTTCAAATATGCACATCTTGACGAAGTCTGAAAAAAGACTTGATATGGATGACGTTATCCGTGCTTGTTTAAAAGATACAGTTTTGATTGATCAGCAGACTATGGAAGAGACAGAGCAACCTAAGCTTCTCGAAGTCTTTGAAAAACACTTTGCTGGTCGTTGGGAAGTTACAGAAGACATGGACGAAAGTCCTTCTTAGTTCCTAGTAACGTCCACTAATCCAACCCCAAAAATATCCGGCAGTTTCATAGATGGCTCTACTAGTTTGGTAGATAGCGTCGGAACTTGGGGTTTGGTTAAGCCGTATATTTCCTTTCGCTTCAAATTGGCATGGCGCAGCATCTGCATTGATCTTTTGTCCCTTAAAAAGCGCCATGGCTCGAGGCATGTGAGACGCCGACGTAACGAGTAGGATAGTTTCATCTTCAACGAGCTTTTTTATCGCGATAGATTCTTCGATTGTATCTCTCGTGTTGTCTAACATGATTATTCTTTCTGCATCAGCTCCAAGGATCACTGCCGCTTCTTTGGAGACCTCTGCATTCGTCTTTTGTCCACGGTAAGAGTATCCACTAAAAACCAACTTAGAGTTTGGGTACATCTTCTGAAGCCTTACTCCTTCAACGAGTCGATAAAGACTTTGTGCTCCTTGTTGTTCGGTAGCAGGGAGTGTTTCATCATCCGTATGCCCTGAAGATAAAACCGCGATGTATTGGTAGTCTTTACCTTCAACTTTATTGAGGTGAGTAGGATATTGGCTTTCAAATACCATTATATATAGGTTTGAAAATGGCCTCCAAGAAATAAGGCAAAGCCAAACAAAGCCAGCGAGGATAAACTTTCTGCCTTTAGCATAGTTTGGTTCTTTCTTAAACAGTAAGTACAAACCAACACCAAGAAGAACAAAAAGGATGTTGAGTGGTTCAATAAAAAGACTTATGAATTTCTTAAGATAAAATGCCATGCATTCCCTGTTGCTAACTATTCAGTATCTATTTGAAACTAACAGGTATTTGTCTTCTTAACAGGCAAACTTTGGCATTGAACTAGGAAAACTACTTTGACGCTATGAAGAGCATCAAAGTAGTTGAGTTTTACTTGTCTGTCACAAGCATTTTGAAGTTAGTTTTTTGATGAAAAGGTATAATTGCTCTAGGTTGCTTTTTGTTGAATAGTTGCACTTTTAGAGCTGCAGAAGGTTCAAGGCTTGCAGAGATTTTCATGCTTCTGTCATCTAGACCGATAGTGTTGACTGTGACTTGAGAGCTTCTGTCAAAGTTTATAACGGCCAATTCAGAACTAGATAAACGAGTACTGATAGCTTTGTTTTTCGAAATTTTACTTTGAGCACTGTTTAGTTTTCCAAAGAATTCTTTGATAATACTGACTTTACTTAGAAAGTCCTTGGATAAAAATGCTTGACCATTCTCTTCTATAGTAGTGTAAAATTGAACTTGTCTCAGGTAGAAGTCAGCTAGCAGTTCAACTTCTCGTGCTGAGTTATCTTTATTTTCGTTTAATGCATACTCTTTTGAGATTTCTTTTCTGTTGATGTCATCTGGAATGTGTAAAGTATTAAATGCATCGAGAAGGTGTCTCTCATATTGTTTGGTGATAGGCAGTCTTCGAGGTAAAACTCTCAATGTGTAATCGTAGTTTTTTAATTGACTCTCGAGGATGCTATTTCCCTGAATCTCTTTGAAGTTAAGCCTCTTTTCTTTTAGGCTTTCTCCTTCCGTATTACAGATCATTCTCGTGTAAGTTTCTTCAAAGTTCTTCGTGTCAGCTATAGAGCGATTGCCGTAAAAGAAATCATTTGTTAATTGGATTTTGTCAGTAAGCTTTGAGCCGGCTAGAGCTGCAGATATATCTTCTTCATTTTGTTCAATAAGAGAGATAAATGCTTGAGTAGCTTCAGTTGAGTTCTCTTGATTAGCAATTTTTTGTTTTATGTCAACGAAGCGACCTTTTATTTCTTCAGGAAGTTTTTCAGTCTCGGCCATAAGGTTAAGTAGATCTTTATAGGCGGACTTTTGATTGAATAGTAAGTCGTACTTTAGGTCATTTTCAAAGTTTGAAATTGCCGTTAAGAGAACATTTAAAGAAAGAGAAATAGGATATTTATACTCATGAGAAAGCTTATTGATAAGCTCATTCATGGAAGATGTTGAAGCCGCAATAGTTTCCAAGTCTTTGCTTAAAAGAAATTGAATATTTATTCCTTTAACTTCTTGGTTAGCAGTAAGTGTAACTTTGTCTCTTTGAGAAATAGCTTCTTGTGTGCGTGCTTGATTGGGAGTGTTTTTTGACTTTTTGTCGATATTTATGCTGTTGTCTGAGGTAACAATAGGTTCTAGATCAGAGTAATTGTTATAAGACAATATGGCGATAAGACTGAGCGCCATGATTATAAGAAATGAGATAAGAGCTTTATTTTTCATATGCCAACTTTGAGTTGATAAATGACTACTCCTTCCAGGGAGAAGAAGTAGTCAAAGTATTATTATTCTTTGTCTGTAGAATCGTTGAATAAAATACTCAACTTGATGCTACCATGACCTCTAACTGGGTAATCCGGATTTGTTGTATTTTCAGGATTAAGGTTAGATGCAGTATCTGGTGGAGGGAAAAGGACAAGGCTACTTAGGAAAGATAAAAGGTTTTGCTTGTCAGTTTCATTCAAGTTCTCAAATGCAACTTTTGATGCTTCAGCTTCACCACCGTGACGTAAGATAACCTGTTCAAGGTTTATACTTCTGCCGTCGTGACCATAAGGCGCTGTAGTACCAACACCCCATAGAGGTTCAGTTACAAATTTCTTCTTGATAGAACCATCAAATTGTCTTTCCCAAAACTTAGGACCAAGATCGTGACGTTTTAGGTCAGAGAAAAGGTTTCTAACAACGAAAAGATCTTTGTTTGGAAGTTTAAGAGTAGGTCCAGCATCAACAGTTACTTCATGGAATAAAGGAGTTGCTTCAGCGAATAACTGATTGATACCGCCATTTACAGCATCGTATTTAGTTTCAACAGACGCAACGCGACGGTCTTCCCAAATAGTCATATTCTGTTTGTGACAGCTAGTACAGTTTATAGCTTTCATAACTTTAAGACCTTTGCGAGTCATAGAAGACTTTTTGTAGGTAGCAGGTACAAAGTAGTTCAGTAGATAGAATTCAGTGTAGTCAACGATTGATTGGTCAATCTCGTTAACAACTCCGTCATCATCATTGTCATCTACTTCGCTAAGTGCAGGGATGTCACCAAATAGTGGATCTTTAGCACCGTCTAGTTCGAAACCAGAAGGAGTAGTTAGAGTACCACCAGCGATAACATGCTGAAGATCAGAGTCAGAACTTTCAAGACCCATCTCTGCGTTGAATGCACCAACCGCAAAGTTACGGATGTTGAAGTCTAAACCTTCAGCAAAGAAAGGCTTAACTCGGAGGTCTTCATCTACGCCTTCAACTGCAGATACATCAAATGTACCGTTTTTGAAAGCAGTGATTTTACCAAATTTTACGCCTTTAGCAATGAGTTTGACAGTGATTTTCTTCTTGAAAATTCGTGCGAAAAATGAAGCACGTGCTTTTTGATCTCTAAGAGTAGATGTCATTTCATCAGCGATAATTTCAACAATACCTAAACCAAATAGGTGAGGTGTGTCTCTTCCATCAGGTCTTGAGAAGATGTTACCGCCAAAACCAGCTGAACCTTCTGGGTTTGCATGGCAAGATGCACAGCTATCTCCAAAACCAGCGCCGTGACTTGCGTCAGCAGCTATATCACCGATACCGTCATTTGTTCTAGGTCCTACACCTTGAGCAGCAGTAAATTTTCTTTGGAAGATATTTCTACCTCGAACGATAGCTCTGAATGGATCCCTATTGATGATGTACAGAGAGGAGTCTGGAGTATTTACATCTCCTCTTCCTACGCCAACTTGTTCAGTTAGCGATTTGTTCATACCGGCGCCTTCAGCATTTGGAGTCTGAGTTTGATCAGTCTCTGCAGCTTGGAGTGTCAGCATGGAAAGCAAGACTGTGCTAGTAGCCAGCTTCTTAGTGATGTCCCTAATCATTATTTTTCCTTGTTAGTGATGTTGAAATAGAAGACAACTATTAACAAATAAAAAGTTGTCTACATACTAGTTTTACTGAAATCGAGATGGACGCGACTCAGTAAATTGTTTACTCCCATAAGGATTCGATTTTTTTGAATCGCTTATGCCACACGGCTTAGAAATAACACCACCTGTTGTAATATGGCAAATTTAAACGAATTAAAAGTATATTTATTTTTAATAAAAGTTGTTTTTAAGCATAAATTAAAATCTTATTTACTCATATTTTATTTTTATATAAAAGTTAAGTTAATGTTTTAAGTTGTTTATGTGTATTTTTATTTTGTTTATAAAAGTTGTTTTTGTTTTTAGGATAATTTTTAATGAAAGATTGGTTAATTTATGTATGAGCACCAGGTAGAATTAAATATACAACTTTACAAAAGTACTTTATGGAATATTATCCGCAGCTGTTAGAGGGTGAAAGGATGTAATTGATTCTAAGTATTAAATAGTTTGGTTACATGTTACGAATAATCATTTTTATCTGTTTATTTATTGGAGTAAATATTGGCTTTACTCAGTCTTTAAGTTACAAAGATTTGTTATCTTTAGAAAAACGACTCGGTGAGGACTATAAAGGGGAATACTTTAGCTCTTCCACAAAAATTCAGGAGTTGAAAAGGTTTACTTCAAAAGCTCATCGTCAATATTTTTTAGATTCTATCCATGAAGTTAGAAATACTTTTGAAAACTTAGTTTTCTTAAGGAAGCAAATTGATCAAGAAGGTCTTGAGGTTTTCAAAGAAAGTTTTGTTAAGCTTGATTTAAAAATTGCTTCCCTAACCCAAAAGCTTAGACAAGACTCAGTAACACTTGAGCTTTCCAAGCCTGCGTTAAAAGAGTTACTGAGTCAACTTTCAAAGTTTGATCGTGAGGTTGATAAGGCATTGCAGGATGCTGTGGAAGGTGACAGATATAGTTTTGTTTCTTCAGAGCTTAAAAAGATGGCTAAAAAAGATCATGATCAACTTTTGAAAGATGGAGAATTTACTTCAGCACAAAGTTGTCGTAAGTGTCACCCAACCCATTTTAAGCAATGGTCTATGTCTCAACATGCATATGCTCAGTTAAGTCCGATTTATATGAGTATGCAAAAGGCCATCAATCACCTGACTAACAAAACAAATGGTGACTTTTGTATCCGCTGTCATACCCAAGTTGGTATGATTAAAAATGAATCAATTTATGCAAGTAACCTAGAGCGTCACCCTATGTCGAGAGAAGGCGTGACTTGTATAGTTTGCCATAGAGTTTCGCCTGGAGAGGACAAGGAAACATCACTCGAGTATGGCAAAGTAAGTGCTAGGCTAGCATTACAAAAATCAGACTTGAAAGGCCGTGTTTATGGACCTGAAGCAGGAGAGGATGTTAAGAAAGAAATAGATGAGTCTGGCTACAAGAAAATTCATAAAAATGTAGGGAAGTTCAGTCGTATGTCGCAGGCGGGCTTCTGTTCTTCGTGTCATGACGCAGTTTTAGGAAATGGCTTACGCCTTGAAGAAGCATTTAGCGAGTATCAGAACTCTAACGCTGCTAAAGAAAATATCAGCTGTCAAGATTGCCATATGGGACAAATACCAGGTAAAGCTATTTTGGATCAGTTTGGTAATGTAGCTAAAGAAAATTATGCTTTTGGCCGAATTTCCAAGCCTTCTTCTCGTGATAGAAAAATGACCGACCACACTTTCTCTGGCCCAGATTTTACCGTTATTCACCCAGCTCTTTTCCCTCATTCATACACTATTGATAAGATGGGCTCTATGAAAGATTGGTTATCCTTCGACTACAAAGCTGGTTGGGGGAGCGAACTATGGGAATCTACTGTAGGTAGAGAGCATGAAAATCTTATCTACAAAGACTTTTGGCCAACAGAAAAAAACGCCCACCGTTGGATGTATAAGGCGGATCGAAAGAAGGCACGACAATTAATACTAGGTCAGTTTGAGTCTCTTCGCGAGGCGAGAAGAAGGCGCTTACAGCTTTTAAGGCATGGTTATCAATTTGTGAAAAATGATCAATCAAAGGTCATAGAGATAAGTGATAGTAGTCAAGGTAAGTTAAGCTTTTCAGCTGCGATTAAAAATGGGATAAATGCTCATAATGTGCCGACAGACCTCATTACCGAAAGATTGATCTGGTTTCATGTTGTCGTGAGAAAAAGTGAATCTAAAGAAATAGTTTTTCAATCGGGAGATTTAGATCCAAATGGAGACCTCCGAGATATTCATTCATTTTTTGTTCATAACGGCGATGGTCGTTATAAACTTGCAGATGGGCATGGAGCTCAAAGACTTCTCTTTTCACCAGACTTTAAATTTAATAATGATCAAACAGTACCAATTCAATTAGATAATCAGCTTTTAAGCCTTCAGTCGAAGTTTATTACTAAAAATATACGAGGTGGTGAGCGAGAGCAAATTATTGGCGTGAATCACTCTGTAGACACCTTGCCGTTTATTCGACCGAGTACAAACTCGGCAGTGATAAAGGGGCAGCCAGGAGATGTACGGATTCATCGCATGAGTTTACCGCCGAAGACATCTCGAAGAGGAGAGTTCACTGTCGATTCATTGGAGCCGGGCTCTTATAGCATTTCTTTAGAATTAAAGTCTGCGATAGTACCGGTCAATCTTATTAAAGCTATAAGCCGTGTAGGTTTCGACTATGGTATGACTCCTCGAGAAGTTGCAAGTAGAGTCGTTTTTGGTTTCCATAAAGAGTTGAACTCTATTCGCTACTATTCTATTGAGTCTGAAGAAGCCATAGCACTTATCCTTCAAGAAAATGATTATTTAGATAGAGCTCAGAAAATGTATAGTTCTGCTCTTAAAATCTTGTCTGAGAAAAACTCAAAAGAACTTTTGTCTCATGCCGCTGTGCGTTTTTATGCGGAGACTGTAGCTCAGAAAAAATTGGATTATGTCTTAGAACGAATTTCACAAACAACCCCCGGGAAAGTGTGGCTGAAAAGCTCAGAGTTTATGCAGGTGCTGCAGCGTGTTCGAGAAAACCCTTTAGATGAACTACATGAAATAAAAACTTTTTTGAGTGAAAAGTGTTTAAGTGCCATAGGAGATCAAGATAAGCAGAGAATTATCAAGATTATTGAAGTCATAGATAATCATCAAGATCGAGAATCGTACTGGACTGAGTTAGAGTACCAAAGAGTAAAAAATGGTTTACTAACTTCTAAGGTCGCAGGCCATGAAGTTCTACACTTTACTCAGGAAACAGTAGTTGTAGAACAATGAAAATATTTCTTTTATTTTGTGTCTTTTATTCTCCTTTTATTTTATTACTGGGAAATGAAAGGAGTAGTTACATCTCTGATGAGTATATTCCCTATTTGGAAGAAGAAGATAGAAGTCGAACGGCACCACTATTTGGTTTGGAGTTAGGCGACAAGTTTTTAAGTCCTGGACCGATCAATTCTGGCTCAGAAATATTTACAGGAGCAGTGTGGCAGCCACGCTTGTGGTTCTATGGGTCTCACCGTTCAGCCTTTTCTTCTTATGATCGAGGTGAAAATTCACCACGGCAAACCGAAATAGCGAATAGACTCGACTTGTACGGAAACCTGCAGTTGACAGGTACAGAACGTTTACTAATTGGCATTCAGCCTTTCAATCGCGATGGCCGTTACTTTGGGCATACTTTTGAGCCTTCAGAAAAGTCTAAAAGTGAAACCTCTATACATGGTAGAATAAATACCTTTTTTATTGAAGGCGACCTTTCAGAGTTATTTCCAAAATTAGATGAGGCAGATAACAAGGGATTAGATATTGGTTTTTCGATAGGACGCCAGCATATAAGCATGCAAGGAGGACTTCTTATAAATGATACAATTGATGCGATAGGCTTGACTAAAAATACTATCCGATTCGAAAGTGTGGACTGGCTAACGAATTTACGTTTAACGACAATTTATGCTTGGGGCGAGGTGAATCGTCATGATAAAAGGCGAGACGAAAGTTCTCAAGTATTTGGACTATCTGCAAATGCAGACACTATTTGGAGTACCATAGAGTTTGATGTATTTGCGGTTTATGGGGATGAAAACTCAGGAGACCTAGTCGTTTGGGGCCTTGGAAATACCAAAAGGATAAATCAATATAATTGGACCTTTCGTTACGTTGGTTCTCAGACTTTGGATGGAGTTGAGGAAAGCTCTCAAAGTGGCCATTTGTTTCTAAATGAAATCTCTTGGACACCAACTCGTTCCGAGGACGTGGTTTATGTCAATGCAATATTAGGGGTAGATAACTTCCGTTCGATTGCTAGAGATGATTTGAGTGGAGGGCCTCTTGGTATGGTTGGGCTGAGCTTTGCCGCAAAAGGATTAGGTACGTATCCATCACCATTAAATGATGAAGCGTCACAGGTTGTTGCTTCGGCGATAGGTTATCAGATGTTCTTTGATAAAACTACACAGTATTTACTATTTGAATTGGGCCACCGAATTGATACTCAAGCCGATGGCGATCACTCGACTTCCTTAGGAGTTCAGTGGCAAAAGAGTTTTGCCAAACGCTACATTGTTCAGGTCGATGGCTTCCTTTCACATACAGATGATAACTATAGCTCAGGAGCTCGTTTTGAGTTTCAGATTAAGTTTTAGAAATATTCACATTTAAACTGAAGTAAACTTACTTTATCTCAACATTTGTAAAGAAAAGCTTAAACTTTCCATCGGCGGTTTCGTGCATCATTGGAACTTTTACACCGTTAAAAACTTTGTAGTCATGCCACTTATGAATGATGCGTGCAGGCTTTTTACTACCTTTAAAAAACGTCCATTCAAAGATCTTATAGTCAGAGTCGATGTACATGACGTAAGTATCGTTTGGGGAGTGACCTTCACCAGTGACGTACTGAACAGTCACTTCGCGGCAGTCTTTACCAGAAATAGGTGCTTTGGCAGTTTTTACTGTGAGCTTACATTGTTTGCGACTTTCATAAGCTCTTAGCGGAAAGAGAAGCCAGTATGTGTCATTTACGAACTTCTTTTCAGTCAGTCCTATTTCTTTGCCATCGACAAAAGCTTTCTCTTCTTGGACTTTCCAAACCCAACTTCTTTTTGAATTCTTTTTACCTTTCTTGACGTTGAAATCAAACTTGACGACTTCTGAATCATAAATATTGAATATGCCATTTTCGACACAGATCTTCTTTAGAAGTTGTTCTTCATCTGACTGTAGTGTTCCACAAGAAGAAAGGACTAGAAGTGATAAAAGTAGAAGGGCGATTTTCATATAGGCTTCCATTTTTTGAGACTGTAGTGAAAGTAAGGCAAATATGTAAAATTGTAACATAAAACCAAAAAATTAGTAGCTTAGGAAGCCTTATTTTAGCTTAGTATAAGATTTGTGTGTATATGGCTATGATTATCAAAATAGTTAAGGATTTATAAATGAAAAAACTAATGTGTTCTTTAGTCTTCATATTTTTAATTGGAACTTCTTTTGCAGAGGTCGGTGTAGGTGCAAAGCCAGTTGAAGGTGCAGAGATCGTCTTTGATGGCAGTCGCGAGATGCTGGATGCAAAGTGGACATATTGGCAAAGCCCTCGTTTTGCTTCATCTCTACCGATAAAGTGGCAGATAGTTAAAGACCCTGAAGCTAAAGACAAAACAGTAGTCATGTCAAGTGATCCAAATACTCCAGTAGGTAAGTATGGAACGTCTGATATAGTCACAAAAAAAGAGTATAAAGACTTCCGTTTACATGTAGAGTTTAACTGTATGAAAAAAGGTGCAAACAGCGGCGTCTATCTTCAAAATCGTTTTGAGATACAAGTGCTTGATGGAGATAAGACAAAGCATGGCATGGGAGCAGTTATAAATGAAACTCCTTCACCCTACCACGCTTACAATGGGACAGGAAAGTGGAATGCCTACGACATAGTCTTTCGTGCGGGTCGCTTCAAGGATGGTGAACTATCTGAAAAGCCTTTAGTAACAGTTTATTTCAACGGTAAAAAAGTTCACACAAACCAAATAATCAATAAAATTTGGGGCGGTGCAAATAGTGGACAAGATGGCGGTATCAAGGATGGTTTTGGCTTTAAAGATACTCCAGGTGGTCTAAAGCTTCAAAATGAAGGTCACGATGTTCGCTATCGAAACATTTGGATTAAAGAACTAGACCTTAAAGAGCACGATACTGACTTTAAAGAGTAGGACCAGTGTAAATCGTAGCAATCTATAGTTTTGTAGCACATTGAAGCTTTATTTAAGCTTTCAGAAACATAAGTTTGAACTAGTTTTTGTTATTAATCTTTTTCTTACAAAATGGGTCAGATGAAACTAATTGCTCTAAATAGAAAACTTTCCAAAGCAGTCGATAAGCTTAGCTTTTCTGAACCTGTGACTCATGTTTATAATCCTTTGAACTATGCTCAAGAAGCAGTCGAAGATTATCTAGCAAAGTATGGAGAGGGGCCAAAGAAAGTTTTGTTTCTTGGTATGAACCCAGGCCCTTTTGGCATGGCTCAAACCGGTGTGCCATTTGGCGAAATAGCCGCAGTTAAAAACTGGGTGAAAGTTTCAGGGAAGATCAATAAGCCTAAAAATGAACACCCAAGCCGTCCCATTACTGGCTTCGATTGCCACAGAGCAGAGGTAAGCGGCCAGAGAATTTGGAGTCTGTTTGAAAATCGTTTTGGAGAAGCTGAAACCTTCTTTGAAAACCACTTTGTTTGGAACTATTGCCCACTTTTGTTCAATGAAATAGGTGTTAGTGAAAAAGGTCGAAAGATCTGTCGAAACATCACTCCAGATAAGATTAAAAATGAAGAGCTTAAACCTCTTTATGAAATCTGTGATCGAGCCCTTATTGCTCTAGTCGATTTACTTCAACCGGAATACTTGGTTGGTGTAGGAGCTTTTGCCGAAAGTTGTTTTAGAAGAGTTATACCAGATCGTCAAGAAGATGTATACCGCATACTTCATCCAAGTCCTGCTAGTCCGATAGCAAATAGAGGTTTCGCCGAAGCAGCTACAAAGCAATTGATTGAAGCGGGTATTTGGCAATAAGCAACTTAACCCTTTATCGAGTTGATGTGTTGCTCTTTTGTAAATCTTGTCGATCCTGTCTATTTCAATTAATTCGTTAAAACTATTTACATAACTGTTGATTTAAGTAGTGAAAAATTGTTAATTAGAGCTTAGAATAAATCTTTGCTTAAAGCGTCATGGTATGTTTAGGACACTCTTTGTCCACTGCTTAGAAAAAAGTAAGGTCGGGTTCAGAATTACTGTAGAACAAACAATTTTAAAATACGAGAGAAGCGACTTGCTTCTTTTTAATATGCCCAAGGAGCCTCACCTCAAAGGATTTTTATGATTGCCAGCGATTTAAAGAATAATATAGATAAGATTAGGGCAGTCCATCTTTTCCTCGACCTTCAAAATAAATTTGCCGAAATAGTCAAGAAAACAGAAGTAAAGAAAGCCAAGATACAAAAAAGCCTTGAGCGTTTAAATAACAACTTTAATGCACTCAGTCAAAATTCTTTAAAGGGAGAGTTGAAAATGAGTGAAGCAAAGCCCGGACCCAATAGCGAAAACTGTAAAATTTCAGAAGAATTGTTTATCACTTGAAAGTGAGTAACTTCGCAAATATAAAAAACCAATTCTTGGAGTTCTATAAGAATACTACGGTAGCGGGGATCTATATTTTCCGTGATAACCGGGCGGCGGCTTTTTATATTCGATTGACTTTAGAATTCATAATGACGTGGTTTTTTGCGGGCAGGATGCCCGCGTTCCCGGGGAGTGAAGAGCTGTTCGCGCTGGCGGTGGTTTTATGAGCGAGCGACCTGAATTTCAAAATCCTCAAAATTGGCATAGTCGAGGTTATTTACCTCACTATGACGCTGCGGGGAAATATCAAATGATTACCTATCGCCTAGCGGATTCTTTACCAAAGGAAGTTCTGGGAGCGCGGGCTTCCAGCCCGCAAAGTAGCGCCAAAGAACGCATGGAAATCGAAGAATATCTCGATAAAGGCTATGGGTCGTGTGTCCTTAAAGACCCACAAAATGCTCAAACTGTGGTTGATGCTTGGAATTTTTTTGATAAGAAGCGCTATGACTTGTTGGCTTATGTTGTCATGCCGAACCATGTTCACTTATTAGTTAAAACTTATAAATGTTTTCCATTGAGAAGCCTTATCCATTCATGGAAATCGTTTACTTCTAATGAAATTAATAAATACTTAGAAGCTAATGCGGGCAGGATGCCCGCGCTCCCAGCGGTTTGGCAAGAAGATTATTGGGACCGTTTTATAAGAGACGGGAATCATTTTAAAAGTGCAGTAAAATATATACTTGAGAATCCAGTAAAAGCCGGTTTAGTTGATAAGTGGCAGGATTGGCGCTGGAGTTTTAGTGCTTATTATCAATCGGCGCTCCCAGAAAAGGGACAAGGATGAAAGAAGAAGAAAATATCATTATCTATACCAGTAGCTTCGACGACAGAACTTTTCGGCATGAAATGATTGAAACCCTAGTTTTTAATGGCTTGCTTCTGGCTGAGTTAAAGAACTACAAAGATGGATTTGTGGCACTATGAGCCAAGATAAAGAACGAAAGCTTTCTGTTCGTGATGAGTTAACGGATTTTCTCTTGTACTCCACGGGTGAAGGTCAAATGAAGGTCGAAGTTTTTCTCCACGAAGAAAATGTCTGGCTGACGATCAATCAGATGGCTGAGTTGTTTGGCAAGGATAAGTCGGGTATAAGCCGTCACTTGAAGAATATATTTGAAAGTGGGGAACTGGAGAAAAATTCAGTTGTTGCAAATTTTGCAACAACTGCAGCAGATGGCAAGACCTACCAAGTCGACTACTATAGTCTCGATGCAATCATTTCAGTTGGCTATCGAGTTAATTCTACTAAGGCGACGCAATTCAGAATATGGGCGACCAAGGTTCTTAAAGAGTATATCATCAAAGGTTTTGCCATGGATGATGACCGCCTTAAAAACGGTCGTCACTTTGGTAAAGACTACTTTAGGGAATTACTCGAAAGGGTTCGCTCAATCAGAGCAAGTGAACGCCGCATCTATCAGCAGATTACCGATATATTTGCAGAGTGCAGTATAGACTACAATCCAAAGTCCGAAACTACTCGAAATTTTTCGCTCATGTACAGGACAAGTTTCACTTTGCTATAAGCGGGTAGACTGCCGCTGAAATCATTCATGATAAAGCAGATGCAGCAAAGCCGTTGATGGGTTTACAGACTTATAAGAATGCACCGAACGGCAGAGTTCTTAAGTCTGATACTACGGTGGGCAAAAATTATTTATCTGAAGATAAAATAAAGAAGCTTGAACGTGGCGTTACAGGTTTTTTTGACTACATAGAAAACATCATAGAGCGGCGAAAGACTTTTACGATGGATCAGTTTTCTGAGAGTGTGAATAAATTTCTTGAATTCAATGAGTATGACGTTCTCGAAGGCTTCGGCTCTATATCTCGTCAGCAAGCGGAAGAAAAGGCGCATAGCGAATATGAGATATTTAATAAAACTCAGAAAATTGAATCTGATTTTGATAAATTATTGAAAGAGTTTCAAAGTAAGGGTCTAGACTGAAAATTAACTTGATACGTCGGTAGAGTTACCTTATTTTTGTAAATCTTGTAGGTCCTACCCATTTCAATTAGTACTCTTTAATCCAGATGTTTGCGTAGCGAATTTTGGAGAAGCCACGCTGAAGTTGAATTGGACCTTTGATAAATTCTTTATTTTCAGGTTTTGTACTTTCTTTTACCAGTGGATTCTGTTCTGGACTCCAAGAATAAACCGGCTTTCTATCGATGCTATTATTACTAGAAAGTGTTTTTGCTTCTGCTTCAGTCAAGGCTTCGTTGAAGTAGAGGAAGTGACTTAGTTCACCATTTAAAGGTTGATAGAAGTTTTTGTGGTCGTAACCGACTTTAACGACGTGGTGAGTTGGGTCTGGAGAGTGAAAAAACTTCTTCATGAAGGAGAGTTGACCATCGATGTACATCGTCGCCATATCTCCATCGCTGGTGAGTAAAGCTTGGTGCCACTTGTCGTCATTTAAAACTCTGTTTGTATTCACTATTCCTTTCCAGCCTATGTCGTAAATGAGGTTTCCATCGCCTAAGAAAAAAGCTTTGCCATCAGTCTCCCAACCACTTATAGGTGAGGTTTTGGCGAATATAGTCGTGTCTGGATCAGTTGTTTTAAATCGGGTATAAACAGAGAAAGGCTTCATGCCAAAATTTAGAATTTCTTGCGACTCTTTAAGAGGGACAGCATGTAAAGAAACGTCGACAGCATTTTTGGTTGTGAGAGCTTTTGAGACTCCATATGGAGAGTGCTTGATAAGCTTTATATCGTTATGGACTTTGGAGCCGTTGATGTGGACAGTCATCTTCACAGGTTCTCCCTCTCTGTGAGAGTACCTTATGTCCATCGTATTCCATTGTCCGACTAACATGTTTATGGAGTGATCTGGAGCTCTTAAGCCACTTATGGAGCCGCCTGTCGTATTGTTCCTTCGTTGGCTATTTGCCAGTATCTGGACTTTATAACTATTGCTAATAAAGACACCTCCAGCACCTCGCATTTCATCGGGCACGTAGTCGGGCTCTTCAGGGATGTAAAAGTCGAGATGAAGGCGGTAGTTACCAAAAGCTTCTTTGGTGACTATATGTTCTTGAGTCGACTTAGCCATGATGCTTTCGTTGAGTACAGACCAGTTTGCCTGAGGATTTTTGGACTCTACATAAAAAGTGTCATTTAGAGTATCAGGAAAAGGCGTTGAGTAGCGTTGCCAATTATCTAGATTCACTCCATTGAAGATTGTTTTTGCACCTACAGGCAAAACGAGAGGAGGAGTGTCAGGTATAGAGTCACTATCCTTTTTAGTTTTTTGCTTGATTTGAGGATTGAGGCACCAGTCGATAGCGTTATCTATCAATGTTGTAAAATTGTAGCTCTGGAAGTCATCGGCATTACCAAGTGAAGTGTAAAAGAAGCGCTGTTTATTTTTAGTTTCGCGAACCCAAGCAACAGGAACAGACTGAGACAGTGGAGTCTTTCCCATCATCAGAACTTTGGTATCGGCTTTTAGCTCACCAGGGAAAATGAGTTTACTGTTTGATGTAAAGCTTTTAACGTCGAGGTCTCTGACGATAGGGTGATTATCATTTTCAGGTAACACCGAGTTGATCGTTTTTGATTTAACAGAGTAAGCTCGAAATGATGCGCCAAAGTTGCGGTAAAACCAACGAGGATCTTGTACGAAGGCTTGATTACTAGTCTTAAACGCTATTGCGGGTTTTCCTTGCTTCAGCCAGTTATTTATCTCAGTTAGTTGAAGGTTGGAGATGTTCCTTTGCTCTAGATAAAAGATAAGTATGTCGGCATTTTTGATAATTGATAAGTTGCTGATATTGCCATTTTTTGGGACGACAATATAATCTACCGTCATCTGTAGTTCATCTTCTAGGTGTACTGCTAGTTGTGGCATACTTTGTGAACTTGAGTAAGTACGCTCACCGATAAGCATGCAGGCTCTCTTTCCGGCAGTTTCAGAGAAGCTGCTAAAAGTCAAGAGTAAACTAAATATAAAAGAAAGTTTCATATAAAAAATCTAAAAGGTAGTTGTAATTAATTACAGTTCCTCATAATTTTACTCATGTCAAACGAAGATTACCAGACGCGCCAAACCTTACTGGCCAAAATAAAAGAGAACCCAGATGATCATTCTTGGGAGGACTTCTCGTACTATTATAGTCAGTATATCTATAACATAGTGCGCCGGATGAAGTTGGGGCACCATGATGCAGAAGACTTGGTGCAGATGATTCTATTGAAGCTTTGGAACAAGATGCCAGAGTTTGAGTACAATCCAGGCAAAGGAGCCTTTCGTGGTTGGTTGTGTAGAGTAACACAAAATGAAACGAAGAATTACCTCCGCAAGAAAAATAAGTTTATCGATCGAGAAAATGAGAGCAATAATAAGCCTCTAAATGAAGAAGACTACGCGGTTAGTTTACCTGAGATAGAAACCATTTCTAAGACGGAATGGCAGGTCTATGTGACGAACTTAGCTTGGAAGAACATAAAAAATGAGTTCAATGAAAATGTTCAAAAAGCTTTTGTTGAGCTTTATTCAGATAAGAGCTCAAGAGAAGTGGCAGATAGCTTAGGCTTAGAGCTCAATACGGTAAATGTCTATAAGCAACGCGTCCGTAAAAGAATGCTACAAGAAATAAAGCGCTTAAGAAGAGAGTTGGACTGCTAATCTTCTGGCGTCATTATTTCCATTTTTGAAACTTCCAGATTTTCATCGACATCCACTGTATAAACCGTCATAGAGTATATCTGTAGCTCGGCAACATTTCGTGCTGGCCATGGTTTAAGTCTCTCAAACTCTTCTGTTGTAGCCAGTATCTCAAAGTTACCTTCGTCATCCATTCTTGGTTGAGCCTGCCACATGAAGTTTCCGGCATAGCCTCCAGTTGGATACTTGGTAAGAAGCAAAATAAAAACCTTTGTATGGTTATCGACTTTACCTTTAACTCTGATCCGTGAGTTCTTTTTCAGAGTGACTGGTGTGGCAGTGTGCCACTGAGTTCTCTGAGAGACTCTATAAATGGTCAGTTCTTTTCCTAGCTCTTGATTAAAAAAGGTTTTCTCCATGGCTTTTAAACGAGCTGGTTGGTTATCTGTCGCTTCAAGAAGTTCACCACTGAGCCAATCTTTTGGCACATTTGTAAAGTCACTTTGCCAATTATGAATTGGTTGCGAATCTCGATAAAGTAAAGTGAAGTCTTTCTTCGGGCCTTTGGTTTCTGCCGTTTGTTCGGATGTAACTTTAAGAACTTTTCCATCTACTAAGCGAGTAAACTGAACGCTTCCTTCGTTGACAGTAAGTTTGGTATTTTTTTTACTTGCGTCGACTTCGAACTTTGTACCTATGACTTCTATTTTTGCTGTACTGGTTTGTATAGTAAAAGGAAGGTTCTTGGCTTGGGGACTAATGCTAGCAGAAAGGTAACCGTGTTCAAGAATGATGATTTTTTGTTTATTTTCACTAATCTTTGCAGTGAATCTACCAAAGAAAGAAACCTTTGATTGATCTTTAAAGATGATTTCTATACTAGCGTCTTCTGACGTCGAAGAAATGTAGCCATTTGTCAGTAAGTCTCCATTGGCTATGTCACTAACTATTTCGCCACGATCATTTTTGAAATGAATCTCACCACTTATAGAGTTGGCTTGAAGAGTTGTTGCTTCTTTACTATTCACATAGAGAAAGTTTATGGTTAAAGCTATGGCGATAAGTGCTGCAACTGCAGGCATGATCCAACTATGTTTTTCTTGAATCGGTTTAATCGTTTCGACTGTTGGTTTAGTCAGGCTTCTGGTTCTTTCGACATCTGCGACTATGACAGTTTGTTCTGAAAGGGAGAGTAAGAGCTCGCGGGCATCTTTATCAGTTTTTAGTAACTTATTCAGTTCTTGACGTTCTTCATCATTTATAGAGTCATCGAGATAACGCAAGATGAGTTTTTCATGATGGTTCATCTATGAAGCCCCAGAGTTTTTCTCAAGTTTGCACTCCATGCATTTTTTGATGTTTTTGTGCAAGCGAGACAGCCTCTTATAGACCGCATCTAAACCTAGGCCAATGAGTTTGCCGACTTCACCACAACTATGGCCGTCAAAGTAGCGAAGCTTTAAAAGTTGTCGGGAGTTTTCAGGAACAGACTCTATGCAGTCTCTCAGGGTTTCTATATGTTGATTATTTTTACTTTGAGCTCGAGTTAACCAGTCATTTTCAAGGATGTTGAGGACTTCTTCATCTAAGCCGGTGTTTTCTCGTTTGTGTTTGCGGAGCCAGTCTATAGCTTCTCTTTTAGCAGAAACAAATGACCAAGAAAGTAGATGGCCTTCAGAGTTAAATGAAGCATCTTTGGTGAGTGCTTTTAGAGTAATGTTTTGGAAAATGTCTTCAGAGATCTGGGTATCTTTTAAGATAAGCCAAACCGAAGCGGAGATTCTTTCTCTCGCTTTCATAAGCACTGATAATATGTCTTCATCTGATAGTTTCATATCTTAGTAACGGCTACTTAGCGCTTATCCTGACCTATTTAAAAATTTATTTTAAGTATTATACGGATTTACTCATGTGAAAGCAAAAAAGGCTGAGTCCTGTGTGCGAGAACTCAGCCGGTGTGTATGCGTTGTGGTGAATTTATGAAATGATTTTCTTGGCGACTTTACCGTGAACATCTGTTAGTCGATAGTCTCTTCCTTGAGCGCGATATGTCAGACGTTCGTGATCAACTCCAAGGAGGTGTAAAGCTGTCGCATGAAGATCGTGAACGTGCATGCCGTCTTCAACAGGAGCAAAGCCAAAGTCATCTGTCTGACCATAAGTCATGCCGCCTTTGACACCGCCGCCAGCCATCCACATCGAGAATGCTGAGTTATGATGGTCACGTCCACCGATGCCTTGGGCCATAGGCGTTCGGCCAAATTCACCGCCCCATATAACTAAGGTTTCATCGAGTAAACCGCGCTGTTTAAGGTCACTGACTAAGGCAGACATAGGTTGGTCGATTTGCAGGCACTTTTCGCCTAGGAGTTTTTCGATGCCACCGTGGTGGTCCCAGTCGCCATCAAAGAGTTGTACATAGCGAACACCTCTTTCAACTAAGCGTCTAGCTAAAACACAGTTGCGAGCAAAGCTAGCTTTGTCTGGATCGGCACCGTACATCTTGAGAGTTTCTGAAGATTCTTTGGATACATCCATTGCTTCAGGGACAGACTCTTGCATGCGATAAGCCATGTCGAACTGAGCATTTCGAGTTCTTATGTCTTTATCTAAACTTTGTTTGTACTGTAGCTGATTCAAAGCAACGAGAGTATTTATCATCTCTTTTCGCTCATGACGACTCATGCCTTTAGGGTCTTTAAGGTAGAGGACGGGAGATTTTCCAGAGCGCAGTTTTACGCCTTGGAAACGACCAGGTATAAAACCCGTTCTCCAAAGGTTATCTCCGGCAGCAGTACCAGTGCCAGAAGAGAGAACAACATACGGAGGTAAGTTTGGGTTTTCTGAGCCTAGTGCATAGTTTACCCATGAACCAAAACTAGGTCTTCCGAGGCGGCCAAAACCAGTATGCATGAAAAGCTCGCCGGCTCCATGATTGAACTCGTCAGTATGCATAGAACGCATAACACAGACGTCGTCTACTATCTTGCTAAAGTGTGGTAATAGATCCGAAACCCAAGTACCTGCTTCACCGTGTTGTTTGAACTTCCATGGCGATGGATAAGCAGTCGCCGATGATTCAATAAAAGCAAATTTTTGATCTTTAGTGACCGATTCCGGTAAAGACTTGCCTTCATACTTTTTAAGCATGGGTTTGTAGTCAAATAAATCGACCTGTGAAGGCGCACCAACCATGTGTAAGAAGATGACACTTTTTGCTTTCGCAGCGTGGTGGTGAATACTTCCAGAAGGGACTGCTTTTAGTGAGTTTCCTGAAAAGGTTGCAGCGCCTAGAGCTCCAGCAGTTGAGCTCTTTAGAAAATTTCGGCGATTGAGGTTATTTGAAAAATTCATTATCTTTTCCTTATCACTTCATCGAGGTTCATAAGTGTGTGGGCGATGTAAAACCATGGGAGTTCATCTTCATTTAAAGCAAGTAGGAACTCGTTTTTTGAGTAGCGTTCAAGACTTTGATCAAGTTCCGCGATCTTGCCTTTGTTATTGAGCTTTTTACTAGCTAAGAGATCTGACAGTATCTGTAACTCCGCTTTGGATGGTTTGCGGCTCAGACTAGTTCGAAAAGCCCAAGTGATCTTCTCTTGGTCTGTTCCAGAATGGTCTTTTATTCTTTTAGCAAAGTTTGTTGCAGCTTCAATCAAAACTGGTTCATTGAGAGTGAGTAAGGCCTGAAGCGGAGTGTTTGTACGGCTTCGCTGAGAAACACATGCTGTTCTGACCGGAGCATCAAAGGTTGAGAATCCAGGGAATAAACTGCCGCGACGCCAGATGACATAGACACTACGACGGTAGATGTCGTCTCCTGTAGAAGTTGGGTAGCTTGTATCATAGTTCATCAGTATTTCGTCCCAGAGGCCATCTGGTTGTGGTGGATAGACGGGAGCGCCGCCCATTTTGGATGAAAGATTTCCAGAAATAGCCAAAAGGTTATCGCGGATAAACTCGGCAGCTAGGCGTTGTCTTGGGCCATGACTTAAGTAGATGTTGTGTGGATCTGATTGACTCGCTTTTCCAAAGTTTGAGTTTTGTCTATAAGTTGACGAAAGAACGATTTTCTTTAAGCTGGTTTTAATAGACCAGTGACTTTTAAAGTCGTCTGCCAACCAGTCGAGTAACTGCGGGTGACTTGGGAGTTCTCCTTGAAAGCCAAAGTCTTCAGTTGTTGAAACTAAGCCTCTACCAAAAAGTTCGTTCCAGAAGCGGTTGACCATAACTCTAGCAGTCAATGGATTGTTTTGATCGATGAGCCAGTTAGCCAATTCCAGACGATTTGCTTTGGCAGATTTCTTTACAGGATGCAGAACTCCAGGAGTACCAGGTTCGACTTCGTCACCAGGAGTTAGGTAATTTCCACGTTTAAGCACATGTGTCTTATCCGCTTTTTCGACATCTCTCATGATCCACATGCGGTGTTCGGCATTTGAATCATAAGTTTCTTTAACCATTTCCGAAGTGACTTTGCTCAGCTTTTTGGCTTTAGCGATGTAGTCAATTTTAGGATCTTTTTCTCGAAGACCTTGATGGATGAGGTCAGATATACGCTTAGCCTTTATCGCTTCTGTACCTAGTTGTATAAGTTCTTTTGAAAACTTGTCATGATCTGGCTGATCGATTGGGTAACTATCTAAAATAAGCTCGCCACCGAAAACTCTTTTGAGAGCGCCGCGATTATTTAGCGGGTAGGTACGGTCCTCAGCAGGTCGGAAGTAAGCTAAAAGTTTATAGTATTCTTTTTGAGTGATGGGGTCGAACTTGTGGTTGTGACACTGAGCGCACTCTAAAGTTGCTCCCAAGTAAACTGTGCCGACTGTATTTATGCGATCTTTGGCTAAGTCATAACGAGTTTCTTCAACCTTCGATCCACCGGATAGGTTTAGCGGACCGACACGGTTAAATGCGGTGGCGATGAGTTGTTTTCTCGTTGGGTTTGGTAATAGGTCACCGGCTAGTTGTTCGATGGTAAATTGATCAAAAGTCATGTCGTCATTCAGAGCTTTTATAACCCAGTCTCTATAAGGCCAGACGGTTCTTCTTTGATCGTGTTGGTAGGCATTTGAATCAGCATAACGCGCAAGGTCGAGCCAGAAAACAGCCCATCTTTCGCCAAAGCTTTTTGCTGCGAGGTACTGGTCAATGAACTTTTCGTAGTTTTCTTCGGAAGGATCTTTTTCGAACGCTAGGACATCCTCAAGTTTTGGCGGTAGTCCAGTTAAATCGAGAGAGAGTCGACGAAGAAGTATAGCAGGATCGGCATCGTCAGAGAGTTGTAAGTTTTTGGGAAGCTTGTTGGCGATAAATTTATCTATGTCGCTTCTTGCCCATGAGGTTTTTACTTCAGGAGTTTTAGGCTTTTCTATAGTTCGGTATGCCCAGTGCTTTTCATAAGGTGCGCCATTTTCGATCCAAGACTTTATGAGCTTCACTTCTTTTTCTGAAAGTCGGTCGCCTTTAGGAGGCATGGCGTCGTCTTCATCGTGAGTGAGTATGCGTTTTATGAGCTCACTTTTTTCAATATTTCCGGGAGTAACAGCTTGGTAACCACCTAAGTCAGCAGTCGCACCGGCATATGTATCGAGCCTTAAGTCAGCATCGCGAGTTTCGTCGTCAAAGCCATGACACTTAAAACACTTGTCAGAGAGAATCGGACGTATGTCCTTGGTATAGGAGAGATCTGCTTGAATCGACACACACGCCAACAGCAGGATTGTAAGTAATAGTTTCATAAAGTAAATGCACACCATTTGATTATCGTTTGAGTGAGTAACGGAATTGCCGATGAAATCCTGACCAAGAAATAAAATATTTTTCTGAGGTCAGGGTCTCTTATATTCAGGTGTTAGAATAGGAAGGCCTCAATTGAGGCAGATGGCGTTGTATTTTTAAGCGTAAAGCTTCTTCCGAAAAAGCTATATTTCTGCAGCTTTATAAGTATTGCTTGCTCATTTTCAGCTCACGTAGAGATGAGGATTCGCAGAGGTGTCTTATTGAATCCTAAAATTTTGTTGATCCTGCCTAGGAAGGACTCCTAAAGTATCAGCTTTAATTAACCGCCATTATTGCCGATAAGAGTTTCACCATTGAAGTAGTAAAGTCTGAAGAGCATATTTTTCTCTTGCCATTTTGTTTTCTCCCAAGTCTTTCCTAAGTCACGAGAAATAGTCGATGTAGCACCGCCTTTCCAGCTGTAGAAAGAGACGAGTTGACCATTGCCATAAGCAGATAGAGTGAACTTCTTGACGTTCGTTTTTGTTTTAGTCCAGTTTTTACCGTCTTTAGAGTGATGAATGAAGCCAGAACCGCCAGCGATGAATTCCTTTCCGGTCCATAAAAGAGAGTCTTGTTTTATTTCAGAATCAATGACCAGTGGTTGCCAGTTTATGCCATCTTTACTTATCTGGTTACCTTTGTCAGGATGAACCCAGACAAAGTGGCCATTGCCAAAAGTGATGATGCTTTTCTTGTTTGATTGATTCTCAAAAAGTCGATGATGTAAAAATGTTTTGCAGTCTTTGGTAACTCCCAAACGCTGTTGACCATAGACTAAGAAGACGCCATTCCCATAGATTGTTTTACGGATGTGCTGAGCGCCTTTGCCTTTATTCCAGATTTTAAAACCAGTGGTGTCTTGCTCGACAATTTTCCAGTTTCTACCGTCAGTCGATGTCATGAACTGTTTAGAGTTACAGGCTAAAAAGTGGCCATTTCCGAAGTTGACGCTCATGGCATTTACCATGGGAATTGTTTCCCAAGTAGTTCCATCTTTTGAAAGGTAGATACACGAAGCGTTACCAACGGCGACGAAAACGCCATTTCCATAGGCGATGCATCGGACAAGATTGCTGTTTGCGTGAGTAAATTTATCTTTGATTGGGCCACCTTTAAAGCGTAGGTTCCACTTGTCGAAATCCTTAGTAGTCAAAATGGTGCCAAACTCGGCTTCTATGACTTTTCCATTTTTCTTGGTTTCAGGGCCGCCAGCGGTGATGAAGAAGCCATTGTCACTGGCATAAATGGTGCCTGAGAATATTAAGCAGAAGGTGAGGAGAAGTTTATTTATCATACGTACACTTTTTTGTTATTTTCATAGACTGCGGTGATGTAACGATGCAGAATGGTGAATCCTGACCTCTTAGATAATTTTATACATTGTCGAGCTGAAAAGCACTTACTAATAAGCCTTTCCAAAATATTTTTTTGGTGACGAATGTAATAAAAACATGTTTTGGTGATATTATATATAAAATAATATATTGAGTGTGGTGTTGTGTTTTGGAAAATTAAGAGTTTTACTTTGTTGGAGCTACTGATTGTAGTTGCTATTATTGGAATTTTAATCAGTGTTTTATTGCCGTCATTGCACGGTAGTCGAGAAAGAGCTATGCAGGCAGTTTGTGCTAGTAACCAAAGCCAATTAGCGGTTGCAACGACGCTTTATGCAACTCAGGAAAATAATTGGTTGCCGGCGGTTAGAGATAATTGGCCTCAGAAAGGTCATTGGCAAACGAGTTGGTTACAAAGACTTGTTTGGGGCGACTATATCAAAGCCATGCCTCATGATTCATCAAACTTTTCGAAGTATTTTGATAGTATAAATAACCCTGCTTTAAAATGCCCTAAAGGGGAAAAGAACTTGACTGATACAGCGAGCACTAGTTATGCTCCTGAAGTCCAGTTCTTTGGTTTGTACGATAAGTCTTCAAGTAATTTTAAAATGTCTAAACTATCTGAGGTTTCTGAAGCAAGTCAGATGATCATGTTTGGAACAAAGTGGCGCGTGTCTCCAAACTGGGCTCCATTTACTTACAGTCTCAATGGTAGTTGGCATGCAAACTATTCTTTACATCCTTATCATGAAACAAGTGAAGCTCGCTTTGGTATAAACTTAGTCATGGCTGATACAAGAGTTTCATTTTTCAGATACAGAGGCGCGGTGAAACGAACATGGCCCCAAGACTACTTAGAAAATGCTCTTTGGAGTAATAGTCTAACTTCGAATTATCACTGGAAGCGTAAGCAACAAGGATTACAGGAGAAGTGGTGAGAAACTTGCCGCCACTCTTAAAGTGACGGCATTTAAAAACTTACTTTTCGCCAGTGAGATAGGCTAAGAAATCTGCTAACTCTTGTGGGTTTAAAGCATTTATAAGCGAAGGTGGCATTGGTGAAAGCGAGGATGGTTTAATCTTCAATATGTCCTTCTTTTTGAGTGTTTGAGTCTGTGAAAGATCAAACGGGTTCATCGCTAGTTTTACATCTCCACTAGGAAGTTCCGCCATCTGCCCTTGAAGCATAGCACCAGATCTCATTTGAATCTCAACATTGGTAAACTGCTCAGAAATAATTGATGAAGGGTTTATGATCGCATCGATTATATCTCTTTTTGAGTAGCGCGTATGAAGTGTTGAAAGGTCAGGGCCTATCTCACCACCTTGGCCATCTTTAAAGTGACACTTAGCACATAACACAGCCTGATACATTTTTTTGCCATTTGCTGGGTCACCCTTTAAGGCTTTGGTAAGCTCTAGGCTGCTATCAACTGTCCAAGCTCTACCTGGACCTTTTGGCGCTTCAAAAGAGGTGTCGAAACTTGGTTTGTATAGTGTTATCTTAACAGCAGCTTTCTTGCTTTCCGGATCGAGATTCTCAATGATTCGACGACGGATCTCACCAAGGTAACCAGAGTAGCATCGGCCACCGATTTTATCGTATTGACCTACTAACCATTTCATAACTCTAGTTGCTAACTCTGGAGTCCAATTTTGTTTTTGATTTGTCAGCATAAGCGTGAAGTGGATACCTTGCTCATTTGGCGAGTTTTCATGAATGTTTTTGAAGGCACTGCCGCCAGTGTAGTAGTCAGGAATGAAGTCAGTTTTAAACTCTGCAGGGGTGAATTTCGATTGCTCGATGACTTCTACAGTTTTTGGTAATACCGCAGGGTGTTCAAGATAAACGAGAAGACGACAAAGCTCTCTGTTTAAAGTTTGATCCTTATGTGGATAAACTTGATTAAAGACTTCGCCAATTTTTTGCTGAGTTTGTGCATCTGTTTTGCCTAAGCGAGCAAAGGTTAAAGCATAACAACGAGTCAGGTCATTTATTTGTCTTACAGAAAGATCGCTCAGGTTGAGGCTAAGAAGTTTATTTAAAATGACTTTGCGATCTGTTTTAGGAGCGCAACGAGCCATGGCGACAGCAAGTGTTAAAACTGAGTCAGTGTTTTTGGCTTTGAGGAATGCATCTTTAAAGACATAGCCTTGATTTTCAATAGCAATACGAGCAGCAAAGCGAACGTTTCGATCTGCGTGAGAAGTATGTTTGATGAATTCGTCGATACTTCTTTTCTCAGTATTATGGGCTTTCTCTATCTGACGTCGAAGTTTAACTGTGTCATTTACTTCTGCAAAAGTAGTTTCAGTTGATTCGGAACCAGTGTACTCAACTTTGTAAAGTGCTGATTGAAGACCACGGCCACCAGTAGTGAAGTAAAGGGCTCCATCTGGACCGAAATCCATATCTGTTACAGCTAGAGGTTTACCTTGGATAAATATTTCTTGCTTACCTTTGTATGTGCCGCCGTCTTCATCCAACTGAACAGAGTAAATACGGCCGTAAGTCCAGTCCATGATGAATAGGGCTTTACGATACTTCGCAGGAAATTTAGCTTTAGTTCCGAAAATTAATCCAGTTGGGCAACCAGGGCCTATATCGAGGACTGAACCAAGACTGTCGATGTAGTAGTCAGGCCACTTTGATGTCCCTGTGCGCCAACCATATTCGCCACCAGAGACAATATGGTTTACTCTCGTTGGGCGGTACCAAGGAGTTCCGGCATCTCTATCTGCGTCAGAGTCATAACCAAAAAGTTCACCTTGTGGACTTAGGGCGATGTCATAAGTATTTCGTAGACCAGAAGCGATGATTTTCTTTTTCTTACCATCAGGGCTTATTCTTAGGACTAAGCCACCAGGAGCTTTTTTATTTGCCGAAAAACCACCAGCATCTGGCATGTGAGTTAAGAGAGTGTCTTCTTGCCAGTTGCGGGTTCCAGCTGCTGGTATATCAGGTGTTTTTGTAAAGTTTCCGATAACAACAAAGAGGTCTTTGCCATCGTGAGTTTTGATTATTGCATGAGGTCCATGTTCACCTTTGCCATAAAGTTTTAGGACGTCGTCTACTTGTTCAAATACGCCGTCGTTATCTTTATCCCAAAGTCTATGGAGGATAGAGTGACCGCGATAGTTAGTCATCATATAGAGACTGTCGTAGGCCCAAAGTAAGCCATGAGCTTTACCGGGACTTTTAACTCTAGTGAGATTTTTAATCCCATCTTTAGTAGTTTGCATTCTATAAAGACTGCCGTTTTGGTCACAGGCGAAAAGGTTTCCCTTATCGTCAAAACACATGGAGACCCAACTGCCTTCTTGTTTTTGCTTTACATCGTAGATTTTTTTGGCTGAAAAGCCGGGAAGAGTTTTTAACTCCTGACTACTACCGATAAAAGGAAGTAGCAACAACACACATATTATTGATTTCATTAGCACACCATTTTGATTACACAGAGTCAATAGGAACGAACAATGAAAGAAAATCCTGACCCTGAGGTGAATTTTCTTTCTTGCTCTGCACTATTCCGATTGACGTTTGAAGCTATTTCGAAACTTTGAAAATTGCAAATTCTTTGCTTGCAATGAAATTAGTCGAGTTTCTTTAGCTGGATGTTTCTGAAGTAGGCTTTCATTGGTTTGCCACGGTGAAGTTGAAGACCGATAAGTCCTTTCTTATTTGCTTGAGGATGATGGTCAACTATATCGATAGCGAGCTTGCCATCGACAAAGTGTTGAACCTGGTTGCCTTTAGCAATGATTTTGTAAGTGTGCCACTTAATTATGTCGACTGGTGTAGCTTCACTAGTTTTACCGACGACTTCAGGCTTTAGAGTTTTAGCGGAGACAACAACTTTTGTGCCTCTTTCGGCAAGTATGTTTCTTTTCGTTGCTTCAGAGTAAAGCATGCCACAGTATTCTGCTTTTGGGTGAAGGTCGCACTGGTTACCTTGAAGTCTTAGTGGTTCAGTTGGGTGAACGTTGGCTCTATACATAACTCCAGAGTTGTTGTCGCCTTCGACGCGTGCTTCGTATGTTAATTCAAAGTTTTCGACTTCGCCGTCCCAGATAAGAAAACGGTTTGAAGGGAGTTTGTGACCATGAGTGGAACCATAAATGACACCATCCTTAACACTCCAAAGGCCTGAGTTATCTTTCCAGCCACTGAGGTCTTTGCCATTGAAAAGTGAAAGTGAGTCTGAAGAGCTTGAGCATGAAGCAAGTAGGGCACAAACGAGTAAAGCGAAAAGTTTGTTCAACATAAGAAAGTCCTTTGAGTTTTATATAATCACAAGAAGTAAATAGAAAACTTTAGGGAATCCCACGCTGAAGAAAGCTGAATTACCAGTTTGT
Organism: Lentisphaeraceae bacterium; assembly: GCA_021232515.1. Taxonomy (GTDB): domain Bacteria; phylum Verrucomicrobiota; class Lentisphaeria; order Lentisphaerales; family Lentisphaeraceae; genus JAKVBD01. Next base: position 53,341 of record JAJPOQ010000105.1, read on the forward strand.
GTATTCTTTCATGACTTTTTCGAGATTTTCAGGTAGGGAAAGTGACACGAGCATCATCAATGAATGATAGATCATAACGCCATTTACACCTGCATCTCCGCGAGTTATAGCTCGTACGCGGCGACTGAGATTTTCAAAAAGTTCATGTAGACTGTCGAGGTAGATTATTTGTTCCTTGGTCACATCTCGGCCAGTTTGCTGTAGCTGCTGCATGGCAAAGAAAAGTGCAAAGGCTCGTGTTGTTTCACCATCTGTTGGAAACGGCGGGACAAACTCTAGAGCTTTTTTGACACGTCGGCCAATCGGACACTCAGATTGAAATACAGCCATACGAACGAGTTCACCAGTTACGTCCTGTAAGGGGATGTTTGCTAGTTGAAGGTGACGTCCGGACTCTTCCCAAAGTTGAATACTTACTGTGTCTGTAGATTGTCTATGGAACAGCTCGTGAGCATACTTTCCAAGGTTCAAGGCAACAGGACAAGCAGGGTGGTTTTCATTTTTAAGAGTACATTGAGAACACTTGTTGTTATCAAGTTGAACCCAACTTTCCTTAACAAGCTCCTCAGGCGCATCATCAACATAGATAGTGTTGGTGATCGAAAAATCGAAATCCAGAGCAAGTGGTTTTGAGTCTGGATCTTCGTCAAAGTGTATTTCAATTCTTTTAATCATGTAGACATTCTAAAGATTTGTCTTGAGCCTTTCAAGAGAGGTTTTGGGAGATTGCGGAACTTATAATCCTGCTTATATTGTTTGCTGGACAGTTTAGTCTTAAAAATTTCAAAATATTAATAAACGGATACCGATGATTCATCACGTTAAAGGCACTTTGGTGGAGTTGGAATTGACTCACGCGGTGGTCGATATACAAGGTTTGGGATACTTCATAAATATTCCCATGAGCACATACGATAGACTTCCACGAGTCGGAGCTGAAGTAGCACTGAGAACCCATATGGTTGTTCGCGAAGATGACATGTCTCTCTATGGTTTTGCCGGCGAGGAGGAACGCAAGCTTTTTAGACTTTTGATAAATGTTTCGGGCATAGGTGCAAAAACTGCCGTTGCTGTATTGAGCTCATTGCCTGTAGCTAACTTTTGTGATGCGGTTGTAAATGCCGATGTGAAGGTCATTTCGAAGATCAGTGGTATCGGTAAAAAAACAGCCGAGCGCTTAGTTATCGAACTGCGCGACAAGGTTTCGACTATGGTCGCGGGTAAAATCATTGGTAATACAGTTGACCTTGATGTTGAAGATGACGACAGTAATACCGCTATAAATGATGCGCTCCTAGCGCTCGAAACTCTAGGTTACCGTCCAGACAAGATCCGTAAGGTGATCAAAGGAGTTGTTGATAATATGGATAAGAGTAAGCTTGCTTCTGAAGATATAATTCGCCAGGCTCTGGCAGAGTTGAACAGTTAAGGTGATTTATGAGTGATTCAGAAAACTTTTTTACATCGTCCATGAAGCAAGACGTCGGTACAGAAGAGTTAACTTTAAGACCGCAAAAATTTGCAGATTTTCCTGGCCAAGAATCAGTGAAAGAGCGTTTAGAGATATTTGTTGAAGCTGCTAAAAAAAGAGATGAGCCACTTGGCCACTTTATTCTTTCAGGCCCTCCTGGTCTTGGCAAGACAACTCTTGCTTATATTGTCGCTGCAGAACGAGATAAAGAAATAAAAACGTCTAGTGGTCCAGTCCTCGAAAAACCGGGTGACTTAGCTGGCCTTTTGACAAGCCTTCAGGAAGGCGACATCTTATTTATAGACGAAATACACCGTTTGCCGATCACTATCGAAGAGTACCTCTACAGTGCGATGGAAGACTTCTTTATCGACATCATGATTGATCAAGGCGTCGGTGCCAGAAGCGTTCGCCTCAATGTTCCTAAGTTTACTTTGATTGGCGCCACAACTCGACTAGGACTTATTTCAGCTCCACTTCGCTCTCGTTGTCAGCATGTTCATCGTTTGGACTACTACGATGCTGAACAACTACAAACAATCGTTTCAAGATCGGCAGGTATACTGGACTGTGACATTGACACAGATGGTGCTTTAGAGATAGCTCGTCGTAGTCGTGGAACACCAAGGATTGCCAATAATTTGCTTCACTGGGTTCGTGATTATGCTCAAGTTCGAGCAGATAATCAAATGAACCAGGCTGTTGCTGAAAAGGCTCTGAATATGCTAAATATCAGTAGCACAGGTTTGGATGAAATGGATACGCGTATCCTAGAAGCCATGGCTCATAATTTTGGTGGAAAACCAATTGGTATAAAGAATATCGCTGTTTCAGTTGGCGAAGAGCCAGGAACTATCGAAGATGTTTACGAGCCTTATCTTATTCAAGAGGGTTATATCATCCGAACCCCACAGGGAAGAACACTCACAGATAAAAGTCGTCGCTTATTAGGTTTAGATGCCATCGATAAAGGCAGCGCTCAAGGAGAATTATTTTAATGAAAAGTATGACTGGTTTTGGTCGCGGAGAAGCGGCTGACGAAAATTATCAAATTAGTGTCGATGTTACATCAGTTAACCGCAAACAGTTAGATATAAGGTTTTCACCTCCAAAAGAAGCTTTATTTCTAGACTCGGTAGTTCGCTCTACAGTTCCAGAGTTTCTAGCTCGTGGTTCGGTGAATATACAATTGAAGCTTAACTTCTCTGGGAAGTTCTCTGGCGTAAAGTTCAATGATGTCGCCATTGCAGCTTATGTGGATCACATAAAAGAGTTAAATAAACAGCACGATTTGAGCGCCGGTATCTCAATTACAGAAATACTTCAGTTGCCAGGTACTGTAGATGAAGCTGACCCTAAGATTGATATAGATGGCGTGACTGCAGTTGCGAAAAAAGCTCTTGCTGCAGCCTTAACTCACTTAGTTGATTCACGTAGTAAAGAAGGTCTTCACCTTAAAGAGGATCTATCTTCAAGACAGGCTCTTATGGTTGAGTTGCTTGCTAAGCTCCAGAAGTCTAGTGAGGTAAACATCGATCAATTTAGAGAAAAGCTTATGGCGCGTATTCGCGATGCTGGTTTAGAGCTAGACTTAGATAGCGATCGTCTTTATCAAGAAGTGGTTTTTCATGCAGATCGTTCTGACGTAACAGAAGAACTTGTTCGTCTAGAAGGTCATGTAAAGACATTTGCAGAATTACTTAAGAAGACTGATCCAGTTGGACGTGAGATGGATTTCTTGATGCAAGAGTTTAATCGCGAAGTAAATACTTGTGCGTCAAAATCGGCAGATAGCGAAATAGCTAAGATTGTCGTAGCGATGAAGGCTGAAATAGAGCGTTGTCGCGAACAAGTGCAGAATGTCGAGTAAGCTTAAAAGGCTTGTTACAAGTTCGGTGCCGGAAACTTATGCGGCATCGACTCTTATCGACTATTTATCTTCTCGCTATGCTTATCAGGATCGTCAGCGTTGGCTTGAGTTAGTTTTAGCTGGCGATATCCAAGTTAATAAGAAACTTGAAAGCGCCGCCTTTATTTTGACCGTTGGCGACAAAATTGACTACTACCACACTCCAGCACCTGAACCTAAAGTAGATAAGAACTTTAAAATAATTTTTGAAGATGAGTCTCTATTGGTCATCGATAAGCCAGGTGATTTACCGATGCACCCATCCGGAAAGTTTTTTAATAATACGCTATGGGCTCTGCTAAAAGAAGATTACGAAAATATTCACTTTATAAACCGTTTAGATCGTGAGACTAGTGGTATAGTTTTAGTCGCTAAAAACTCTAAGGTGGCAGCTGCTCTCGCAGGCCAGTTTGAGAAACGTACAGTTGAAAAAGAGTACCATGTTCTAGTTGAAGGAGAGTTTTCGGAGTCTTTGGAAGCAAAAGGTTACTTAGAAAAAGACGAACTAAGTGAAATTCGTAAAAAGCAAAAGTTTATAGCTCATGAAGATTATACTCAGTTTGGCAAAACTGGTGTATGTAGTCACTTTGAATTAGTTAAAACTAGTGGCCGAAAGTCTTTGCTGAAAGTAGCTATATTGACAGGTAAGATGCATCAAATAAGAGTGACACTTTTTTCTCTAGGCTATCCTATTGTTGGCGATAAACTTTATGGGCTAGATGAGCAATATTTCTTGAAATTTATTAAAAAAACTCTCACAGCAGAAGATAGACAAAATCTTTGTATGAATCGCCAAGCTTTACACGCAAGTTCACTCAAGTTTCGACATCCTATTAGTCGAGAAGAAGTATCTTTTACCGCACCTTTCCCAGATGATATGGCTGAGGCTTACTTATGCTAAACTTAAGTTTTGATAACGGTACTTTGTTAATCAAAGCAACTGAAGAAGAAATAGTGCCGATTAAAGAATGGGTGAAGTATGACGAACGCGTCAAAATGTATCGCGGTCAGGCTTATCACTATGCGCCAATTTTAAGAATTCTACACGGTAGCTCTGAGTATGTTGATGAAGCTCAAGCATATAAGAAGCTAGATATATCTTTAGATACCGACAAGACTCCGAGGCAGCATCAGGCAGAAGCATTTACTGCTTGGAAGCAAGCCAAGTATCGAGGGGTGGTTGTTTTGCCAACTGGCTCAGGTAAGTCTTTTTTGGCGCAAATGGCTATAAGTCATATAAAGCGAAATGTCTTGATTGTTGTACCGACGATTGATCTGTTGAATCAGTGGAGCGTGCAGTTAAGTGAAGTCTTCAATTGCGAAGTTGGCATGTTGGGGGGCGGAGTTAAAGAGATCCGCGACATAACAGTCAGTACTTACGATTCGGCTTTACTGATGATGGAGTTTATCGGCGATAAGTTTGGCTTATTAATTTACGACGAATGTCATCACTTACCTGGCGAACGAAATAGGATGTCGGCGATCATGTCTATTGCACCGTATCGTATGGGATTAACGGCAACGCCTGAACGGAATGATGATGGTGAACAAGTCCTTTATAAACTACTCGGCCCTCTGTGTTATAGGCAAGATATCGACCAAATGAAAGGCGATGTTTTAGCACCTTATGTCGTTGAGCGGATTGAGTTAGAGTTAGATGAAGATGAGCAGATCTCTTATGAGGAGAATCGCGAAGTATATAAGACTTTTTTGAGAGAGAACGACATAAATTTCTCAAGTGGAGACGGCTGGGCAAAATTCATGCATATGGTAGCTCGTCAGCATAATGGTAAAGAAGCTTTTACTGCTTATATGACTCAGCGTCGGATTGCACGAAGTGGTCGTGCCAAGTTGCGAACTATTTGGTCACTTCTCCAAGAACACTCTACCGAAAGAATTATTGTTTTTACTGCTGACAATGACACTGCCTATGAGATAGGTAAGACCTTCTTTTTACCAGTTTTAACTCACCATACTAAGATGCTTGAGCGAAAAGAGATGTTGGCGCTTTTTAGAGCAGGCGATTATCCAGTTTTAGTGACCAGTAAAGTGCTAAACGAAGGTGTCGATGTACCTGAAGCTAGTGTGGGGATTATTGTCTCAGGAAGTGGCAGTATTCGTGAACACGTACAGCGCCTTGGTCGTATTTTACGTAAGAAGGCTGGAGACAAACAGGCCATTTTATACGAGCTTGTGAGTCAAGGGACTTCAGAGTATTATGTTAGTGAGAGAAGGCGGGAGCATCGAGCGTATAAATGAGTCAAGTTTCAATAGTTTTATTTATGGTGGTAGTTGGCAGCTTGATTGCTCTTCAAGGAGCTGTTAATCCTGCACTAGGCAAGTATTTAGGGCAACCACTTCACGCCGCTCTTATTTCATTTGGCACTGGATTCTGTGCTCTTTTTATAGCGTCATTTTTCTTGAAAACAGGTTTGCCGTCAGCGGAGAAGATTCTCTCTGCTCCCAAAGTTTATTTGATTGGAGGCTTACTAGGCTCAGTATTTGTAGTCTCGGTTATTCTTTGTGTCCCAAAGATCGGTGTTGGGAAGATGGTTTGGGCAACCTTATGTGGACAAGTAATTCTTTCACTTATACTTGACCACTTTGGTGCCTTTGGAGTGCCAAAACAACCGGTTGACTTTAAGCGCATTTGCGGTGCGCTTTTGGTAATCGCTGGGTTGGTTTTGATTAATTGGCGGAAGTAGTTTTCGATATTAGTAAAAAGGGCATTTCAAATAAATAAAGATGAGATATATGGCAGAATTATAAAAAAGATAATTGTTAGTATGCTTATCTTTTTAGGGTTTTGCTTTCTTGTTTTAACGTTGCTTGCGGCTTTTTACGGTGGATATACATTTGCCTTTTTAGGTATGGGTGGAGTGCTTGCGTTTTCATTTTTAACTTTACTTAGTTTGAGTCCTCAAAAAGCGAAAGTTTACTTGCCAGCTTTTTTATTTAGTTTGAGTCCATTCTACTTGTTGTTTCCTAGTAAAGGTGAGTATGTCGTGGGAGCTCCTTTAAAATATCATTCCCTTTTTGACTCTGACCCTCAATGGTTTGCGGGGCTTCCTGAAGGAGATCTGATAAGAATGGGTGAAAACTGGGGGTATACGGCTCAAGAAAAATCTTCATTGAGAGATATTGGATCCTTAGCCTCTCGTTATGATGAAATAGAAGATAGTTCAATATTTGAGTATAAAAGCTCGGCTGTTCTCGACTCATGGTTTTTTGATAGGGGTCATTATTGGTATTTTGAGCCGAATTTAAAGAGAGCACCTTTGTTGATTTTTCTGCATGGCTCGGGAGGCAATTTTAAGTCATATCAAGATTGGTTTCTTCCTTTTGCTCAAAAACATAATATAGCTATGGCCTTCCCAACTTTGGGGATAGGTTTGTGGACGCCAGAGAAATTAGCCGGTCGGATAAATGATGTTATTTTAGACATTAAGAGTAAGTCAGATACTGAAGTTGGAAAAATCTATGTTTGTGGTCTTTCTCAAGGTTCTTTTACGGGAATGAAAGCTGTATCGAACGGATTATTTGAGTCTGATGGTTTTATTTCCATTTCAGGAGTTTCGAGTTATTCTGAAAAAGAGATCGATCTATTATTTAAGATTCCATTATTAGTGATTCATGGAGATAAAGATGAAAGAAGTCTTGTTTCCAAAGCTAGGAAGTTAGTGGATATTCTTGAAGGTTCAAAATCAGATGTAACCTACGAAGAGTATTCAGGTCAATTTCACACTTTGATTAAGGTAGAAACAGAAGCAGTTTTAACGCGTGTTTTTGAATGGATTAAGCGTAAAGACAATAAGTGAGAATACTTTCTTCAATTTTTTATCTCTGTGATCTCAGTATGCTTTGTGGCGGAATATGAGTCACTGAGTGTATTAGGCAGGATTAAGCTTTTGTTTTAATGATTAAAAATCAGGATTGGGTTACTTTAGATAACGAGAAATAATATTGATTATTTACTCACCATCTTCTTATATTAAGGTGTGAACCACGAAGAGTAGAAGGGTAAGAAGGAGATAAAGATAGTAATAAAAGTTTCTCACAAAGACTCAAAGTCACCAAGAGTAAGGTTTTTCTTCTAGGTCTTCTAATCTTCGTGGTTAATAATGCACTTTTTTACTTTTTATGTGATTTTACCTGATACTGTAAAACCCTTTACCCATCGCTTGTTTGTCTTAGTTGACTCTATGTAAGGCTTGCTGATTATTGCATAAATATTTAATTAAAAGTTACTTATGATTATTTTGTGCTATATTAGGTGCAGCGAAAATTTCTAATAACCTTTAATAGCTTTGCATCTAATGTACAAAAAAAGTCTTTCATCTCAGCCT
>JAJPOQ010000111.1 GCA_021232515.1 Lentisphaeraceae bacterium
TGGCTCGCATATTGTTAAAGAAATTTACTGATGAAAAGCAGTGGAAACTATTCTGGAATGAAAAGATGAAAATACAGAATAAGGTGATGATGGGAATTAGAAAGGTTGCTCCATCATCACAGAACTTGGAACATTAATAATAATTCAGAACCTAACAACAATTTAAGTCCATTTGGAATAATTTTTGCGAATACCTCCGCTATAAATATTTAGGCGGAGATATTCATGAAAATAACGACCAAGCTGCTCATTTCATTTTTAGCGATAAGTATCATTCCATTAATCATAGTCATTAGTACTGCTCAAACTGCATTCAATGAACTAGAAACCTCGAACTTGAGTTACTATAAGAGTACTGCGATCTCCATAGCTGATTTAATAGACCGGAATCTTTTTGAAAGGTATGGTGATGTTCAAGCTTTTGCCTTAAATGGAAAAGTTCAAAATTCCTCAGCTTGGTATAACGAAAGCTCTGATTCAGTCTTAGCCTCAATGATGAACAGCTATGTCGACACCTACGATATCTATTACCTAACTCTTCTTGTTGACTTAGACGGTAAGCTGATCAGTGTCAATAATAAGGATCAAGACGGAAATAAACTAGACTCGTCAATTCTCTTTGCCCAAAACTTTTCAAAAACACCATGGTTCCAAGCTTTAAAAGCTGGTAAATACACAACTTCTCAGAAAAACTCTGCAGAAGAAAATAAGGGATCAAAAGGCACCTATATTGAAGATGTACATCTCGATAAAAACGTCCAAAACCTCTACCCTAATTCAAGCGGCATGACCATTGGCTTCTCTACTCCTGTATATGATGCTAATGGTAAAGTTATAGCCTACTGGAGCAATAGAGCCAAATTCAGCATCGTCGAAGAAATATTTCAATCTTCTTACAAAAACCTTAAAAGTTTGGGACTCTCATCCTCAGAGCTAACTCTTCTAGACGGAGTGGGAAATGTCATCCTCGATTATGATCCAACTACAAGTAAAACTGAAGATATAAAGTACGACTTTGAAAAAGTCACCTTTCAGCTGAACCTTGCAAAAAAAGGCGTCGAAGCTGCTAATCTTGCCATAAATGGCAAATCTGGTTCCATATATTCTTTTCATGCCCGTAAAAAAATTGATCAAGCTGCGGGTTTTACACCACTTCGAGGTGCCCTCGGTTATCCGGGCATGAATTGGTCCGTTCTTGTCAGAGCCTCTAAAGCGGAAGCAAACCTGCTTCTAGATACACTAAGAGGCCGAATGCTTTTCATATGTTTTCTTTCCATAGTTATCATTGCCGTTATCGCCTTTTTTATTGCTCGGTCTCTAGTTGCACCGATCAAAAATATTTCTGGGGTCATGTCAGATATCTCTGAAGGAGATGGCGACTTGACATCGCGGTTACCAATTGACTCAAAAGATGAATTAGGCGAGTTGAGTGGCAACTTTAACGTCTTTGTTGAAAAAATTCATGAAATAATTAAACAAACTCAGATTACTTCAAAAAAGCTGGCAACCTACTCTGACACTATTTCCTCCACTACAACTCAGATGAAAAGTAACAATCAACAGATGAACGATGAAACAAACTCTGTCGCTGCTGCAGTTGAAGAACTCAACTCAAATATGGAAGTTGTTGCTGAACAATCTGCAGAAATGTTTAAAAGCACTGAAGAATCCAAACTATTCACTGATAAAATGGCCACATCTATGCAAGAAGTAACGGGTTCTATTGGCAATGCACAAGATAATTTAAAGTCCGTGGCTGCTGCATCTACACAGATGTCGAATACAGTCAATGAGATCGCCCAAAATGCCGAAAAAAGCCGTTTATCTTCTGAAGAGGCCAATCAAAAAGTCACTCAAGCGGCTCAAGAAATTAATACCCTTGTTGCTTCTACCGATGAAATTGTCGAAATCACATCTCTCATCACCGCTATATCTGAGCAAACGAAAACTTTAGCACTTAACGCAACCATTGAAGCTGCCAGAGCCGGTGAAGCAGGTAAAGGCTTTGCCGTAGTTGCTAACGAAGTGAAATCTCTTGCAAAGGCAACCTCAGATGCAACAGAAGACATAACCAAGAGAATTGATAAAATGAGATCATCCACGCAAAATACTGTTGGGAACATTTCTTCTATCAAAGATGTCATTCATGACTTAAGTGAAATGATAAATGGTACGGCTGCTGCCATAGAAGAACAAAGCATTAGCATAAGTGAAAACTCTCGAAACACTCAAGAAACATCTGACTTATTATCCAAAGTCTACGAAGACATAAAAGTCTCTTCAGAACAAGTCAGTGAAGTCAGTACTAAAATTCAGTTTATTGAAAGTTCGGCAGGAGATGTCGCAGGAGTTACCGAAAGTGCTCAAAAGGCAACACAAGAAGTTTCCAAAAGTGTTGTTTCTGTAAACTCTGGAATTTCTAAGATTTCTAGCTCATCGAATGAACTGAGTGACAAAGCCTCCGCACTATCCGACATGTCACAAGAAATACTTAGTCTCGTCGACAGATTTGAGACTTAATTCCTAATAGTGCCCCCAACGGTCTAAGTTTGGGGGTTCATCTTGTGCAAAAGAGTTATACTCAATCGGAAAAGTATAGAAGTCGACATGCATGTCCTGAAAGAGGATATTCACCCGCCTTTTTTCTCCACGCCAGTGCCACTGAGAGTTTCTATTTGACCATGAACGGTTTGACCAAAGGTTATGATCGGCTGAAACTATCTTCTTATCTGATTGTGCATAGTCATCGATTCTTTTTGGTTGAGTATGCGACTGTAAAAAACCTATACTGTAGATACTCCTACCTGAAGTCGCGGTATAACTAGAACCCCACTGGCGATAAGTATTTAAAACATCCGCAAACATCGGCTGCCCTTTATCAGATGGACACTCTGCATAGTTAACTGTTTCATAGTATTTGTTCAAAGGACGCCTTTCAGCGGAAACTCCATCACCAAACTTTCCGAGTGTATGTCTATATCCAGACAGGCCTTGACCAAGTAAGGGATAATACTTGTTATTTGAATAAGCGTACAAGGTATAAGCCATGCCTATATGGTAAAGGTTTGACTGGCAGACATTCAGCTTCATCTTTGCCCTCGCACTACTAAGAGCAGGAACTAAAATTGAAACAAGAATTGCCATAACAGCAAATAAGATAAGAAATTCATTTAGTGTAAATCTGCGCTTCATCAATAAAAATACACCTTGATTCTTTTCGGCAACTCATTTACATCTGCTTTCTTAAAATGAGCTCTTGGTACATGCAGTTCTTTGAGGGTTTTACACTTACTTATGTAATTGAAAAACTCATCTGGAGCTCGATTTGGAAAGACTAAGGTATGTAGTGGCAAGCCTTTAACAAAAATAAGATCTCCACTCAAAGGGCTTTTACGCAAATCCAAACTAGTGATACCTGTTTTATAAAGCCCATCGGCAATTTCAAGTTTCGACCAATCAAGATGAACATTCTCTTCAGTGAAGTATATCTCTCCTAAACCTGGATTTTGAAGCCTCATAACAGCTTTCGCATACTCTCTTCTTTCTTTTAAACTAAGATGATCCATAACCGGACTAAATGTCTGTTCATTGATCATCTTTTTCTTGCTCAAGAAACTGTATTTTTCAACAATCCAAATGTAATCTTCAAGGGTGAAAATTTTGCGATCACCAAAGCGCTCTATACAGGCTTTTATTGCTTTCATCGTCTTGTGACTTGGGTCTCTACCTGTTTTATCAAAGCACTCTTGAGCTTCTTTAAATCTCAGTAAACTTAGCAATATAAAACCTTTATTAGTTAGAGCGGGTCTCAAGTCTGGATCAAGCTCCAAAGCTAGGTTACATATCTCTAAACCTTCATAAAGCTGGTAAGTCGACAAAGCATAAGAAGCGCGCTCCAGCATACGAGGCGCGGCATCTTTCGCTAAACGATGTTTTATGTCTTCGGCTTCTTTAAACTTCTTTAAAGCTTCCTCTGCTAAAACCTGCGAACTCTTGGCCTGATTCTCGCTCAAGCTTAAGGAAAATAAAAACCATAGCACTAAAGTAGAAACGACTAAAATAGATAAGCTTAAAGTAAAACTAACCTTCCTATTTCTTGCCACTAAAAGTTTAAAAAGACCAAAGGCATTTACCGACTCGGCACTGGTGGCAAAACCCTGCATATACTTAACTACATCGTCTTTAAGAATTTCGGCATTTTTATAACGACCATCTTGTTCAACAGCTAAGGTTTTCTGGCAAACAGCCACCAAAGCTTTCGGTATATATGACGCTTTATTTAAATCTTCTGAAAGTTTACCGGCCTTAGTAGCTTCCAGCAGCTCCTGACTCTTAAGGTCTGAAAGTGGTTGCTGAGAAGTCAGTATAAAGTAAAGTATAGCTCCTAGAGAGTAGATGTCGGACAAGTGATTCACACTTGTTTTATTCCCGAGTGCTTGTTCAGGTGACATATAACCAGGAGTTCCTTGAATAATCCCGTCTAAAGTCACCGGGTTTAAGTCGACAGACTCCTCTACATGAAAGTCTATATGGTCATCATCCTTCCGAGCCAAACCCCAGTCACAAACAAGAACCTCACCGAAACTGCTCACCTGTATATTCTCAGCTTTTAGATCCCGGTGAATTATCCCTCTAGAGTGAGCATAAGCAACAGCATCACAAACTTTTAGATAAATCGACAAGAGCTCACTCAATGAAGCCGTCTTACTAAGTATTAGCTCCTTTAAGGTTTGACCATGAATGAGTTTCATAGTAAAAAATGGCTGTTCTTTTTCGTCGTAACCCAAGTCGTAAACTGGAATGATATTTGGGTGTTCTAACGAGGCACAGATACGAGCTTCATGAAAAAAGCGTTCCACTTTGGACTTATTTTCAGAGTCTTTAAGAACGGCTTTAGCTACATTGCGGTTTGTCAGTCTATCCTTAGTCACATAGATTTTCTTCATACCGCCAGCAGCTAAAAACTCGCTGCCTTCATAACGATCATCTATTTCACGTATGTTACTACTGAGGTTTTCCCCAGTAGCCTCATCGAAAAGATCCGTGAAGTTTCTCACCAAACTATATTTATTGTCTATTTCCATGTACTCACAAGTAACTTTACACTGAGAACATAATTTCAATGATTGATTTTTACCAGAAATACATCCTATGAAAAAAATTACACTTTTTTTCCAAATCCCAGTCATGACCACCCTCTCCCCTGTCTACTTCTCCCATAACAATGCAGCAAAATACTTTACTTTGAGGAAACTATGAGTCAGACTTTTTCACCCAGCAGTGCAGAGATGGATTTTGAAGATGATTATGATGATATTTTACAAACTGAAGACATACTAGAAATTCAGGAAGAGTATCGCCGTAAAAGACTTATAGAGTCTCTTATAGGCCCAATTGTCTCGACAGTTTTCCACGTAGTTCTGATCATCATCTTAGCCGTTCTTATCACTGACAAGTACAAGCAAGAAGTACCTGACATACAGGTTATCGTTCAGGAAGTCGAAGAAATAAAAATTGAAGAACCACCGCCAATTGAAGAGCCTGAACCCGAGGTAGTTGAAACTACCGACGTAAGTGACCCTGTCTTGACAACTGTTAAGTTAGATAATGTTGAAACTGACGATGCCGCCTTAGAAGATGTTAGTGATGAAGAACCTTCAACAGCAGATGACTCAGATGTCGAAGCTGTAGCTGACGTAACTATATCTCCTTCTGCATTTGCATCTCCTACACTTTTTGGTGGTCGTACGTCTGCAGGTAGAGCTAGTGCAGTCTCAGCATTTGGCGGATCTAAAGTGGGTCAAGAAGCTCTTGGCAAAGCACTTTGGTGGCTCAAAAAAGTTCAAAACCCTGACGGCTCGTGGGGCAATCACCAAAAATCCGCAATGACTAGTTTGGCCGTTCTTACATTTTTAGCTCATGGCGAAACAACTCTCTCCAAAAACTTTGGTACCACAGTTCAGCGTGGTATCGAGTGGCTATGTAAGCTAGTTGAAGGAAGTAACGGCAAAATCATCCATCAAAATAGCTACAGTAGCAGTTCTCGTTCAGTTTATTCACATGGCCTAGTCGCTTACGCCCTTTCTGAAGCAACGGCTATGATAGGAGCTTCTCAAATTGAATCTGCTATGAACGAAGCTATCCAACTTATCGTTGATAAACAGCACCCAAATGGTGGTTACTTGTACAGCTACAATACAAAAGACCCCAACACTAACTTATCCAATGCTTCCTACAACTACCAAGCTCTTAAAGCAGCTTATGCTGCTGGTTCAGATGTTTCAGGACTGTCAGAAGCAATTGATAAAGCTGTCAAGCATATGAAAGACACTGCCAAAGAAAACGTCTTTTACTATAGACTTGAAGGTAAGCATCCTCGTGGCCCATCTATGCGCGCAGTTGGTGTTCTTTGTCTTCAACTACTTGGTCACCCAGACTGCGATGCCGCAATTCGAATCGGTGACTATATGGAAAAGAATGATATGCAGTATCTTGTCTGGAAAGGCGAATCAGGTAATGCGCCAAATGCTTTCCCTCTCTACATGTGGTACTATGCGACTCAAGTTATGTTTCAGCGCGGTGGTACTTCATGGAAGAAGTGGCGCCCAAAGTTTGAAAAGCTTCTTGTCGAAAACCAACATAAAGAAGGTTACTGGGAAAGTCCTTCAGCTTTTGAAGCCGACCGTTTCAATATGCCCGGCATCGACAAACAAGTATACAGTACTGCCAAGTGTGCTCTCATGTTAACCGTTTACTATCGTTACCTACCTTCATTTAAAATCCCTAAAGGTAACGCCGCTAAAGCACCAGAGAAAAAGAAGCCTGTCATGGAAGAAGAAGGCCTTGACCTCATTGAATAAATTAAGCTAGACTTTTCACACAAACCAAATTAAGCCATTGACCTACAAGTCGATGGCTTTTTTTATTTTTATAATTTTATCTTCATTTTTTATTTGTTTTCTGTCACTCTTAACTTTAACACGAGTTATAAAGTCTGAAGAAGCTGCACTCTTCTTCCACAATACACAACACAATGAAAAAGCCGTTGGAGCTCGCTCCAGCGGCTTTTTTATGCTCAAACCCCCAAAAGATTAATCTTTTTATTAACTTACTGTCCAGTTTTCTAGCTATGCGGAGTTTAGATAAGTGAAGGCATAAAAATCTTCACACACCATACATACACAAAGTCGTTGGAGTTCGCTCCAACGGCTTTTTTTATGTATTTTCAAAATTGCCTGGGAAAAAGTACCAAAACTCTGGGAAGTCTTAAAAAGGCTTGGCGAAGGAGATAAATAATCTTATGATTGTTGAAAGCGAGGAAAATCCGATGGAAGATAACAAAAATCAAGAAAAGTTTGTTTTGCTCTTTGGGCAAAGTCAGCCCGACCTGCGGCGCTACATCTACTCGCTTTGTCACAACATGGGAGATACTGAAGACATACTCCAAGAAACATCTCTAGCTCTTTGGCGCAAGTTTGAAAAGTACGACAGCAAACAACCTTTTCTAAATTGGTCCTTTCGCTTTGCTTACTATGAAGTCATGAAGTTCCGCGAAAAGCAAAAGAAAACTCATGCTCTTTGCGAAACAACCCTTAAAATTCTCGCTGAAGAACACGCCGAAAATCTCGATATACTGAAGGCCCAAAGAAGAGTTTTAGAACACTGTGTTGCTAAACTACCAAATCACGAAAAAGAACTGATCGAACTTCGCTACGGCCAAAAACTAACAATCACAAAAATTAATCAAATGTTCTCTGAAACCGGGAAAAAGATCTATCGCGCCTTTGAAAGGATTCGTTTCAAACTCTATGAGTGCGTCGATCTAACACTTACCGAAGAAGGTTGGAAATGAACGACGAAACACATTTAAAAAATCTAATATCTGCAATGCTTGACGACAAATTGAGCCAAGAGCAAGCTAAAGAACTCGACCACATTCTGCAAAATAGCTCAGAAGCAAGAGACACTTACCGCCGTTTAGTTGATATACACTTCACATTAAACGAGATCTCTGAAAACAAACAAACAGTTGAGTTCCCAGACCTGCCAACTCCTGAAAACTTTCCTGAAGAGTTTCGCTCGACTCGTAAACAGCTCATCATCTTTCAAACTATCGCCGCCTTACTCGCTATCGCCTTTATTATTTCTTCTGTGAATACGAAAGAAGTCATTCGCGAAGTTGAAGTTGTCAAAGAAACCATTCCTAAAACTGTCTTAGCCTCTGTCGAGAAAGTCAGTGCAGATGCAACTTGGGAAAGCAACGCCAAGAAAATGGGTGATAAACTCTATAGTGAAGAACTCATCCTAACCAAAGGCCAAGTGACCATAAAGTATAATCATGGAGCTGAGATAAAACTTGAAGGGCCTGCTCACTACCAACTTAAAAGTCTTGAACTCGCTCAACTCTACTACGGACAAATAGCCGCCAAAGTTCCAGAAGCTGCTCAAGGTTTCACTGTCGAAGCCCCCAAAGCTGCCATAGTTGATCTAGGGACCGAATTTGCTCTTAACGTAACTAAAGACGGCAAAAGCCAAGTCCATGTTTACGAAGGTGAGGTTGTCAGTTCTCTCCTTGGTGATAATGGTGATACACTAGTAAACGCGAACCTTTACTCAAAAGACGGTGTCGAGATCGACTCAAATACCGAAACAGTCACTGAGCTTTCAGGGAATGAAAAATTTATTCGCGTTGAAGAAAAGTCTACTAGTCAGCTGCACATATCAAGTAACTATGTAAATACCGTAAAAGCACACGGACCACTCGCGTACTGGCGCTTTGAAAACTCAGAAAACTCTCTAGTCAAAAACGAAATGGGCAATACTCACTTAGGCAAACTTACTGACAAAGCCTTTATTGAGAATAATCGTTTTACTGTTAACAAAGGCGATAGAGGCGCTTTCCACGTAGAAGAACACTTTAAAGAGATCAATCAAAAGAACTATACAATTGAGCTATGGTTAAACGCCGAAGAGCACGCTAGCGACATGTCGCTCATCTCTTTAGTATTACCTAAGCCAAGACCAAATAATTACCTTCATTTATTTTACACTCAACTTATGTCAAAGAGTGGAAGACTTCGTTGTAAGCCTTTCGACTTCCGTTACTCCCACCGGTACCCTGCCACCAAGAACTATGGGAAAAATGCCTTTGCAAATGAATCTTATATACCAGGAAAATGGTACCACATGGTTTGTGTGAGAAACGATAACTCATTCAGCTTGTATCTAAACGGTAAGCTCAAAAAAACACTACAAGAAAAACTAAATAACGACGACTTAGCTTACGTCTTCTACATGGGCAAAATCGACCCTATGCGAAATATGCGCCAGTTTACCGGGCAAATCGATGAAGTTGCCATTTATCAAAAAGCTCTTTCTGACAGCGAGATAAAACAACATTTCTCACTGGCGGATATAAAGTAAGGCGTACTTGACTGCTTTGCTCATTTACCCATTTGTTTTAAATTTTTTCTTAGCTAATTTGTATGTTAAGTTTAAATAAGTTGGCGTTCGCATGAAAAGGGAAAATCTAAATGAGAAAGATAAACTTTATTCTTATCGCACTCTTGATGTACTTTGTGGGATTTTCGAGCATGGGTAAAAAGACAGGCGATTCATTCGCTCCTCGTCCAGAAAATGCAAAGAGTGATTCTATTCAGATTGTTCGACTCGATGAGTCTCGTTACTCTGAAGGTTTGAGTAAACTTTACTTGCTAGAAAAAATAAAACGTTATCGCCAAGATTACGAAACCATAAAAACTGAAAGTGATTTTAGTTCAAACTATGTGAATCAAAATCCTTACGATAAGTATTTAAAGAACCTTCAGTCATTTAAAGACTCAGATCTCGATGCTGCTGAAGCTTACCTAAAGTCTCTCCCTGATTCAATTAAATTCACTCCTACTAGTGTAGATCAAAATAAACGTGACTATGGTGACATAAATTGGCGAGATAAAGATCGTACTTTAAGGGTCGCTGACTTCTATGGGGACCTTTCTAACAGTGGCTGGAGCCCATATGCTTTTATTATAAATATGATTCCTACTGCTAGAGTTGGCTACGGAAAACTTGAATTAAACGTAGATGGAGAAAGTCTCTATTTTCGTAAGAATGCATCTAAGTTCGTATGGCGCCTAACACCAACTTATTATAGAGTCAACGCAAAGATACAAACTCTAGAAAATGCTCAAGGTCAACTGCCAATGCTACTGCAAATCTATGGTGCAAATAACCCAGATGATATGAATGGAACTTACTTAGTTATGCCACGTGAAGGTGCATCTATTAATACTTCGGCGATTGATGCACTTAGAAAAGCTGAAGAGCAAGCCAAACTAGATCCGAACTATACTCCTCCAATCCAACTCGACGCAGGACCGTACACTAATGTATCAAATGAAAATATCATAGAGGCGGAAATTATCTGCGAGGGTATTGAAAGCGGCTTATCTAAAGAAGACTTACACGATCTTATCGGGGCAAATCCGAAAGACTATCTAGGTAAATTACACATCATGGCCAGCATTTGCTCTAACAATCCAAGATTATTTCGTATTCGCGTTGACGAGGTTAAAAATCACCTACCTAAAACTACAAGTAGCACTTCGAAAACCAACGAATTTAACATCATATCCAAAAACACCCTTGCTGAAGCAGAAATAATTATGGGTGAGTTAGGGCGTAGTAGATCACCAAAGCAAGTTCTTGAACACTTTCAGAAATATAGAAAGTCCGTAAACGACAAAGGCTTACTTATCAAACTTATTAAGCTCTACAAACAAGATAGAAACATCTACAAAGAGCGAATTGACGTTCTACATAAAAACTAACTCCGGCTACTTAAGCCTTCCATAATAGTCAACATTTGTCAAAAACGATGACAAAACTAGTCCGATTGATAGTTTATAAATCATAGACGTCATTCTTCTACTACATCAGGAGTATTTTCTGTAAAAGAACCTATTTGAGATAAACATGAATAACGTTTCACTTCTATTAATACTTCTATGCTCCATGCTAACCGCTGCCGACAAACCAAATGTTATCATCATCTACACCGATGACCAAGGTTATGGTGACTGCAGCTTACTCAACCCCGATTCAAAATTTCAAACGCCAAATATCGACCGCATCGGTAAAGAAGGAATAGTCTTTACCGATGGCCACTCAAGTAATACTGTTTGCACACCTTCCAGATATGCTCTTTTAACAGGTCGCTACAGCTGGCGCACTCGCCTTAAAAGGGGTGTACTTACCAGTGACGATGAACCTCTCATTGCGGATAATCGCAGTACTCTAGCAACACTCCTAAAGAGAAACGGCTACAACACTGCTATGGTCGGTAAGTGGCACCTTGGTATGACTTTCAATGAAGATGGCAGCAAAATTCTTAATGGCCCCCTCCAAAAAGGTTTTGACTATTTCTGGGGAATTCCAGCATCCATGAATTTTGGTCATTGTGCTTGGTACGACATGGATTACGCCAAAGTAGCCCCGAGTTTATGGACAACCAAGAAGAAGAATCATATCGCCATTTCTGATTACCGCATCATCCCGCCTTATGAGAATAAACCACCTAAAAAACTCCCCATCAGCGTAGCAGAAGACTTTGAAGATATTAAAGTTCTCGAACGCTTCACCGAGAAAGCAGTCAAGTGGATTGATAAAGTTCACAAAGAAGACAAACCATTTTTTCTCTATTTCCCTCTCACCTCACCTCATAAACCAGTCATCCCTCAAGAACGATTTCGAGGCAAGTCACAAGCAGGTGCCTACGGCGATTTTATGATCGAAACCGATTACTGGATCGGTCAAGTGATAAAGGCACTTGAAGAACGAAATATCTATAAGGACACTATGATCATCTTCTCAAGTGATAACGGTCCTGAAAACACCTACCCGAAAAGACTCAAACTCCACAATCACGACAGTAACCATAACCTTCGTGGTGGTAAACGAGATATTTATGATGGTGGTCATCGAGTTCCTTTCTTAGTTTCTTGGCCAGCAAAATTCAAAGGTGGCAAGACACACCATGCTCCAGTCAGTCAAATTGATATCTTTGCAACATTATCTGACATAGTTGGACAAAAGTTAGATGAGAATGAAGCTGAAGATAGTTTTTCATTTGCCCCACTTTTTGACAAGCAAAGTCCTAAGACAAGACCTGCCATGATTCACCAAAACAGCTCTGGGTATTTTGCGATACGAGAAGGAAACTGGAAATATATCCCTTCTGCAAATGTTAAAAAGAAGACTATAGAACCACAGCTATACAATCTAAAGAATGATATAGGCGAGATCAAAAACCTCATCGCAACACATCCTGAAATAGCTCAAAAGCTCAAAAAGAAACTAAAGACCATTGTCGAAAGTGGCAAAACGAGAGTCGAGTGCACAACTGAAAATGATGTCGCAATCGAACTGAAGGACTAAACCTTTCTCGAGCATTACCCTTAATGCTCTTTCCTTTACTCTAAACAACTGTGGATACCACTTAAAGCTTATTCTTGGGGAAGCTTAGTGGTTGCCACTGCATGCCCATCATAAAAAAGTTGAGTTCTATTTCCCGCGCCGCCTTTAAAGCCATGCCGAGGAGTAGCAGATATACTATCTATCCAACCCGCTGCAAATGTTATAAGGACCGCATCCATTTCCGAAAGCAGTGTTTCTTCTGTTGGTGACTCTACAGAAGATATACTCTGAGGATCTTTTCCTCCTGGATATCCTAAATAACGTTCACCATAGGAATCTTTCCCATAAGTTATAAATTGATAACTAGTCTCTACCCCTCCTCCAGAAGGTACACCTGTGTAAGAAGGGCAATTAAACAAAGGTGATAATTCTCGACTTCCAGTGAGAGTTGGAGCCCCTAAATCTGCCTGTAAATATCTCGATAAAGACTGATCCCACTTAGTAGGACCTGTGTGAACGCCTCCGTAGCATGGCCCCGGTAAAAGACCCGGTCCATCTGTGGTATAACTATAAACCGCCGCGCCTACTTGTTTAAGGTTTGAAACACAAGCAGCCATTTTAACTTTGGCTCGAGCACTACCTAAAGCAGGTAACAGCATCGATGCCAAAATACCGATAATGGCAACGACTACCAACAATTCTATTAAGGTAAATTTTTTCTTCATAAACAACTCCACATACACACACATGTTATAACACTATGAACAAAATTTATCAACTTTTGTACTCACCCTTATGCTTTTAGAAAATAAAAATCTCAACTTTTTTACAAACTACTTGGGAAAAACTACCGATAAACTGGGAAATAGGTAAATGACTTAATTGGAGACAGGATGAAACTTTTAATAAATACATACTTGCTAGCACTCGTAACAGCAGTGACAGTCAGCGCCAAAGAACTACCCGAAAAAGTAACTTTCAACGAGCATATACGACCTATTTTCTCAAGCACCTGTTTCAATTGCCATGGTCCAGATGCTCATGAAGCAAAAGCTCACCTCCAACTCCACACTTTCGAGGCAGCAACTCAACCACGTACTTACACCACGAAAAGTGGAAAAAAGAAAACAAAGGAAGCTGTTATAGTTCCGGGCCATCCTGAAAAGTCATCTGTTTGGGAACGCATCGCCACTACAGATGAAGACGAGATCATGCCGCCAATCGAGTTCCACCACTCACTTACTGACCGAGATAAAGCTCTGGTAAAAAAGTGGATTGAGCAAGGTGCTAACTACCAGTCTCACTGGGCTTATGAGCCTATCCCTAAATTCACTCAAAAAGATATTCCATCAACAGTCGATGCTCTCATCCTCAAGAAGCTAAATACTAAAGGCTTCTCTCAACAAAATCCTCTCGATAATAAGCGTGTCCTTATCCGCCGTGTCAGCCTAGATTTAAGAGGACTACTGCCAAGTGAAGAAGAAATAAACAATTTCCTTAACGACAAGTCAGGAAATGCTTGGGAGAAAGTCGTCGACAAGATGCTCACATCTAAAAGCTACGGTGAACGTATGGGTACTCATTGGTTTGACTTAGTGCGCTACTCCAATTCTGTCGGCTTTCATGGTGACCAAGAGTTAAGAAATGCACCATACCGTGACTATGTCATCAATGCCTTTAACGAAAACATGCCGTTTGATCAATTCACCAAGGAGCAACTAGCTGGTGACTTACTTCCGAAACCAACACAAGACCAAATAGTCGCTACCGCTTATAATCGTCTTAACAAAGTTACTAAAGAAGGTGGAGCTCAAGCTGGTGAATACCTAGCAAAATATGCAGCCGATAGAGTTAGTAACCTCTCTGCTGTTTGGCTTGGCTCTACTCTTGAGTGTTCAGAGTGCCACAACCATAAGTATGACCCATTTCTAGCAAAAGACTTCTATGCTATGGCTGCTTTCTTTGCTGATGTTAAGCAAGACGGGGTTTATAAAGGCGGCAACAATCAAATGTTTGCACCAGAGTTAGTTATACTTCCTAAGAAAGAAAAAGATGAACTCGCTGCTTTAGAAAAAAAACTTAAGCCCCTCAAGAAGAAATCTAAAGAATACAAAACAGTTTCTAGTCAAATTAAAGCTATTAAAAAAGACGCCAAGATCTGCGTTATCACTGAGACTCAGGAGCCAAGAGTAACTCGCATACTTCCTCGTGGTAATTGGATGGATGAATCTGGTGAAGTTGTTCAACCAGCGGTCCCTCACTTCTTAGAACAGATAAATAAAAGTGGTAGAGCGAATAGACTAGATCTTGCCAACTGGTTGACATCTGAAAAAAATCCTATGGCTGCTAGGGCATTTATGAACCGCATATGGGCCATGTACTTCGGCAAAGGCATCTCGCAACTAACTGAAGATCTCGGTTCACAAGGAGAATTTCCAATAAATCCAGAACTACTGGATTTCCTCGCGAGAAAATTTATTGATAGCGGTTGGGACATAAAACACATGCTGAAGAACATAGTCCTTTCTAAAACTTACCGACTATCAACTCAACGTTCTCCAAAAATGATCCAAAAGGATCCATATAACCGACTGCAAGCTAGACAATCTATCCTCCGTTTAAATGCTGAGTTCATTCGAGATATTGCTCTACAAAGTTCTGGTTTACTGAATTCTAAAATGGGTGGTAGAAATGTTATGCCTTACCAACCTGCAGGCTATTACTCATCAATGAACCATAATCCTTTTAGGTACAAGTCTGAAAAAGGCGATGACCAGTACCGACGCGCAGTATATATGCATTGGCAGCGAACATTTCTGCATCCTTTCCTCAAGAACTTTGATGCCCCGGAAAGAGAAGTTGGTATTTGCTCTCGAACTCCTTCGAACACACCACTCCAAGCACTAACTCTACTTAATGACCCAAGTTTTGTTGAAGCTGCAAAAGCCTTAGGAGCAAAAGCTCTTTCTACAAAAAGCTCTCTAAACAATCAACTTAAGTGGATGATTCAAACAACTTTAGGCCGCCCAGCTAACGCCAGTGAAATAAAGACCCTAAGTGAACTCTATAGTTCTCAAAAAAGCTACTTTAAAAGTAATACTAAAGCTGCAGATCAACTTCTTTCCGTCGGCAACAGCAAAGCTTCAAATAAGCACAACAAGTCTGAACTCGCTGCCATGACTCAGGTTGCACGAGCCGTACTCAATCTACATGAATTCATTGTGAGGAGATAAGTTATGAATCGCCGAAATTTTCTAAAATTTACATCTATCGCTGGTGCCACTGCTATATCCGCTCCACTCTACGCTGCGGCTCCGAACAAAAACTTTCTACTCAAAGAAGCCAAAGCGAAAAGGGTTATCTTCCTTACTATGTCTGGAGGCTTCTCACAGTTTGAGACATTTGACGAAAAACCTGTACTTGCCAAGTTTAACGGTAAAGCTATGCCTGAGTCCTACACCAAAGGTCAACAACTTGCCCAATTACAAGGTAAAAAGCTACTGTGTTATGGACCGCAATTTAAATTTAAAAAGTTTGGTAAATCTGGCCAAAACATAACTGAACTCATGCCCCATATCGGTTCAGTTGCCGACGATATAGCGATAGTAAAATCTGCCTATACAGATCAAATAAATCACGACCCTGCTATAGGAATGCTAAATGCAGGAACGTTCTTAAATGGCCGCCCTTCTATGGGAGCTTGGATAAACTACGCCATTGGTAGTGAAGCCAAAGCCTTACCCGGATTTGTCGTACTCGAGTCTGTTAAGGGTCGTGGTCCACAGCCTCTCTACGCTCGTTCTTGGAGCAATGGTTTTCTCGATAGTATTTACCAAGGAGTTAAGTTCAACTCTAAGGGCGACACAGTAAACTACGTGAAAAATCCAGCCGGTGTAAATCGCAGTAACCAAGGTGAAGTTATAAAAGCCATAAACAAGTTAAATAAGTTTGGCCAAAATCACATGGATGATCCAGAGATAGCGACTCGTATGCAGCAGTATGAGATGGCATACAGAATGCAAAAAAGTATTCCTGAATTGGCTGACATGAGTAATGAGCCAGATCACATCTTGAAAATGTATGGCTGTAAACCAGGTGATGGCTCCTTTGCATCAAACTGTCTTCTTGCCAGAAAGCTAGCAGAAAAAGGAGTACGTTTTATTCAACTGTATCACCGTGGCTGGGACCACCATAACGGCATCCGTAAATTTATGCCCATCTGCTCGAAAGCTGTCGACCAAGGTACTGGAGCTCTTATCAAAGACCTCAAACAACGGGGCATGCTAAAAGATACACTCATCGTTTTTGCTGGTGAATTCGGTCGTACGCCAATGGCACAAAGTAACAAAGGTGACGCTGGTCGAGATCATCATATGAATGCTATGTCTTTCTTTATGGCTGGCGGCGGCATAAAAGGCGGCGTAACTGTTGGAGAAACAGACGAACTTGGTTACAAGCCGGTTGAACGTCCAACACATGTCCGCGACATGCACGCTACTATCCTCAAACAGTTGGGTATAAACCACAACAAACTCACCGTTCGATTCCAAGGTCTCGACAATAGACTTACTGGTGTTGAGCATTCTCATCCTATCAAAGAAATTCTAACTTAAAAAAATAATCAAGGTGCGCGTGTTGTGAGAAAATTTACTCTCATTGAATTGTTAGTGTGTATAGCGATCATCGGTATACTAGCCAGTCTTCTTCTGCCATCATTAGGCAAAGCTAGAGAAACTAGTAAAACTGCCGTTTGTGTAAGTAATATGCGTCAAATAGGCATAGCCGTTCAAAGTTACGCTACAGTTTTCAATGGTGCCATACCTATACCAGACGCCTTTGCTGATCTTCTAGTAGACTCAGATATGTTGAGCGCGCCACGGGGCCCAGCCCATACAGGAAATATAAATACAGTCCCAACTAAAGAAGCATCTGTATTTAAATGCCCTTCTGGCTTAGACGATAGACTTTCGGCAAACATGGTAAATGGAGCCGCTGCCTTTATCGATGTTAATGAAACTTTACGTCCATGGCGATCATGGCGTGGAGTCGACGGTAATAATAATTATATAAAAACTCTAGGAGGAATAGACTCTTGGTATGGCGTCGTCGGAATCAATACAAATAAAGGTGGCAACGGCTCATGGCGTTATAACAACTGGCGAGTCAATAGTGCAAACCACATCTGGCCGAGAATTGATCGCATAAGTAATGCTGCGTCTGGACTCATGTTACATGACGGCTCATGCTTCATTCATACATATGCAGGGAACACTCCGGGGAGAATTAGCCCCAGACATAATTACTCCAAGACAACAAACCTGCTCTTTTTTGATGGTCATGCCATTCAAGAAAGATATGCAAATGTTATAAGTAGTCGCAACTCAACTCCAGATACAAACAATAAAATAGTATGGAAAGCTGTCGAAGGGTTTTAATGAAAACAATCTTCTTAATATTTATTGCCTTTGCACTTTGTTCTTCTGCCGAGAATAACAACTATAACGTTCTCTTTATCGCAGTTGATGACCTACGCCCAGAGCTTGGCTGTTATGGAGTTGACTATGCTCAAAGTCCTCACCTAGATTCATTCGCAAAAGAAGCCGTCCTCTTTAACCGTCACTATGTTCAAGTCCCAACCTGTGGAGCTTCACGTTTTGCCCTCCTAACTGGCCGTAGTCCCAAAGTTACTAAAGCTCTGGGAAATGCCGCTCTCTACAAAGGTAAAAATGCTCTTGACCATAACTACTCTCAAAAAGCCCAATCACTTCCAGAAGTATTCAAAAGAAGTGGCTATAAGACCGCTTGTATTGGCAAGATCTCTCATCAACCAGATGGACGAGTATTTGCTTACAACGGCAAAGGTGACGGTAAACCAGAACTTCCTCATGCTTGGGATGAGTACCCCACTCCTTTTGGTGCTTGGAAACGCGGCTGGGGTACATTCTTCGCCTATGAAGGTGGCCGTCACAGAGAAGATGGTAAAAAGAACAAAGACCTTATGGAATTCACGGCGCAAAAAGATACTGACCTTCCAGATGGACTCATGGCTGAAACAGCGATGAAGCAATTAGAAAAATGGAAGAATGAACGCTTCTTTATCGGTCTTGGCTTTTACAAACCACACTTACCTTTTGTCGCTCCCAAGCAAGATTGGGATGCCTTTGAAGGAGTTGACATTCCCAATCCTCAAAATCTACAAAAACCAGAAGTTGGTCACCACGGAGGTGGAGAGTTTTATAAGTACGATGCTCCATTCGCCAAAACAAAACCTTTAAAGCAAGGTCCACTCACAGACTCTCGTCGCGCTTACCTTGCTTGTGTTCGCTATGTCGATCGACAAATCGGCAAAGTCCTTAAAAAACTCAAAGAGCTCGATCTCGAGAAAAACACTATCGTCGTCGTTTGGGGCGATCATGGTTGGTTTTTAGGAGATATGCAAATGTGGGGTAAACACAGCGTTCTCGAAGAAGCAAATCGCAGTGTCTACATGATCAAAGTTCCCGGGCAAAAAGCTATGAAAACAAATGCCCTTGCCGAGACCATCGATATATTCCCCACTCTCTTAGACTTCTGTAATCCAAAAGATAAATCAACTCGTTTTCTTTTAGATGGCGTCAGTCAAAAAGACGTTATCTCCGGCAAAAAAGAAACCGTCCGCAAAGTTGCTATAAGTTATTGGCAAAAATACAAAAGTATTCGGACAGATACACACCGTCTGATTACAGGTGGCAAAAAAGACTATCTCTACGAAATGGAAGGTGATTTTACTTTAGGGAAAGATATAGCCGCACAAAATCCTGAACTTATCGAGAAGATTAAAAAATTGCTAATACCCCAAGCTTTGCGATGATTTTTTATATCTATAATCTCCAACAGCAACATGATTCCAGTTTAAGTATCAGCGTGAAGTGACCCTCTATCATGGAGCTTAGGATATTGACAATAAATTTAGAGTATGAGATTACTCATTTTCCCTTGATTCATTTTTGATAACAAATGGCAAGGGCAAAAAATGAAAACAATCTGCTTAGTACTAAGTTTACTCTTTACCTCTGGTTGTGTAACCACAAATATGTGGGGTATACAAAAGGAAAAACCTAAAGAAGAGTGGGTGTACAAAAAGGATCCTAACAATTGGGGATTTATTCAGGTTCAAAAAAATAAACCTCCAAAGCAAAAACCTCTACCAGCTTGGAAAAAAGTTGTATTTACCCCACTCACCTTAACTCTAGATATATTACTCTTATCGATCGATAGTTTTCTAGATGATCCTTTTAGGACAAAAGAAAAAGAGAGGAAAAGGAAAGATAAAGAAAAGTATTATCAACATAACAGTCATATTCGCTAATCAAAAAGAGTATAATTAGCACAGAAGAACTTTCCGAAACAAGGATGATTATATGTGTGCGCTGAAAAAAATAATACTTTCTCTTAGTTTTCTTTTATGTTTAACAAGCTTTGCCGATGAACGACCAAACATCATACTGGTGCTTGTCGATGACATGGGCTACTCTGACCTTGGGGCCTTTGGAAATGAAATAAAAACTCCGAATATAGACAGCCTTGCAGCCAAAGGCATTAAATTCACCAACTTTACAAATTGCGCTAAGTGCGAAACCACCAGAACCACACTTATGAGTGGTCGTTACCATACCGAAGTCATGAAGAAACCTGAAACAGCAATCACCATTCCTGAGAATCTTGGCCTTGCTGGTTACCAAAATTTTATGGTTGGCAAGTGGCACGTTTTTGACACTCCATACACTCGAGGTTTTGATCGTTTCTTCGGCTTCCTGAACGGCGCTGTAAATTTCTTTACTGGAGAATCAACCAAAGCTGGAGAGTGGCATTGGAGAATTGACGATAAGCCTTTCGACATTCCTAAAGACTTTTACTCGACAACAGCTTTCACTGATTATGCCAACAAGTTTATCGAAGAACGAGACAAGAAGAAACCATTTTTCATGTACTTAGCGCATAACGCGCCACACTACCCTCTACAGGCACCAAAAGAAGAAGTCATGAAGTATCGCGGTAAGTACAAAGAAGGCTGGGAAGTTCTTCGCCAAAAACGTTTTAACCGCATGAAGGAATTGGATATCATTCCTCAAGAAACACAACTTTCGGCACCAGAAGCAAATGTCCGCAAGTGGGACTCCCTTTCAGAAGAAGAAAAAGATTGGCAAGATTTAAAGATGGCGACTTATGCAGCCATGGTCGATACGGTTGACCAGAGTGTTGGTAAAGTCATCAATAAACTTAAAGAAGAGAACATTTTCGAGAACACCCTTATCATCTTTTTAAGCGATAATGGCGCCTGTCCATTTGAACGAACCACAGACATTACCAATTCTGAAAAATTAATGCCTTGGGATCCTAAATCTTTCCATTGCTACTCTCATGAATGGGCCAATGCTTGCAACACTCCTTGGCGCATGTACAAACAGAATCAAAATGAAGGTGGCATAGCAACTAGCATGATCGCACACTGGCCAAAAGGCATTACCGTCCCTGGCACATTCAATCGTCAGCGCGGCCATCTCATCGATTTTCATGCGACCTTTAGAGACCTTGCAGGAGCCAAGTATCCAAGTGAATACAAAGGCAATAAAATAGGACCTGCTCTGGGAATTAGCCTAGTTCCTGCATTTACTGGAAAAGAACGTAAAGAACATGACTTTATCTATCAAAACTTCAGTAATAAATACACTGCACTCGTCATGGGTAAGTGGAAACTTGTTGATAGAAAGTACCTCTACAATCTTGAGAATGACCGCATCGAAAGCAATGACCTCAGCAAAAGTAATCCTGAGAAATTCAAACAGATGCTAACTGAGTGGAAGAAGCGTGACGCTGAATTGAATAAGTACTCAAAGAAGAAGAGAAAGAAGTAATTATTTTTTAAAAGGCGAAGAGCTCAAGTACTACTTTGACGCTCTTCGTATCAAAGAAATCAATCACGATTTCATTACTTATTTTGTTCATATTTAGAATTCAAAAAGATCTGTTCATCGTATTCATGACATAAGTATTGGTACTCTTCTAATAACTTAGCTTTCGCCTTTAGATACTTTGCCTCTGATAGTTCCTTTTTCTTATAGGAAACAAGTAATTCCTCAAGTTCAGCTTTAGGATACCACTTCCAACGGTCATGTACCTTTATCACCCAAGGAAAACTTTTGGGATCAGATGAATCTAAATTGTTAGTTTTAGCATAACTCCTACAAAACTCAGAATACTCCTTCCTCGCCTTTTTTTTCGTATAAACGAATAAAGTTGTGTACCGAGCGTTATTTGGAGACAAAACTCTTAATTTCCTAAGAGGATGCAAAGCTGCCATATAGTTTTCTGAATAAAACAATTTCTTACTCTCTTCAAATAGTTCTTGCTCAATATTAGTCGAACAAGAAATCGAACAGAAAGTAAGTATGAGAAAAGCTATTTTCCATAAATTTTGAATCCGATGTAGGTGTCTATGCATAGTACCAGCTTTATTTTACTCAGGTTTCTTCTTCTTGACTACTAGTTCCATACCCCATGGTTTTAGTAATTTTTCGGCAGTTTGAAAAGTTATATTTGCTTTCCCATTTTCAATTAGACTAAGAGTTTTAACTTCTAAACTCATGGCTTTTGCATACTCTTTTTGAGTTCTACCAACAGCTTTCCGTGATGCTTTCACAAATTCGCCAAAGGTCAGATTAGTTAATTCCACTTTCTCAAAAAGCTCTTTCCGGTTATCTACCTTTTTCACAGAATTGCCTCCTGAACTTCTCTATCGACATCATAGGTCTTTAACAAGCTAAGCTTCAAATCTAACAGTTCTTCCTCGAACACTGTTAACTCATGTAAATCTTCATTTAGCTCTTGTTCTAATTTAGAGATGACCTTACTCCAATTAATGACTGTCGAGCTCTCATCTTCAGCCCATTTACTAGTTCTGATAATAATGTCCTTATCAAGAACCATTGGCGCAAAATCATAAAGTGGAGATAACTCTATCGTCGAAGTTCCTTTCAGAAAAGCGGTATTTCTTCCATGATTATTTGTATTTCCAAAAGAAAAATTGAGAATATCCCTCTTAACATATTCAACTAAACCTTTTCGGCCGGTTAGTTCATATATTTTTTTGCAAGTAGTGTATTGATTAAGGTTAATGCCCCCCATAGTATCCATAACTGAATAGAGGCTCTCTAAACCAAGACGCCTTCCATCTTCTATATCAAACCTAGGTATCCCTAAAATCCCTTCATTTAGGTAAAAGTACTTATCTACATTTTTGACGTCCAATCCAAGCTCATTGGCTATTTTCATATACTTAAATTCGTTTCTTAGAATGAGTTTGTCACTAACTTTGGGCCCCCTAGGAAACTTGAGGATATAACGTTCTCCCTGCATTTCTCCATCATCTAGAAACCAGCCGAAAGAATTTTTTACAGCTATTACTTTTGGAGCATCACCTTGGAGATCGGTTCCGCCTCTTATTGCAAAAAGCTCTCTAAACTCGTCATCTTCTAGACTTAGCTCTTCTAAATTGAATTCAACTCCATGAGGCTTTTCAAAAAGTTTCGTCCGAATATTTCCAACAGTGTTGCTCGCTCCATATTTAAGAAAATCAGCATCGCTATTAATATTGAATTTTTGCGCCAAAAACTTCCTTCTCGTTGGAGCTGGAAAGATATCCATTGCAAAAGGAGGAATTGTTGACCATTTATAAGAGTCTAATGATAATGGACAATTGACAGAAACCTGACTACTAAGGTAGCCGTGTTCTGATTCATCAAAGAAATAGTCGAGATCATAATTAAAACTACTCTCTGATTGTAAACCCCCTCTCATCTGAAGAGTTCCACAGTGAATCCAACCACCATGAACAAATACCTCTAATTCAATACTATCCATTAAAATACCATAAAATATACATAATTAGAATAATATATAGTATTTAAATACATAATTTAAGAAATCAACAAAGCCTATACATAGAGTTAAAAAATGAAAACAGTTTCAATAATTTTACTTTTACTGAAACTATTCTCTTTGGCTCGCGTTTGTCTATATAGAATCATTATATTGTGTGGTAAGGTTCCAATCAAAAGTGCAATCTGACTTACGTATGTACACTAGTCTGCTATACCTCATAATATCAGTGCGATAATATAATGTCATCTTTTTTTCATATGCTAAAAGAGATGGTCTTTTTTCAGAGATATATAAAATGACTTTAACATATGTGTGAATGGTATGAATAATAAATTTAATCGACGAACAATTCTGCAAGTAGCCGGTGCTTCTATGGCACTTCCTTGGCTTGAAACCTTTGCTGCAAATGAAGCTGCAAATACGCCGAAAAGAGCTGCATTCCTCTATATGCCAAACGGTGTAAATGGCGATATGTGGAGTCCTAAAAAGAAAGGCCGCAACTACGACCTTAGCCCAACTCTAGCTCCTTTAGGTAAATATAAAGATCAAGTTTCTGTCTTCTCAAACCTACAACACAAAGGTACAAAAGAGTCATCTAACTCTGACCCTCACCGTGTAGGTACTACTAACCTTCTTTCTGGTGCTCGTGCTCGACGCACCACTGGCAAAGACATGAAGTGCGGAAAAACAGTCGACCAAGTTATGGCTCAAAAATGGGGCAAAAACACTTTTCTTCCTTCGATAGAACTTTCTACATCTCAACCATACGTCGGTGTTAGCAACCATGGCTATACAGAATTGTACGGAGCTTTCATTTCATGGGCAAATGACACCACACCTATTCCAAGAGAAATCTATCCTCGTCAAGCTTTTGACCGTTTGTTCCTTAAAAGAGATAGAAAAGGCCTTTCTAAAAATGCCATGGACCTTTTTAAAGACCAAACTAAAAAACTTCAGAAAACTGTTGGTCGTGAAGATAAACCAAGACTTGAAGAGTACTTAACAACTCTACATGAACTTGAACAACGTATAAAAAGAAATTCTGAAAACAGTAAACCATTACCATTTGACGTTAAGAAGAATCGTCCTGCTGAAGGCAAGCCAGATACATTTTTAAAACATTTCGACATGCACCTAGACATCATCGCTTTAGCTTTCCAAAGTGGTCGCACTCAAGTTGCATCTATGATGTTTGGCAATGCGCTCATCGGTTTTGATTTCTCACCTGTTGTTGATGGTGCTCGCGGTAGTTTCCACGCTATATCTCACCACGCCGGAGACAAAAAGAAGCTTGATGTTTATCATAAGATTAACAGATACCACGTCGGTCTATACACTAAACTTCTAAAGCGTTTAGACAGCATGCAAGAAGGCAATGGTTCAGTTCTAGATAATACTCTAGTTTTCCTAGGTTCATCTATGCGAGATGGCAACGGTCACAAACCTGTGAATTTACCAATTCTTCTTGGTGGCGGTAAGAAAGTTATGAAACTTGGTGAGCACAAAGTGTCTACAAAAGGAACTCCACTTTGTAATCTCTTCACAACTATGTTGACTGCTTGTGACATACCAACAAGTAGCTTTGGCGACAGCACTGGACTGTTCAAGGACATGTTACTATGAAGCTAACCTTACTACTTTCCTTCTTCGTTGCGATGTCGCTCTCTGCCAGAGAGCTTCCCCTAAAGTTCATTGAGGACAATTGTCAGAAATGCCACAATTCTAAAAAGAAAAAAGGTGGAGTCGATTTCACCGAGTTTAAAACTGCTGAAGATTTCTGGAAAAACTCCAAAACATGGAAGACTTCAATTGAGCTAGTTCAAACAGGCGAAATGCCGCCTAAGAAAGAATTAACTCAAAAACAGATCGAGTACTTCTCTAACTCTGTTATCAACATCCTTGATTCGGATAACTTTAAAGTTGAAGACTGGTTTGGTCGTGCTTCTCTTAGACGCCTAAGTCCTATAGAAATAGAGCATAGTCTTTCCGACATCTCTAGAGTCGAATTCGATTTCGCGAAAAACTTTCCACTAGACAGTGGCGGTGGTGAAGGCTTTTCAAATAACGCCGATACTATGAGAATAACTCCAGTCTTCTTTGAGAAGCTCTCGATTGCTGCTGAAAAGTTCGCATCTCATGCCAAATTTAGTCCTAAAGAAGGTTTTCTATTTTCAAAAGAACCTCATAGACCTCTGACGAACGACCAGTACTACACTCAAGCTAAAGTCGACATAGAAGACTTCTACAACACTCGTAGTGCTAAGATGATTCGTCATGAAAATCGCAGAGATATGGAAAAGTATATAGGTCCACTTTTAGAGCTTTTACTAAGAGACCGAAAGTCCGACATGGACTCTATACAAAAGCTCGCAAAGAAGTACGACCTCGTTCCTGGTGCCGTTTGGCTTTGGACTGTCTTTCTAAAAGATACAGAAGCTGAAATAAAGAAACGACCAAGAATGGGATTTTGGGCTAGATGGGCTTTTAAAGAGTTCAATGAAGCGCTTAAAAACAATGTTCGCGATGAAAAGAAAGTTAAAGAAGTAGCCGACCGTACAACTTATAAAATTCGTTATTTCTTAAACAATCAAAGCCAAGTCTTCAAAAAGTTCCGCATGCAACACTGGAAGGTCAATAGCGAGGGACTTTATCGAATAAATATCGGTACTATGCACGATGGCTCAGACCACGACTACATCAACTTAGAAAATGCCCATTTTCAACTCGAAAATGGTAAAAAGATCTATCTCACGACTCTTAAGCCTCAAAAAATCCAAGGACAAGTTCACATTGGCAAAAACGGTAAAGGTGAAAAAGCTGTTCGTCTCAATGGTGGCTCAGAAGTAAAAAACGTCATTGGCTTTAAAGCTCCAGCACAAGTCTTTTTTGAAATTCCTAAAGGAACAAAGTCTTTTAAATTTGATGCGCATATGGATGCCGTATCTAAGGGTAAATCCTTTGTTCAAGTCATTGGCGACACCAAGAAAGATACGAAACTAGTTACTGAGTTTGTAACTGAAGGTGTGACTTTTGCTGGTCCAGGAGAATCTGGAGCTAAGTATAGAAATGAAGTTGACAACTTTTCGCTTTATATGCAGTACCGCTATTATCCAAATAAAAGTTACATCAACAAAGTTATCAATAGTCGAGAAAAGCAAGAAATAGAAAACTACGATTATGCGAAACACTGGACTTGGCAATTAAATAACTACACTTGGAGAGCCTTTGCTCGAAAGTATAAACTCAAGCAAGTTCCAGACGGTATAACGAAACCTAAATTGTCTGGTAAAGCAGCAAAAGCATACAACCAGCATAAGAAACATGTCGATCACTTTAACGGTGAGTTTACTAAAAATGTGTCTGCTGGCATACGAGAGTTTGGCAACAAACTTTTCCGTCGACCACTATCTGAAAGCGATGTAAAACACTGGTTTAGCCTCTTTTGGAAAGAGTACGAAAAAACTCAAAACTTCCAACAAACAGTGCAAGACTTAGTCGTTTCCATGGTGCTTCACCCAAGCTTCATCTATCGTTTTGAAGAAAACAGAACTGGTAAAGTTAGCGACTTTGAGTTAGCAACTCGCCTCTCTTACTTCTTGTGGTCGTCAACTCCTGATAACGAACTTTTGAAGCTTGCTGAGAAAGGAAAACTACGCGATGAAGCTACTCTAGACAAGCAAATCTCACGCATGCTCAAAGATGAAAAAGCTGAACGCCTTGGTGAAGAATTCTTTATGGTTTGGCTTCATGTTGACAAGATCTTTAAAGACAAGATTCCAAATAAAAGTGTCTTCCCTACTTATAACGACAAATTAAAAAAATACTTAGTTCAAGAAGTGAAAGAGTTCGCCAAACACTTAGTGCGTGAAGACCAAGCTGTTGATTCACTTATCACAGCTAAACATAGTTTTGTAAATGAAGATTTAGCGAAGCACTACGGTATAAAAAACTTTGCAGGTAAGTCTTTTAAGAAAGTAAACTTATCAAAGTATAAACGTGGTGGAATCCTCGGTATGGCAGCCATACATGTCATCTCGTCTTATCCTGAAAGAACAAGTCCTGTTCTTAGAGGCCAGTGGATCCTAGAAACTTTGATTGGTGCTCCGGTCCCTCCTCCGCCAGAAAATGTTGAGCTCTCGGAAGCAACTATGATTGATAAAAGCCTTACTATCAAAGAAAAGCTTGCCAAACACCGTGAAGTGAAGAGCTGTGCTATATGTCATGACAGAATCGACCCACTTGGTTTCAGTATGGAAAACTTCGATGCTATTGGCCGTTGGCGCACACATGAAAATGACAAACTGATCGATGTTGAAGGCGAGCTTAAAAATGGTACTAAACTCGATGGCATGGAAGGCTTACAAAAACACCTCGCAACAAAGGGCAAAGAAGACTTCCTTGAGCACTTCACTAACAAGCTACTAGGTTTTGGTCTTGGCCGAGGTCTAGACTATCCAGACAAGTCTATAGTTAGAAGCGCTCTCGATCGTGCGAAGAAAAAAGACTATCAGTTTTCTGAATTGGTTAAAGGTCTTATCATGAGTCCGGCTTTTCTAACTCGCAAAGCTCCGCCCGAGCTTTCACAAAAGTAAGCTTAAATGAGGTTCTTCACGTTTTTCCGGGGAACGCATCTTTAATCTTCAGAAAGAAATAGAATGTGTCTCTGTATCCATAAGCCATTCTCTTAATAACTTTGATTTTATTATTCATGCCTTCCAGTACACTGGTATTAAGTGGATAGA
>JAJPOQ010000114.1 GCA_021232515.1 Lentisphaeraceae bacterium
ACTTAATACCAGTGTACTGGAAGGCATGAATAATAAAATCAAAGTTATTAAGAGAATGGCTTATGGATACAGAGACACATTCTATTTCTTTCTGAAGATTAAAGATGCGTTCCCCGGAAAAACGTGAAGAACCTTTTTTTAATCTTAACTCTGAATATGTCGCGATAGTCAACAGCTCTTATGAGCTGCAAGAAGCAAATCAAGACTTTCAAAACCTTCTAGGTCTAGATGCAGAAAATTACATAGGAAGCTCTTTTTTGGAGCTTAGTCCTATGTTAAATACTATGCCTTTTAGTGAACAAAACTTCACAAGTTCTCAATCGGGAACTTTAACTTTAGTTGGAGCAAATGAACAAGTTCTTTCATTGAGTGCAGAGATTATTCCTCTTGGGGTAAATTCCTCCATTGTTATAAAAGCCAAAGATGAAGACTTTTTTAGTCACAACGAGCTTCAAGGTATAGTTGATGAAATAGATACAAAGCTGCTTAAAGAAGCTGCTCAACTTGCTAAGATTGGAGTTTGGTCAGTTGATTTAAAGCTGATGATTCCTCAATGGTCTAAACAAATTTATGAAATACATGAGCTGGACACTTCATATCAACCTAGTTTAGATGAAGCCTTAAATTTTTATGAAGGAGAATCTAAAGGATTGTTGAAAACTGCTTTGGATGAAGCCATTGCAGAGAAAGGAGAGTGGGATCTAGAGCTGCAGTTTAAGACAGCTAAAGGAAATAGGCGTTGGGTGAGAGCGATGGGGCGTGTTGAGTACAAAGACGATATTGCCTTGAACCTTACTGGACTTCTTCAGGATATAACAGATCGCAAAGAAAGTGAATTTAAGATTCAAAATTATATAGAAGAGTTGTCAGGAGCTAAGCAATTAGCAGAAAATGCAACTGCAGCTAAAGGCGAGTTCTTGGCAAATATGAGTCATGAGATACGTACTCCTATGAATGGCGTCATTGGCATGTGTGAGCTTTTGCAAGATACCGAACTAACTATCGAACAAGCAGACTTGTTAGGAACAGTTATAACATCGGCAAATTCCTTACTTACTATTATAAATGATATTTTGGATTTCTCGAAAATTGAAGCAGGTAAACTTGAGTTAGAGTGTCGTGAAATGAATCTCCGAGAGACTATGGAAGATATAAATAGTCTTTTGTACATTAATGCTGCTGATAAAGATTTAAAACTCATAATGCGCTATGAAGTAGGTGCTGCAGAGAACTTTTATGCAGATGCAGGTCGAATTCGTCAAATAATCATGAACTTAACCAGCAATGCTATAAAGTTTACGAGGAAAGGATACGTCAGTATTGAAGTGTCTGAAGTCTTGGGAGATGATGGCCAAGTAGCTATCCGTATTGCCGTGAAAGATACTGGAATAGGACTCAAGAAAGATGCTCTAGAAAAGATTTTTGATAAGTTTTCACAAGCGGATGCTTCTATAACTCGACGTTTCGGAGGAACAGGCTTGGGTTTGAGTATTAGTCAAAACCTAGTTAAACTCATGAATGGTAAGATCGAGGTTTTTAGTGAGTATCAAAAAGGCAGTGAGTTTGTTATAAAACTTCCATTGGAGCGCTGTGGAACTCCAATTGAGGAATATCGGGAAGTAACTAAACCAGTTATTTTGTATTGTTCATCTAAGGAAGAGCAGGGGCCACACTTAGATATATTATCAAGATTGAAGGTCCAAAGTATTCTCTGTGAGAAAAAAGAAGATGTTAAGGGTGTGGAAGACGCAATTGTTCTCTTTGTCGAAACAGATACTAACTCAGAGCTTCCTGAGTACTTAAAGAAATTCACCGTTCTTTGTGCTGAAAAGCCTTCTTCAAAAATTGAAAAGGGACTTTATCCCGCAAGGATTCGAAAGCCTATTCGTATGCGTTCACTTCATAAAAACCTTGAAAAGCTAGTGGTTGGTGGAGAGCGCCAAACTGATTCAAATGAAACTAACCAAAAGTCAACATTCGAGATAAGAGTGTTGCTTGTGGAAGATAATAAAATCAATCAAAAGCTTGCGAGTAAGATGCTAACAAAAATTGGCTGCGATATAACCTTAGCGAATGATGGCGTTGAAGCTTTAAAGTTAATTGAACCTGGTAAATTCGATCTAGTTTTTATGGATTGTCAAATGCCTAACCTAGACGGTTTCGGCTGTACTAAAGAGATTCGTCGTTCGGGTTTGTTTAATACTTTGCCTATCGTTGCCATGACAGCAAACGCTATGCGAGGTGACAGAGAAAAGTGTTTGGAAGCTGGAATGACTGACTACATTTCTAAGCCGATAAGTAAGAAAATTATAGTCGGAGTTCTTGGTAAATATTTCTAGATTTTTCGCTTCTAGAATTCTATCAGATAAACACCTCAAAAACCTCTACAAAACTCTTCATTTAAAGTATTTAAAAAATAATCTAAAGAGTCTTTTAACTTAGAGCTCTTCTAGGTTTGCAAAATATCTGTTGAGTGACAGTTTATGCACACTTATAGATTTTTAATATAGATACACATTTAAAGAGATTTTAGAGGAATTTACCGATGGGTAAAAAATCAGATAAAAAGCAAGAAGAATTAGACGAAAATATCGCTGAGAATGTTGTCAATGAAGAAGTTGAGTCTCAGGAGACTGAGGATACCGGCGAAAAGAAAGAAGTTGATCCACAAGAGAAAATCGCCGATCTTCAAAATGCAGTTCTTAGAGCAAAAGCAGACTTTGATAATTTTAGAAAAAGAACGCAGCGTGATTTAGCTGATGCACGTGCTTACTCAAAGATGTCAACAGTAGAAGAGATACTACCTATTTTTGATACTTTTAAGATGGCGATGCAAGCAGCAAATATGGACAATGCCGACCTAAATACACTTCTAGCAGGATTGAACATGATTCAGAATCAGTTCACTCAATCATTTAATGCACTTGGTGTAAGTGAAGTCGATGCGACAGGTAAGGATTTCGATCCAAAGATTCATGATGCTGTCGTTGAGCAGTTTTCAGAAGACATACCGACAGGAAAAGTTATTAGCCAGCAGCGCTCTGGTTACATGATGGGCGAGAAGTTGATCCGTGCGGCAACTGTAATTGTAAGTAAAGGTCCTGAAACTTCAGAAAGTGAAGAACAGGAAGAAGTTACTGAGGAGAGTTAAATGGCTGCAGACTTTTATGAAATGTTAGGAGTAAGTAAAGAATCTACTCCAAGTGAAATAAAGAAAGCTTATAGAAAGCTAGCCCTGAAGTATCACCCAGACAAAAACCAAGGTGATAAAGAAGCAGAAGATAAGTTTAAAGAGATTTCTTCTGCATATGAAGTTTTAAGTGACGAAAATAAACGTGCGAAGTATGACCGCTTTGGCCATGACGCCTACACCCAGTCTGGCGGTGGTGGCGGAGCAGGTGGTGGCGATCCATTTGACATATTTAGCCAAGTTTTCGGCGGTGGCGGAGGCGGCGGAGGTAGTAGTATCTTCGATCAGCTTTTCGGTGGAGCCGGCGGCGGTGGTGGAGGTCGAAGAAATGGACCTATCCCAGGAGATGACCTTCGTTATGACATGGAACTCACTTTTGAAGAAGCCGTATTTGGTGTTAAGAAAGAAGTAACTGTAAATAAGACAGAATCTTGTGATCGTTGTAGTGGCAATGGAGCAGAGCCAGGGTCTAAAGTTGTTAAGTGTGGCTACTGTAAAGGCGCCGGACAAGTAACTATGGCTCAGGGTTTCTTCAGTGTTCGTCAAGAGTGTCCAAAGTGTAGTGGTCGCGGCGAGAGCTTTGAAAAGACTTGTAATACTTGTGCTGGACAAGGAACAAAACGAAGTAAAAAGAAAATCAGTGTAACAGTGCCTGCGGGTGTTGATACAGGTAATCGCATGAGAGTTCGTGGCGAAGGCGATGCCGGAGCAAAAGGTGGACCTGCTGGTGACTTATATGTCATAATGCACGTCAAAGAACATGAGATCTTTACCAGAAGAGACGACGATATTCTTTGTGAAATCCCTATAAAGTTTGCAACGGCAACTTTAGGTGGAACGATCGAAGTGCCAACACTTGAAGGCAGAGCAAATCTTAAAATTGCCCCAGGGACTCAGTCAGGTACAGTTATGAGAATGCGCGGTAAAGGCGTTGCAAACCTTCAAGGCAGAGGTAAAGGCGATCAGCACGTAAAAGTGATCGTTGAAATACCTACAAACTTGAATGATGAGCAAAAAGAAGCTCTGAAAGCTTTTACAGAAGCTTGTGGTGACACAGTGAATCCTATGGCGGAATCATTCTTGTCAAAAGCGAAGCGCTGGTTTGCTGGTTAGTTTTGTTTGATTCTGAACAAGAATTATTAGATGTTTTTGATGAAAGTGGGCAGTTTCTTAAAACTGCTCCACGTTCTCAAGTCCACAAAGAAGGTTTGTGGCACCAAACTAGCCAAGTCTGGTTAGTGAATGAATTTGGCGAAGTGTTGTTACAGTTTCGTTCTCCTCAAAAGACTTGTTTCCCTAGTCGTTGGGACATCTCAAGTGCAGGTCACATACCAGCTGGAGACTCTCCTTTGCAGTCATCTCAAAGAGAGTTAGAAGAAGAGCTTGGTGTGTTAGTAGATCAAGATCAGTTTACCTTTCTTTTTGAGCACAAAGAACCATATATAGGTGAGAATCACGTCGATCGTGAAATAGCTCATGTCTATCTGGTGAAAGTTCCTCAAGCAACAGAGTTTAAGCTTCAAGAATCGGAAGTATCTGATATCCGGTGGATCCACTATGAAAGTTTATTAGATGATTTTTATAAAAATAGATCATTGTATGTAGATCATGAGAATCATTTTAAGAAATTAATCGATTGCCTTAGCGGTTATGAATTTAAAGATTTGGTTAGATAATACTTTTTAAAGTTTATTTTTAGCAACCACACATTTACTTATTTAAATGAAAATAAGTTTTAACATACCGCTTCGATTAACCTTAGTCGTCATGTCTCTTTTCTTGGCTTCTTGCTCCTCTATGTACGAAAAAGAACCAGCAGAAGACTTCGCGCTCATTTATATCGCTTCTAGTTTAAGGTCTACCGAGAATGAACTTAGTGAACCTATAGATAAAAATGCTTTTTTTATCGAAGGTGCCATAGTTTATGCAGAGTTAAGAAAGAGGGGTGTTAAGCCGGGAAATA
Organism: Lentisphaeraceae bacterium; assembly: GCA_021232515.1. Classification (GTDB taxonomy): domain Bacteria; phylum Verrucomicrobiota; class Lentisphaeria; order Lentisphaerales; family Lentisphaeraceae; genus JAKVBD01. The sequence continues at coordinate 5,154 of JAJPOQ010000114.1, forward strand.
TATTTTTTCTTTATAAAGACGGTAAACCAGACTTTAAAGAACCTTTAGTTAGTCATATCAAGGAAATGCTAGTGGCTGAGTTTTCATCGCTTTACGATAACAGCGCTACCATTGTAAATCTTAAAAAGATTGAGAAGTAAATTCAACGAAAGTTAAAGACTGGAAGTAACTTCTTTTCGGTAATAGATGGACACGGCTTAGTAGATAAGTTTGGCTTTAAAATCCGTTCAGAAGAAGATCGGACTTATATTCGTAGTGGTGATATAGAAGACTTGGTTAGAGGGAATAGGGGGCGTAATCATTTGTTTATAGGCTCATGCTACTCTGGTCACTTTTTCAATGATGTAAGTAAGTTAAATGCTAGAGTTGTAACCGCTGCCCCGGCAGATAAAGCTGTGTGGTTAGATCGCGACAGCTCATTTGCCAGAGAGTATTTTCAAGCACTGCCAAGGCAGCTTTCGTCTAGTGTCTTTTCTATGAGAAGTCTTTCGATAAAGCGACTCTTATGTTTAGTCGTTGGGGTTATGAAAAGATGCCTTTCATTAGAACGAAGTATGAAGGGAAAGGGTTTGAAGAGCATGAAATACTTGAATGGACGCCGATTTAGAAAAACTTTAATAGTTTTAACTAGAAATACTTAAGAAAGTTTAGTTGAAACTTTCTTAGCCTAAGATACTATATTGAGCATATTTAAAGTAGGGCTTAAATAATGAATAAAGAAGATATAAAACTTATTTCTTGGTCACTAACTTCTGAGCAAAATGATGATGCAGATGTAGTCTCATTTATGGAGAAACTCTCTAAGCTTCCAGAAGAGGATCAGATCAAAATAATTAATAGTGCCGAAAAGTTGATTGATAAAGATAAGTTAATTTAGGCTTTGTTGAAAGTTTAAAAATATTATTAATGTTCCAAGTTCTGTGATGATGGAGCAACCTTTCTAATTCCCATCATCACCTTATTCTGTATTTTCATCTTTTCATTCCAGAATAGTTTCCACTGCTTTTCATCAGTAAATTTCTTTAATAATATGCGAGCCA
>JAJPOQ010000142.1 GCA_021232515.1 Lentisphaeraceae bacterium
GGCTGAGATGAAAGACTTTTTTTGTACATTAGATGCAAAGCTATTAAAGGTTATTAGAAATTTTCGCTGCACCTAATATAGCACAAAATAATCATAAGTAACTTTTAATTAAATATTTATGCAATAATCAGCAAGCCTTAATTAGTTAAGGATTTGTTGAATTGAAGTTTTGTCAGGCAACAAGAAAGGCCGGTACTTTATGAGTTCACCACTTTGGTCGTCAAAGAGTATCGCGGTATGGAGCCCTAGTTTACTTGCTTCGGCAGTATCAATTAGAGAAATAGAGTCTGCTTGGCTCATTTGGAATAATACTCTATGGACATAGTCATTTAAGGATTTTCTTGAAGCCATGCGGCTATAACTGTTCCAAGAGTCCACCCAGCAAATAGTATGAGTATTGTTGGCAGGACCGTCACTTATGAGCTCAGAAAGCATGGCTCCTGAAGATTTAGTTTCTTCATCCCAAGAGAAGCTATCTTCATTTTTTAGTTTTCTAAAACGGTGGAAGCCAAAGATGAAGGTTAAAGTCGTCTCATCATTCTCATTTTTATTTTCATAAAGTGTTTTTATCCAATCTTCTGCCGTAACAGGGGTAAGTATATGGTAATTGACACTTGTCTCTGCAAGTAAGGATTCAAAGTAGTCTTTACGAGAGTTCTCGCTACTACTGCCATCTAGGATACAGATATTGAATTTTTTATCATTACTTTGTTTTATAGCAGATAAAATCATAGAAGAAAATGTTGCCAAAGCAGCTTCTTCTTTTTGACCTATAACTAGCACGTTTTGTCCCGGTAGACTTTCCAAGGTAAGAGTTTGAGAGTCTCTTATGGCGTTTGGTTCTCCAAGGATCATTTTAAGTGTCGTCGATTGAGAACTAGCAAGTTTAGAGAATGATTGTGACTGAGTTATCTCAGCAGGAATATTCCCCTCGAAAATGTAAGGCGCTTTATATTCTGCAGAAGAAGCTTGTATTTGTTTTAAAACCTTTGTTTTTGTTTCTTCATTTAAGTAGGCTGCTTGGAATGGATTGTTGCCTTCTGGTAAACCGGCTTGATCGTTGTATATCGCTTCACCAGGTCGGCTTAAGAGGCGAGCTGCATTATTACTTTCATTTAGAATGACGTATGAGTCACTTTCACTACATTGAAGTGCTATGCGAATCGTCATTTGGCCCATTGTTGCTCTTGGCAAGGAATAAGTGCCGGCGAGGGTTTGTGAGCCTAGTATAACATGTATGCCGAAAGCTCGCCCTTGTCTGACGATTCGGTCCAGTAAAAGTGCAGCTTCTTGAGCCACCATGTCATCTTCGACAAATATCTCTTGGAATTCATCAATTACCAAAAGGATTCGAGCCATTTTCTTTTTAGTGGATTGTCTATATTGCGAAATATTTTGAGCATTGGCAGAACGCAGCTCTTCACCTCGATCTTTTAAGTCTTGATCGATTTTTCTAAGGACTGAAAGACCAAACTCACGGTCACTTTCGATGGCGATAGCTTTTGCATGAGGAAGTTTGAATGTCGCATACGACTTAAACTCAACACCTTTTTTGAAGTCGATAAGGTAAAAACTTAGCTCGTCAGGAGAGTAAGAAAGAGCCATGTTTTCAATGATGATGTGCATGAGATTTGATTTGCCAGAGCCTGTTTTGCCGGCGATAAGACAGTGCTGAGAAGTACCGTGTCCAAAAGTGAGGTATTGTTTTTTTGCACCACTTAAGCCAATTGCGGCTTTTAGTTCATCTGCAGAGCTTTCAGTCCAAAACTCCGGATGTTGGATTCTAGTGAACGGTATTTCAACTCGAGTGGCATCGATAGAGGCGGAGCCCACTTTTTTGATGATAGAGTTCACAGTCTCAGAATTAGGTAAGTTATCGACAGTAAAATCTGCTAGACGAAAACCGCAGTTTCGCCAATCGAGATCGCCGAATAAATACTCTAAAAAGATAGAGCTTGACTCTAAGTCATCGGCAGTGAATTCTCCGGGGAGACTATGCTTTGAATCTCGGTGAAGAATAATATAAACTCCACAGCGTGCACCACTTTTAGAAATACTTATTAAGCGTTTAACTGCTTCTTCACTAAAGTTAACAGGGAAGTCTGCTATGACTAAAAACCTAAACGGTTCAGCGATTTCGCCAACTTTTTCGTTGTACTCACAGATGTCTTTGAATTCATTCCTCAAGTACTTCTGAATAACGACTTCCATATGTTCATTGAGATCCGCAAGTTGCTTTTCTATTTGGCGAGTATTTGTGGCGATCCGTCCACCGGTGAGATCTTCTTTATAGTCATTTAGGTGCATGAAGCCAGCAAAGGTTTCTCCTAATGAAAGTGGATCAATAAAGTTGAACTTTGCCTTGCCAGGTGGAACGGTCATGAGAATTCTGAGGACTGTAGATTGGATAAGGTGTATGGCAGCGTCTCTTGCTTCTGAGTCTTTAGTTGTAATGCACAGCGATCCTTGCTCCGGTAGTTCAAGAAGGGCAGGGATGTTGAAGGGGATACCTTCTGAGAAGTCGAGACAATTATTTTCAGGGATGACGAGTTCTTTTGCTAGGTCCATTTTTAGATTGCCAAAAGGGATCGCCCCATGAAAGTTTTGTGGCGGCTGCCACTTCTCAAAGTCATCTGTCCATGCAGGGAACTGATTTTGTTCGGAGTTCTTACTTAGAGCTTGAAGCTCTTCAAAGAGCTCAAGGCTTTGTAGCCACTTGACTTGCCACTTATCGGTAAGTTGAGTGATCAGAGTATTTTCTTTGCTTAAGACTGCAGCAACTTCATTTTCGTACTTACTAGTTATAGCTGAAAGCTCTTTTTCGGCTTGGGTTTCGAGCTCTTCTAAGTTTTTGTTATGGTCCAGAGCAAGAGTTTCTATGTCTTCAGCATTGTTTTGCTGGCAACTTGTAAGGGCACTTTTTTGCTCAGTTTGAACTTTTTTAAGTTCGGAATCGCGCTGGGCATCTAGTTGTTGGATCTCGTTATTTAATTTTATCTCTTCTGCTTGTTTCTGAAGTTTATAGGTTTTGTTTTCGGCGGCAATTTTGGCATCTAGTTTTGCCAGTTCGCATTGTTTTGAAAATTCAACAAGAGACTTTATTTCTGCCGTCTCGTTAGAAATAGTCTCAAGCTTTTTGGATTTTGATAATTTGTAGAAAATATGAATGAGGGAAAATAAAAGGAATATGCAGGTACTTATGATTGCGGCGATTTTGGTAGGTAAGATGTTATTAAGTTTGAAGCTTGCGCCAACAAGAAGAACTGAGAAAAGGATGACGACGATATAGAGTATCGTAGGAGAGAGTTTTCTAAATAGTTTTGTTAGTGGTGAGTTAGAGACTTGTGAAATAAGTTTATTACTAGAGGTACTTAATTCTTGAATGCGATCTAAGTCGTCACTGTTATCATATTCCGCAAGAAGGTTATTAATTTCAACTTCATCTGTCGATTTTAATAGAGCTTTAGCTTTATTTTTAGGGGTCTTTAAAAGATTGAACTTTATTAAAAGTGGATCGAGTAAAGAACTTTGTTCTTGTGTTTCACTTAAAAGTTGAATCGCCGAATCAGCTTCAGCTTGGAGGTTGACTACTTCTGTGTCTTGTTGTTGCTTTTTATTATTTATTTCTTCTGCAGTATAACGTCGAGTTGTTTCAGCAGTCTCAGTATACGATTGAGAGACAGAGTTAATTGTTTGCTCAAAGGTTTCCGAAACTTCAGTTTGCTCTTGGTGTAAAGACTTTTCTATCTTGTGCTTTTGTTTAAGAAACTCTTTCTCTAATTCTTCCGTTTTTGTGGAGATACTTTCTGCTTGTTTGGCAGACTCTTCGTTGTATATCTGCTTGGCGGCATTTTTTAAAGAATTAACTTCATCGGCAATTGTTTGATATTCACCAGAATAATCTTCTAAAAGAGTATTCATTTCAGCTAAACGCTGTCTTAGAGTAATAGGTGTTAGGAGTTTACTCATTTGGGAAATCTTCTTTTATTGTCTTAAAGGTATTTTCTATTTCACTGATAGAATTAAGTGAGAGCTCCAGCTGTTTAATTAAAGGAGAAATGAATTCCCTTTCAAACTTCTGAGCATTTGAGTCACTCCAAGAGCTTTGTACTTCTTTCCACTTGTTTTGCAATTGCTTATTGAGGTCTAAGAGGTTTGAGTAACTTGAGTTTAAATTCATTTACTGACCTTGTTCACGATATTCATCTAAAGTACGGATATAGTCATGTAGTAAAGTTGTTGCTTTGTTTAAATCATTTGTTAGAAAAGTTTTGGCTTTTACAAGTGTGCTAAATTCGGTAGGGAGAAGTACTGGAAGTTTTTTTTGCCAATTCTTTATTTTTTCCATTTCATCCCGGTATTGGCGAACTTTATTTGTCGCTTCGCGGATTTTTTGTTGAGCTAAGAGCTTGCGGCTACTTGTTTGGCCAGGATTCATTTCTAGCTTCGCTTCGCGAAGTCGGTCTTCCCACTTTAAGGCGTTTCGTTTTATTTTTGCTGGTATATCAAAATCGACTAGTTGTTGATAGCGCTTTATCTCACAGCGAACGCTATCGAATACTGATTGAGTCTCTTCTGAAAATTGATTTAAAAAGATGTGAAATTGTTGAAGAGCTTCAAGAGAACCAACATTTGCTTTGGCATCTGACATAATTATCTCTGGTTGAGGTACTCATCTATTTTGTCTGCTTTGCGCATGAGGATTGGAGCTTGGACGTTAGAGACTTCCATAAATTTTTTGAGGTTTTTCATGGCTTTCTCGAACTCTTCGGAAAACTTTTGTTGTTCTTGGTCTTGCCAGCTTTCACTGAGATTTTTATGGCGCATGTAGAGGGACATCATGCGGCTACTAAGTTCATCGTTGAATTTTTTAAGCTCAGAAGCAAAGCCTCTGACTTCATCTGGGTCAATGATTGCGTGTGCCATAAAAAGTTTCCAGTTATTGGTTTAAGCTTTTAGTGCATTTAATATGCGTCTATTGACTTGGACTACAAGAATGAATGAACAATAAAAAAGCGCCCAGTTTTCACTGAGCGCTTTATTAAATCAGTCTATTGAGAAGGTTTATCCGATTGCCTCAGATCCTTTTTCGCCAGTTCTAATTCTTATAGCTTCTTCGATAGGTAGGATAAGGATCTTACCGTCGCCGATATTTCCAGATCTCGCACCTTCGATTACAGCGTCAACTGCTTGATCGACAAAGTCGTCGTTTATAGCAATTTCTATACGAACTTTTTTAAGAAGGTTAACTTCCATATCGACACCACGATAGTTTTCGTGGAAACCTTTTTGCTGACCACAACCAAGAGCGTTGGTTACGGACATTTTAAAAATATCTTTAGCAAAAAGAGCCTGCTTAACGCTGTTAAGCTTCTGTGGCTGTATGTATGCAACTATTAATTTCATTTTTAAATTTCCTTACTCTTACTGGTTAGTGAAAATTTGGAAGCCGCTATATGCTTCAGCACCGTGCTCACTTAGGTCGAGACCAATGATCTCTTCTTCTTCATGAACGCGAATTCCAATTGTAACTTTAAGTACAAAGAATATAGCAAGAGCTACTGGGAAAGCGATAGCATAGTAAAGTACCCCAAGTGCTTGGACTCCTATAGAACCACCTCCAAAGAGACCACAAGCAAGTGTACCCCAGATACCACAGACAAGGTGAACAGATACTGCACCAACTGGGTCGTCAATTTTCATTTTATCAACGAAAAGAACGAATAGAACAACTAGTACACCTGATACAAGACCAGTAATAACAGCATAACCACCGGTAATGACGTGAGCACCCGCTGTGATACCAACTAACCCAGCTAAAGCACCATTTAGAATCATTGTTAGGTCAGGCTTCTTTTGAATAACCCATGAAACGATCATTGATGCAACTACACCTGCACAACTAGAAAGAAGTGTTGAAACCATGATAGTTGAAGTTCCTTCTGGATCTGCATCCAGTTGTGAACCACTGTTAAAACCAAACCAACCAAACCATAGAAGCATCGCACCGATAGTTGCAAGTGGAAGATTGTGGCCCATGATTGCGTTTGTTCTACCATTTACATATTTGCCAATACGAGGACCAAGAACGATAGCACCAGCTAAAGCACCCCAACCACCCACTGAGTGAACAAGAGTTGAACCAGCTAAATCAATGAAATTCATATCTGCAAGAAAGCCACTGCCCCAATGAGCGGAACCAAGGATTGGGTATACTAGACCGGCGAAAATAGTACAAAAAATAAGGAAAGCATTTAACTTAATTCTTTCACAAACAGCACCTGATACAACAGACGCTGTTGCCGCGGCAAACATGGCTTGGAAAAGGAAGTCTGTCCAATAAGTGTAACCAGTATAGTAGACTGGTGTCATACCTGTCTCGTCAGGGCCAATACCAAAAGTAAAAACACCCATTATACCTTCAATCATCCAACTTCCAGGATACATGAGGTTAAAACCAATAATTGCATACATTAAAGTAGCGATTGCCACTATCGAAACATTCTTAAAAAGAATGTTAACAGTGTTTTTAGCGCGAGTCAAACCAGTTTCAAGTGTTGCAAAACCAAGGTGCATAATGAAGACTAGGCAGGCACAAAACATAATGAAAACATTACTGATTGTGAAAAAGTCTTCTATTTCTTTAGCAGATACTGCTGAGAGTTTACCATCTTTATCTTTAGATTGGCTGAATTCAGCATAAGTAGAAGATTCACCACCGTTACTGTAAACTTTTACTAGTTTACCAACAACTTTTGTTTCGCCTTCAGGATCTAGAGCTTTTGCAGCTTTCGCTAAAGCTTCCTTATCGTATTCAAATTTTACCGTCATTGACAATGTGTCTGACTCTTGCGCCTGTACGCTGAGCGTAAAGACTGACGCTATGCAAAACAAAACGCCTAATAATAGTCTTTTCATGGATAATTCCTAAGTTTATTAAATTGAACTTTTATTAAATATTTGTAGAGAAAAATACTTATACTTGAAAAGTTTCTCCTTAATTCAGTATGCCCACATATTAAATTAAGGAGGGTTTAGAGTTTATGCTCTATGGAGCTAGTAGGGTCACACTAACTTAAAAGATCACAAACTTTATTTTTCAAAATTTAGAAAGAAACGTTAAGATTTACGCCGAATACAAAGTCATCATCTTCAGCATTTGCATCATCAGCATCTCCGAGTAGAGAGTAGTACATGATTGAAGGAGTTAATGTAACATTTTCTAATAGAGGGAAGTTAACTGCCGCAGATAATGCATAATTAGAAAACCCAGACTCTCCAGTGTAGTAGCCCGCAGCCATATCTTGATCAGCATAGCCAATGTTAGCTCCAAGATTTAGTGTTGAATCAAGAAAGCCTAGTTCAACTGTATGTCCAATTGAGAAGTTAGCGTAAAAACCATCGACGTCTTCAAAATCGTAGTAAACAGTAAGTGAAGGTGAAAGTATTGTGTTATATGAAGCTGATACATAAACTTCTTTAGTTGAGCCCAAGCCCACCTCAGAGAAGTCATAATAGATGATACCACCACTTAATGAAAGGTCGTCAAAACTTTTGCTCCAATAGGCAGTGTAGTCAACTTCTGAAAATTCAGATGAATTGCCATTCTCGGAATCAAGATCGAGGTTGTACCATACATTTCCGCTAAATGTACCTAGGTCACCTGCGTCATATGATATAGTTAGAGATCCTTGATTGACACCTTCTTCATTGAACTGGAGTCCACGCCAAATATACTTGTCGTAAACACCTTGACTTAAGGACATAGACCAAGCCTTTTCATCATCTTGAGCATAAGTTGTTGCTGTGAATAGACAAACGAATAATAGGGCAATTATTCTTTTCATTTTCATTTCCTTTAATATTGAGCTGCACAGAAAAACTGTGATTATTTTCAATAGCTGCACCATCTTGGAGTAGCTATACTAATCTAGGAGTGTGACTCCTGTTACTGTTAATTATTTAACATGGTATAGATATTAATTCAATAAATAGTCCTGTCAATGAATAAAATTTAAAAAAAGGTTAATATTATTGATTTATTACAAAAATATATAAATATATTCGTTTATTACAAAATTGTATAAATTTATTATTCTTAAAAATTTTATTAGGGCTTTAAGCTTAGTTACATTAATTTTTTAAAGTGCCCGATTTATTGGCATGAGTGTCTATTAATTGAATGAGAGGCATCAAAATTTAGCTACTTAAATAGCACTTTAAGTTAAAGTTCAGAAATCAGAAAATGATTTCGGTGTTTTGAAAGTTAATATCAACTACAGTCATATATATTGTTGATACCTATTGGAGATAAATATTGATAGAGGGAATTTTCTGGATTAGGCGTGTAAAGCTAAGTGGTGCTGCAATTAATTAATATGACAGACTGTGAATACTTCACAGGTTTTATATAAATGTAATTTTCCGACAGGTGGTCAGATACAGTTACGAGAAAGCAGGATTTTGCAGGAAAGCTAAAACTGAATCTATAGCATGATTTTTTCTTTGACACTGAATTACAAGATGGCGACCACGTATAGATGACAAGAAAGGTTAAGTTGTGTTTTATGATCTGGAAGTAACTGGGGGGGGGATAATTGAGGAAATCTGATTAAGTCGACGACCAAAATAGATTTATTCAGAAAGCCCTCACTTAGGGCCTTCTAAATTCAAAATTTAAATAGGTTTAGTCTTCTGCCAATTCAGCTTCTGCTAATTCAGCTTCTGCCAATTCAGCTTCGATTTCACCGAGGTGTTCACCTTTTTGACTATCTAGCATTTTACCGAATTTTTTATCAATCTGTTTTTGAAGTCTGTCGACAGATTTATCAATAGCATCATACATGTCGTCCATTTCGGCTTTTGCATCTAGGTTCATTTTAGAACCGTGAACGACTATTTCAGCACGGAATTTATTGTGGTCGGTGTCTAAGACAACCTCAGCTTTGGTAATGTTTGAAGCGTGATTTAAACCTTCTAAGCTAGAAATAACACTGTTTTTCATTGCGTCTGTTAGTTCCATGTGACGAGCAGATACTATAATGTCCATAGTGACCTCTTTGTTTTGTTATTTAGTTTGATCGGTACCAAGCAAGAAAAGATCCAGTTTTGTTTCTCTTCATGTAAGCTTAAGCCCTGTAAATATTTAAATGAATTTAAGCTTGATGAGCAGTGATTTAAAATGTCCGCTATCGGCCAGTGTGGCACTAGTGGATCGAGTCAAGTTGTCTCATCTCTCGATTATTATACATTGTTTTTAGGGGAAATAATAGATTGCAGCTTCAGGAATAAATGTTTCTAAGTTTTTTATTCTAGTTTCATTAGATGGATGGGTCGATAAAAACTCAGGCGGCTTTTTGCCTCCAGATGCTTTGGCCATTCTTTGCCAAAAAGGGATAGCTGCGTAAGGATCATAACCAGCTCTAGCCATGAGTTGGACACCGAGTTTATCAGCTTCGGTTTCCTGGTGACGGCCAAAAGGTAAAAGAACTCCATATTGGGCTCCAGCACCAAAAGCACCAAGGAAAAGGTTTCTGGTAGTTGGATCTTGTTCATTCAGGCTTACAGCGAGAGCTATGCTTAATAGAGATACACCTAGTCCTTGTGCCATACGTTCATTGCCGTGTTTTGCGACAGCATGTGCAACTTCATGGCCCATAACGACAGCTAGGCCAGTTTCATCTTTAGTGTATTTTAGAATGCCTGTATATACGGCGATCTTACCACCAGGCATACACCAAGCATTTGCTTGCTTGTCGTCAACGATTAAGTTAAACTCCCAGTCAAACTTCATTTCAATTTCTTCTTCTTGAAGAAGTTGATCTACAGCAGCGGCAATTCTTTTTCCAACACGACGTACCATCGCTACTTTTTCTTTATCATCAGAAAGTTTAGCTTGCTTGATGACCTTACTATATTCACCGGAGCTCATGGACATCATGGTGCCCGAAGGAATAGGAGTAAATTGAGTTCTGCCTGTTCCCGGCACGGTACTACATGAAAAGAGTAGAGAAGTAAATAATGTGAAGAATGTAAGCTGTAAAGTTTTTTTCATGATCGCCTCAAAATTGTCTGTTTACAAAGTAATCAAGGTTTTAGTTGGTTTCACGTACTAAGCTTGAGAAAACCTTGAAAATTAGTGCATCATTTCGACAATTCGGCGGTGAGAGGCGTTGGCGAAGTTAGTATGGAGTAATTCGTGAGAGTTAATAACGTCTTTGAAATCTTGTTTTTCTAGACTTAAAACCAATCCTCTCTCACTAACGACTGTAACAGATGCAGTTCTTGGGATGTCTTTTATGAGAGCGATTTCACCAAAGTACTCGCCTTTAGAAAGTATTGCTACTTCATGATCTTTCTGATCGTCTCTGTCGACATGGACTCGACAGTCTCCTTCAAGGACTATGTAGAACTTGTTACCTTCATCTCCTTGAGTAATGATTGTTTTACCTTTATCAAAGTTTTCCTGCTTCATTTTTCCTGCAAGTAAATTAATGACACTTGTGTCTAACTCTTTAAAGAGAGGTATGGACTTAATTAAACGAAGATAATTTAGCGTGGAAAGGATTTTATCTTTTTTATCTTCATCTGATTTTAAGAAGTTATCGAAATCAACTTTCTTGAGGTAAAGAGCTAAACATGGTTGAGTCGCTCTGACTGTCGCAGTTCTTGGTATGTCCTTAATAAGGGCGACTTCTCCAAAGAATTCATTTTTGGAAATGTGAGCGATTATTTGTGAATGACCTGCAAGATTTTCGAGTTCAATTTGGGCGTGGCCTTCAGCTAGGATGAAAAGTCTATCACCTTTGTCGTGTTGTTTTATAAGTACATCGCCAATATCATAGGTTGCAGTATGAAGGCATGAAAGAAGTTTCTTTAGTTCGTCTCCTTCTATACCTTCAAAAAAGATTGTTTGTGAAACTAACTGTCTTTTATCACTTTCAGAAAGAACTTTTTTATCTGCACTTTTAGCTTTTTTCTCGAGTAGACCGATCCTTTCTTCTATAACTTCTTTTGCTTGAGTATGAAGATGATCTTCTATTTCAGTCAAAAGGGCATTTATATATGAAAACCCACAACAATTGATTGAGAGTTGCTTAAACTTGCCAAAAGTATTTTTATAGACTTCACCAAGGTTGTTGATGCTCGTGTCCGAAACTGGAATATTGTTTAAGTCCCAGTCAAGTGAAAGTTTTTGATTATATTCTTTAAAGCTTCTTGTGATATACGATGTATTGGCTGGACCAAAGTCTTTCTCTATGGAATTTAGTGAGTTTTTGATTGTGTAATCGAATCCCGCCGTAAGAGCATTTAATTCATTTTGAGAGATACCAAATGGGAATGGAGGTATTGAGAACTCTCTGTTTTCTTGCGTGAATTTTAGACTTTCAATGCCAATTAAGAGTAGCACTGCAGTCGCAGTGAATGATTCCCATAGTTTGTCTTCGGAAAAACCAAGAATAGAGATGATGGAAAAGTATAAAAGCAAGTGTGATGCAAAAATGATTGCAAAGGCCGGAGCGAATTGTTCGGTATTTCGTTTGTATACTAATGTCGGTATGGAAAGTACGAGGCTCAGAGAAAGAGCGATGAATCCATAAAGACCGACAATTCTTGAAAACTCTATGGAGTTAAAGCTATCTCCAGGTTTCATGACAATGTCTGTATTGGCAAGATTTTGTAAGTAACTATTTACCATCCATAGAAGAGCTAAACAGATAGTTAGTAGTATTGAAACTTTAAAGCTGTCTAGTTTTGATTTTATAAACTCAGACCACTCAAGTTTACAGTGAGAGAGTGTTGCAATAAGTAGGGTGGCAGCTAATAACGCGCTAGTTATCCAAGTGTAGTTATTCCAAGCTTGGACTTTAATTGTGAGGAAGTTACCGAGAAGTAGTATAGAAAAAATCGCCATACAAGTGAGGTAAGCTTTAAAAGGACTGGCAGTGAATTTCTTTTTTAGACTCCACGCGTATTTAGTCGCAAGAATAGTTGCACCAATAATGATGATGTGATAAATAACGCTTCTGGTGTTTTGATCTGTTGCTCTCAGTAAGAGAAGTAGGGCCGCAGTCATACCGAAAGCCAGCATGATCATATTTTTAGATACTTTGAAGGTTTTTATACTAGTTACTGACTTTACGATAAACCGGTAAAATAAGTATGAACTTATACATATCGCGATGAATATAGGCAGTAAGAAAAGGACTGGAAGTATATATGCAGATGCTTCTTTGTTATTGTCGAATATTCCAGAGATGATCTTTGAGTTTTGTGCTAGTGCTAAGAGAAGTAGTTGTGCTGTTCCGGCAACCCACAATAAAGTTCCAGCACAATACATAATATAGATGACGGTGTCACCAGATTGTTTTTTAGCTGGAGAGAAAAAACTTTGAATATGGTTTTGGACAAATGAGACTGAACTTTTTCTCAGGTGCTTTTCGTCTAAATAATCAGAGCAGGCTACATAAAGGTCGGAGTTGATCATAGGGCAGCAATGATATAGACAATAAAGTAGCAGGTAGAAGCCAATTTGGAACAATAAAGTTGCTGTGTCTGGACTTAGCTTCGTGTGTTTTTCAATAGTGAGGAATATGCCAAATAGACCAAAGCAAATGATTAATCCGCTTAGTCTTACCCAAAATCTTTTTGTTGCGGTGAGAGTTGTTAAAGACGGTGCACTTAGGTAAAGACCGCCAAAGCCATTGTTATATGATAGACCTGCTGAGGTTATGCCTAGTTTTAATTTACCAATGGCAGAAGAGAAGATGAGGAATCTAGTTAAAGACGCGCCAAATAGAGTTAAGAATAATACGACAAAACCAAGGTTGGTGTTGTTCTTAAAAGCAAATAATGACTTTCCCTTTGTCGGGTCAGAATACACTTCGCTTAATATCTGAGCTCCATAAATACCGATACCCAAAAAGAGAATTAAGGAAAGTGGGTTTGTGAAAAGGTGACCCAAAATAGGACCTGAGAATTTACCGATTTTATTAAGTCCCGGTAACTTAAGTCTTTTCTCTGAAGAAACTTCTTTGCTTTTAGGAGTGTCGACTGAGTCGCTTAACATGCCTTCTTGCCATAGACGAACCGTCAAACGGCGAATCATCGTTAGAGCAATAGCACCTTTTTCTTCAAGATATACGGCAGCTATCTCGTCGACAGTTTTTTTGCCATCCATCAATTCAAAGGCAAATTTTTCATCTTCAGAAACAGTGCAGAACTTTTCTTCGCTTGCTTTTAAGCTGTACTTATAAGCAGGGTTGTCGGAGGCACGGTCAAAGACTTCTATATTTTCATGATACGGCTTATAGGTATGGATGTCATGAGGGAATTCAACAGTGTCGTTGTTGTTTTTCTCTTTATTCGTCATGTGAATTTAAACTCTAATCCCACTTAGTTACCCCTGTCCCAGCTAAGGTCGCGCCATTGAATGGAGCCATGCAAGATGGCCAAACTTTAAAATATTATATAAGAAAGTTTTCTTCTTGTGAAGAGCTGTCAATTTAATTTTTTATAGGGTGGATATCGAGGACTTCACATTCAGTAGCTTCGATGGAAAACTTAATATTATAATTTCCAAGACTGAGACCATGGATATTCTTTCCAGTTTGTTTTCTGTGATAAGCTGGTCTTGGGTCATTTTCGAGTAATTCAATAATTTGCTTTTTAAGTGAAGTTTTGTTTCGCAGTTTTACTTCAGCCTTTTCACTCAGGGAGATGTTTAGTGTAGGCCACTCGATACTTTGCCAGCCAAAAAACACATCTGATTTTGGTTGGTCAAACTCACTGAATGGTTTGATGTCTAGGATTGGGGTATTATCCAAAAGATCGTGATTCTTAATATGAACTTTTATTTCATTGTCTTCAATCGATATCCCATTTAGCTTCACAAGGGAAAGCCCAATTGGGTTTGGTCTATAGGGGCTTCTGCTTGAATAAACTCCAACAAATTTATTGCCACCGAGTCGAGGAGGTCTTATACGAGCTTTGTCGGGAGTTTTTTTGAGAGAGTTAAAGACAAAGATGAGCCAAATGTGGCTATTGCCATCGAGATCCCTAAGAGCCTCTTCATTGAACTGATTTTTTGGTAGTATGACTGCAGCTTCAGAGTTTGGCGATAATCCAGGTTGTCTAGGTATGCCAAACTTTTCAACAAAGTCAGACTTTATATGACCAATAGGCTCAAACTGAAACATTTTTAGTCCTTATGAGGTGAAGGTGACGCTTTAGATTAACGGAAGGGATAATGACTTTATCAAAAACTTCACCGCCCGACTTTTCGATAAATTCTGAAATATCTTCTCCATGAATGAGTAAACTCATTTTTGTGGACTTTATAACATTTTGGATGATTAGCTTTTCTTCATCCAGGTCTCTTTGACAATGAAAACCATAAGGGAAGTCAACGATGCCGACATCAGCCTTTTCACTGAAGGTAACTGCATTTTCAGTTAGTGTCTTAGCTTCATAATTGAAGTGCTTTAAGTTTTGTCGAGTCATGGCGGTCATTTTTGGATTAAGGTCTATAGCTGTCATATCTAGACCAAGAGATGCACCTTCTATGGCAAATGTGCCGGACCCACTGCAATAGTCAATTACTTTTTTCGCACCGAGTTTTTTGAAGGATAGTAAAGATGATCGAGCTAGCATGTGTGGTATAGCACTAGACATAGTTTCTGGTTTTAGCTTATGATTAATCCAAAGTTGGGGGCAGTGACTAACTTTTCGGCCAAAGTACCAGTGGCTTTTTGTTCGAGTTAGTAGATACACTTCTTTTGGGTCAGATAAATTAGCTGTGAGTTTTAGTACGGGGAATAAAGACCTTAAGTCTTTGAGTAGGCAGTTCGGCTCAAAGCCAATGGAGTAGTTTGCTAGTCTGACTTCGTAGAGAAAGGGTAGATTGTTTTTTAAGTGTTCTCTTAGATCATCAAGGCTTTCGGATTTATAGAAAATGTCAATTACTGCAACACCGAACGATGATTCTTCAATTGATTGGACGCTAGAGCTCTCAAAGTACCGCAAATCTGAAAAACCTTGGGCAAAAGCATATTTTTGTTCAAGTTTGTAAAGCTCTGTGTCTTCATGGTGGTACTTGAAAATATGGAGGTAGTTCTTCATTCAGCATCCTAAAATTGAGATGCTGAAGTTACTCTTCTGTTTGAAAAGGTACAGGTCTGTTTTAAAGAATTAGCTGCTTGCAGCTTCCTGAACACTGCCAATGATAGAACTCATCTTTTGTTGTTCACCAGTTAAGTACTTTCCAAGAGATTTAAAGCTATCTTGGCCAACACTTTTTTCCATATTTTCTGCTATAACAGCAATGTTACCATGGATAGTTGTCAATTCATCAGCAAGATTTTTGAAATATTCATTATATTGGTTACAAGTGTCGATTGCTTCTTGGTAAGACATGCAGCGACCTATGTTCGAAACGATCATTTGCATCAACATTTGAAGAGTAGATTGGGTGTGAGCTGGAAGTGCGGCAGTTGCCATCATTTTATCGGCGTAGATAACCCCAAGAAGTCGAGTTTCTTTTGTCTCAGGATCAACTTGATTAAGAGGTAAGCAAACTAAAGATTTGATCTTAAAGTCTCGCATAGAATTACTAGAGATGGAGTTGAGATCGGCATTTTCAATAATGACCGAGCCATCGCCCTGTAGAACTCTTTGAAGCATGCTTTTGCTGATCTTATAATCTTTTTCTTTAAAGTCTAAACCACCAACTTTACGAGAAACTACTTCTTGTAAACTCATTTGATCTTCGTGATACTCGGTGATGAAAGCATAGCCTCGATCTAGGCCAGTAAGCTTAAGGACAGCATCTACAGAACTACTTAAAAGCTCGCGTATGTCTGTAGAAGAGTGCAGCTCTTGAAGGTAGCCCAGCATCATCATAAGTCTATTAGATGATTGATTGACAGAGTATTCTTTATCAAGCTTTATCTGAGTTCTCTCTTTCTCTGTTTTGATGTTCATATCAGTCTGAGAGATAGTTAAATGGTAAGTGATTTGAATCTCATCTAGTCCAAGTTTGACAATTGCACCATTTGAAAGCTTTTGTTTGACACCAAGTTGGACATTGTGACCATTGATTAAAACAGGGTTTTCTTTACTAGTTCTTTCAACAAAAAATGAATCCTTTTGGAAAACCAGTTTGCAGTGTTTCTTCTCAAGTCTATTACTTGGAATAACTATGTCGTTACTCGTACTGGAACCTATGTTCATGTCGTAAGGATACAGGGCCCAAATGAAGTCTTTGGGAACATTTCCTGTACCGCGACTTTTAAGGAATGCTAATGTCGTTAATTCACCGCAGTCATTGCAACTAGTATTGCCTTTTTCATTGATGCTTTGACAATTGAAGCATGAAAATGTTGCTATTGACTCCATGAAAATCACCCTGTTTTGTTAAAATTTACTTGATCCCGAATCGCTATCTCTGAACTTTAACATAAACGTCAGACTATAGCAACTTGACAATTGTAAAATTAATTCAAATGTGTGGTCAGCTTTATCAATTAACAAAGAATGGTTCATGAAAAGCAAAATAATTACCACCTTAGTAAAGATAGTCTTTTGGACAGTTGGTCATATGCCTAGGCCCTTAATTGTCTTTAAGGGCAAATGTATAGGTAAGTTTTTGCATATGATAGGTTTCAAAAAAGACAGGATAGTTAGGAACTTGAATCAAGTTTATGGTTCAAAAGAAAATTGGCCTAAAAATATTTTAAGTCGCATATATCGTCATTTTGGCCTGCTGCTTATTGAAATACTGAAAATGCCCTCGGTTTCTCAAGAAACTGTAAAGGAAATGACCACTTTTGATGGTTTGGAGCATCTTGATAAAGCTTTGAGTCACAATCAGGGTGTTATTATGGTTTCGGGTCATACAGGCAACTGGGAGTGCACTATGGCTAGTTTAGTTGGCCTTGGTTATGATTTACATGTAGTAGTCAAGAGACTTAAACATGTTGATAATGATTATATATTTGGACAGCTCAGAGAGTCCAAAGGTATAAAAACTATTTTCAAAGATAAAGCTGTTTTGAATATTCGTAGGGCATTGAAGAAGAATGCTATTTGCCTTTTGGTGATGGATCAGAACTCGAAAAGAAGTGATGGTGTTTTTGTTGATCATTTCGGTAAAAAAGCCTCTACTTTTGCGGCGCCTTATGTTTTAGCCAAAAGGTTTAAGTGTCCTGTTGTTCCTGCATTTAGTTATCGTAGTGACGATTTAGTTAATCACAGAGCAGAGTTTTTGCCGTCTGTTAAATTTATTGAGTGTGAAAACCCTGATGAGGAAGTTGAAACTAACGTTCGTGAGTTAATTAAACCTTTTGAAGAGTTTCTACTGAAGCATCCTGAGCAGTGGATTTGGATGCACCAAAGATGGCGAACTCAGCCGAAATAAGTTACTCGTTACGACATTCTTTACAGATTCCAAAAAGTGTTATCTCATGACGCTGTATTAGGTGGCCCTCGACTTCAGTTTCTTTGAGATGCTCACAACATTTATGTATGTCTATGACTTTGTCGCACTTGTTACAATGGAGGTGATGGTGGTGGTGGTCGGCAGACTTAGCAGTTTCATAGCGACTTTGACCGTCAGGTAAGATAACTTGGCAGATCATTTTATTTTCTAGTAAAAGTTTGACTGTGCGGTATATGGTTGCTACGCCAACCTGCAATCCGGCATCATTCGATTTTTGTAAAATTTCATCAACGGATAGTGGTCCATGTGATGCAGTTATAAGATCTAAAATGAGCTCTCGCTGTTGAGTTTTTCTTTGACCAATTTTAGGCATGACTACTCCGTGGGTGTGCTGCTATATCTAGCGTCAATTTTATTAGTTTCTTTTCTTACCAAAGCATTTTGCATGATGGCGATACAGGCTCTTCGTAAGCCAACTTCAAAATCGTCTGCAGGTAGTTTTAAACGAGCATTGTCAGCGACCATAAATGTCGGTGAAGCTCTTAGTATAACGCCGAGAGTATTGTCTTTGTTGAGTGAGATCATTTTAATTTTAATGATTTCTAAAGCAGCAATTTCGTTTTTCTGGATAAGCGGTTTGATAGGATCATAGAACATTCTGAAACCTTCGTGAAAACGAATGAACTTTAAAGGGATCTGGATGCTTTCGGAATCAATGAGTTCTCCAGGTTTGTAGTCTTTACCTGCAATGACTGGTAGTTGTAGATCATTTCTACCACTAGGGATGACTTGGCCGTCGTAGTCAATTAGGTTTCTATTTAAAAGTCTAGCGACTGGATCTTTCTCGACAAATTCTATTTTTATTGTGTCTGGGAAAAGGTATGAAACTTCGGAAGTCTTTATGCGGATGTCGCGATTGACGAGTCGGCGGATTCTTTGTAGATCTAGTTCAAAAAGATTGTCAGCACCGATGTGTAAGTCTAGAGAATCCTCAAGATCTTCTATGTCGACAAGTCCCTGTGTATTTTCAGGCAGTCCTTTGGCTGAAATGTGGATAGCTTCTAGAGTGAAGTGCTTATTTGAATTTAAAAAGAGTGCTTGAAGGCCAATCTTAGAAAGGTAGACAACAAAATAAATGCAAAAGAGAATGAAGATCCAGGCAATGATTGAGATGAGTTTTTCTTTGAAAGCCGCCGAAGCTTCTGCTTTTTTACCAAGGATGTTGTGTTTTTCCATATCTTATTACGAAATACTTTTCTCTTAAACTTTTGCCATTTTACTAATTTAAGTTAAGTTACAACTTAAGTTTTGTCACTTGGATTTGTGCTTTTGTGCTAAAAAATCTACGTGGATCAATAAAATCTCAAATTTTAAGGCGAAAATATGGATGATCGTTCCTACGGAGTCATAATTAGTGTGTCAGATTTAGATCAAGCGAGAGTTTTCTATCGCGATACATTAGGACTTGGCTCTCCAGTTGTAGACAGTAATCACTGGATAGAGTTTCAACTGGATAATGGGCTGATTGTTGGTATTCGCTCTCAAACTAAGGCAGATAAGCAAAAAGACAGTTCGATCATGTGGGTTTACTACACGCCAGATTTTGAAGCTGTGAAAACTCGCTTGCTAGATGCAAACTTTGAGCCACTCAGAGTTCCAGCTCCACCAGTTGGTCTGAAGTCAGAAATATATACAGATGCAGAAGGTAATAGATTTACCTTAGCTCTTAAGCCTTCTTAAGCCTTCTTAAGCCACTTAAGAGTTCTTTTAAGACCCTCTTCATTGTCTATTTTGGGATTAAAACCAAAGTGATCGAACGCTTTTTGGTGAGAAAAGTAGTGTGATTTCGCTAGTTGTGCAGCAATAAAGCGAGTCATCCGAGGTTCGCCTTTAAGTCTAAAGGTTTTATAAAAGAACTCTAAGACAGCCCCAACTTTTTTTGCTTTATTGTAGGAGATGCTTTTATTTAGGGCTGTTATGTTATTCTTCTCAAGAAGTTCATTTACCCAATCCCATAAATTGACCGGTTTTGCATCCCCTATGAAGTAGGCTTGACCGCAAACAGGACTGCCTTTTACAAGCTTGTCAGCTGCTTGAATGTGAGCAAGCGCCCCATTTTCAACATAAGTAACATCAACTAAGTTTTGGCGATCGCCAACTATCATGAGTTTACCAGATCTCGCGGCTTCAAGAATTCTTGGAACTAAGTGGTTGTCGCCTGGTCCCCAAATGAGGTGCGGGCGAAGAGCACAGGTTAATAGTGAAGAATCATTTGCTTCCAAGACTTTTCGTTCTGCGATAGCTTTCGTCTTAGGATAAGCTGTTAGATACTCGGTTGGATAGGGAAGTGACTCATCGCCATTTTCTATAGCTTCTGTACCAAAGGCAACACTGGGAGAAGATGTATAGATGAGCTTTGAGACATTCTTTTCTTTACAGGCTTTGAGTATGTTTTCGGTACCAGTAACATTTATGCCAAAGTAATCTTCTTCAGGTCCCCAAATTCCAGCTTTAGCAGCTACGTGGAAAACAGTGTCTTTACCGTCGACAGCTTTGGAAACATCTTCGAAGTTGCGAAGGTCCCCAGTAAAACAAGTAACGCCTAGTTTTTCAAGGTCGTGGTAGGAAGATCGATTGAGCACGGAGACGTTATCTCCGCGCTCAAGAAGTAGGTTAACTATGTGACGGCCTAAAAAACCACCACCACCGGTTACCAGAGTAT
Organism: Lentisphaeraceae bacterium; assembly: GCA_021232515.1. GTDB lineage: Bacteria > Verrucomicrobiota > Lentisphaeria > Lentisphaerales > Lentisphaeraceae > JAKVBD01. The sequence goes on from JAJPOQ010000142.1 coordinate 20,160, forward strand.
TAGCCATTGTTGAGCATGTTATTTAAAGCTGCAACGACTGCTTTAACAGCAGCTTGGTCAATATTGCTATGAGTTCCGATTCCGTAGAATACTTTTTCAGAGCACTTAATAGTCACAAATGTAACAGCTTCAGATTTCGCACCATGACCAAGAGAGTCTTCTTCATACTTGACTAGTTCAAATGAAGGGATATCAAGTTGGCGACATGCTGCAACAAATGCTGCAATTGGACCATCTTCATCCGCTTCAAGAGTTCTTGCCTCGCCATTGTAAAGAAGCTCGACTTTGCCGTGTATGTCAGATGGCTTTTTTTCATCTGGATACGGCCAGTATTTTACGAGCTCAATTGGAGACTTAGCTTCCATGAAGTTTTCTCTGAAAACATTTGTTAGTTCATCACTAGTGATTTCACGGCTAACATCCTCGGCATAAGCTTGAACAGCTTTAGCAAGGGTCACCTGAAACTCTCTAGGGAGCTTTATTTGATGCTCCAGTTCAATCATGTGAGCGATACCGCCCTTTCCAGATTGACTATTTATGCGAATGAACTTTTCAAAGTTACGACCGACATCTGCTGGATCTACATGTAGGTATGGAATCTTCCATTGACCAAAGTGTTCCATCATTTCATCTTTCCTTACAAGACACTTATGTATGGCGTCTTGGTGAGAACCTGAAAATGCGGAGAAGACCAGGTCACCAACATATGGGTGGCGTGGATGAGGGCGCATCTGAGTTAAGCGTGAAATAGTTTCGTTTATTTCAACCAAGTTCGAGAAGTCTATTCCTGTATCTACACCCATGTATTGTAGGTTTAGAATAAGCGTGACCATGTCGACATTGCCAGATCTTTCACCATGACCAAAAAGTGTACCTTCTACTCGGTGAGCACCGGCTTGTAGCGCCATCTCTGTAGAGGCAACTGCACAGCCCATGTCATTGTGAGCATGAAGTGAAATGACAGCTTGCTTAGTTTTAAGCTTTTTCATAAAGACTTCGATCATGTCAGCATAGTGAGTGGGAGGGCGTCTCTCAACAGTAGCAGGAAGGTTTAGAATAACAGTTTCACCTTCTTGCGGATCCCATTGTTCAACAACGTCGTCACATACTTCGATTGCAAAATCGAGGTCAGTATCAGTAAATTCTTCAGGAGAGAATTCTAAATAAAAGCGAGTCTCAGGTTGGTTAGCGGCACATTCTTTAATAGTTGCGATAGAGGCGTGAACTATTTTTATAGTTTCTTCTCTAGTCTTACCAAGAACGTGTTCTCTGTGAAGATCGCTTGTTGCTACGTAGATGTGCACAAGAGCCTTTGGGTAGCCTTTTAGGGCTTCCATCGTCTTGGTGATCAAGTCTGGGCGTGAAGGAGCCAAGACCGAAATCATTACATCATCAGGTATGCGATTTTCATCGATTAACCAACGACAGAAGTCAAAATCGTCTTTTGAAGCGGAAGGGAATCCAACTTCTATTTCTTTAAAACCGATGTCGAGCAGCAGCTGATAATACTCTTTCTTCTGATCCAGCGTGAGTGGATTTGGAAGCGCCTGGTTGCCGTCTCTGAGGTCGACAGCACACCAGCGTGGACTAGAGTTGATCTGCGAATCAGGCCATTGCCTGTTTTCGATCTTTATCGGTTCTATTGCTTTGTATTTCGGCATCGTTTTTTCTCTCATTATCTAACAGGGAAGGATTCCAATATAGCTTAGTTCTTCCCCCTATCTATATTCAATGTACCAGTACTATGCTGGTCAAGGGCAAAGAGTATATAAGAAAGGGCTTTTTGTCAAGGTAAATTATTAAATAACGGTGAGCTTGGCTGGAGTCTTAAATGGAGTCTTTTACTAGTTCTCAAATGGACAAATTGTTCTTTTGCAAGATATTTGTGATCAAAATGAAATCATGGTATTTAGAATGTCTGCAATGAAAGAAGAAGTCGAACGTCGTCGTACGTTTGCGATAATAAGTCACCCGGATGCGGGTAAAACAACACTTACAGAAAAGTTACTCCTCTACTCAGGCATGCTTCGTACAGCTGGTATGGTCAGTGGACGTAAAGGCTCAAAAAATGCTTCATCAGACTGGATGAGCATGGAGCAAGAGAGAGGTATATCTATATCCTCTTCTTCAATGCAGTTTGAGTATAAGGGACATAAAATTAATGTTCTGGATACTCCTGGTCACTCGGACTTTTCAGAGGATACCTACCGTACTTTAACAGCTGCAGACAGCGTTATCATGGTTATCGATTCTTCAAAAGGTATAGAAGCTCAGACTTTAAAACTATTTGATGCATGTCGCTTGAGAAACATCCCTGTTATCACTTTTGTAAATAAAATGGACCTCTACGGTCGAGATCCGATAGACTTGATGGAAGAAGTTGAAAATGTTCTTGGAATCCAAGCAAGTGCGATTAATTGGCCAATTGGTTCAGGTAAAGAGTTCCAAGGAATTGTTGATAGAGCGACTAATGAGTGTCACTTTTATACTCGAATTGCTTCCGGTGGTAGTTTAAGGCCAGAAGTCGAAAAAATAAAAGTTGATGATTTAGAGCCACGTTTAAACTTATCTGCAGTGGAAGTTGAAGAGCTTCAAGAAAATTTAATGCTTTTAGATGAAGCTGGAAATAAATTTACTCGTGAAGCTTACTTAGATTTTAAAGTAACGCCGATCTTTTTTGGCTCAGCGATGACAAACTTTGGTGTTGAACCTCTTTTTGATTCTTTGATCGAGTTTGCGCCAAGCCCATGGAGTCGTAAGGCATTTAATAAAGCCGATGAAGAGCTTCAGGTTGATGTTATGAGCCCTGACTTTAGTGCATTTGTTTTTAAGCTTCAGGCAAATATGAATCCGAAGCACCGTGATTGTATTGCCTTTCTGCGTATAAATTCCGGTAAATACGAAAAGGATATGACAGTCCTTCACTCAGATAGTGGTAAGAAGGTTAGACTTGCGAGCCCGCATAGTCTTATGGCTGCAGAACGAGTGACAGTTGAAGAAGCTTTTCCTGGCGATGTGATCGGCATAAATAATACAGTTGGTCTAGCCATCGGTGATACTCTTTGTGCAAAAGGTGATATAAAGTTTGATGCACTTCCACAGTTCCAGCCGGAACTTTTTGCGAGAATTACGCCTAAAGACTTAGGAAAAAGAAAAGCAATTGATAAAGGTCTTACTCAGCTGGCGAAAGAAGGTACAGTTCAGTTACTTCACGAGTGGAAAGATAGTTATAGCTACCCATTTGTGGCAGCTGTTGGTCGTCTACAGTTTGAGGTTCTTCAGCATAGGCTGAATGAAGAGTACGGAGTAGATACTAAACTTGAGATGCTTCCATATACATGTAGTGCATGGCTTAAAGGAGCTCCGGAAGACTTTAAGACTCCTTACAGTGCTCGTATGGTCCAAGATAAAGGAGAAAGACCTATGGTTCTATTCTCTAGCGAATGGGAAAAAGAATACGCTCTAAAAGAGAACCCAGAGCACAAATTGTTAGATTACGCCTAATTTTATTTTGAGTGTAAGTAGTTGACTATTAGTTCTTTGTGTTTCTGTAAAAAGTTAATTTGACAAAAAAATTTGGGTTTGAGTGTTTGGCAGGCTAAAGTAGCCGCTTGAAATTTTATAATGATGGAAGTTTTTGATGGACGAAATAGAAGAAGAGTTTGATTACGTAGTAGAAGAAGTTGAGGAAATAGTAGAGGAAGAGATTCCTAAAGTCATTCAGATAATTGACGATGTTCCCGACCATGACTTTGGCGATATATATATTGTCCCAGAGCTTCAATTAGAGATGAAGAAAGTACTGCCAGGTTCCTTCTACATGGGCAGCGATGACGGCCCATACAATGAACGTCCACGTCACCGTGTAAACATGACGCGCCAATTCTGGATGGGTATCTACCCAATTCTTCAAAGAGAATATGCTGAGATAATGGATGGTAAAAATCCAAGTAACTTCCCAGTTGAAAGCCAAGAAGATGGTTCAAAGTTTCCAGTTGAGAAAGTTAGTTGGACTGCCGCAAATGAATTCTGCCGTCGCTTAACAGCTCGTGAAAGAGAAGCAGGTAACCTTCCTGAGCCTTTCGTTTACAGGCTACCTACAGAGGCAGAGTGGGAATACTCTTGTCGCGCAGGTCGTGAAGATGATTTGATTGACGATATCGACCACACAGCTTGGTTCTTCAAAAATAGTAATGAACAGTCTCATGAAGTAGGCCTTAAAGAGCCTAACAATTGGGGTTTGTTTGACATGCAAGGTAACGTTTTTGAGTGGTGCCTTGATTCATGTGACTTCCGTGAACCTTCTTGGTACGAAAAAGGAAATGTTCTAACAGGACTTTTCAAAAATGATGTTATAAATCCTCATTACAAACTTGGTTCTAACCGTGTCGCAAAAGGTGGCTGTTGGTTACTTGCACCTGACGTTTGTCGTCCTTCTGCAAGATACATAAATCCACCAGATTCACGTTACTTTGTCATGGGTTTTAGAATCGTCTTAGCAGAAGCAGCAGTATCCGTTTAATAGTAAATTGAGTAGAGAGGAGTGCCATGTTTATTTTAGCACAAGCAGCAACTGAAGGTCAAAAGGCGCCAGAGCCAGCGAAGGATCAACTACAGATTATTACAGAAACTGTTCAGACCTTTGCGGCTGAATATGGTTTAAAAATAATTGGTGCAATCGTCATCCTGATAGTAGGGCGTTTGATTGCTAAAGTTATAACTAAAATAATTAAAGCAAGCATGATTAAGGCTAAAGCAGAGCCAACATTGGTTACTTTTGCTGAAAATCTTGTTTATATGGCACTACTAGGTTTTGTTATCATTGCAGCTCTTGCATCATTGGGAGTTCAAACTAACTCAATGATCGCCGTTATTGGTGCAGCTGGTTTAGCCGTTGGTTTAGCCTTGCAGGGTGCTTTGTCAAACTTTGCAGCCAGTGTTTTGATAATGGTTTTCCGTCCTTACAAGGTCGATGATTTGATTGAAGCCGGCGGCTCACTTGGTTTTGTCAGAGCAATAGAACTTTTTACTACGACTCTTGTAACACTTGATAATAAGACGGTGATTATTCCGAACTCGCAAATGACTGCTTCATCGATTACAAACCTTACAGAGACTGATGAATTAAGAATGGATTTGGTTTTTGGTGTATCTTATTCTGATGATATCGATAAAGTTAAAGAAATTTGCATGAAAGTGATGAAGGGTAGTGATCTTATCCTTAAGACACCAGAGCCATTTGTTGGTGTTCTAGAGCACGGAGATAGTTCCGTTAATTTTGCGGTCCGTCCTTGGGTTCATGCAGATCATTATTGGGATGTATATTTTTATATGCATGAGGAAGTTAAAAAGGCTTTCGATAGAGAGGGTGTAAGCATACCTTTCCCACAAAGAGATTTACACATCGTTAGCGATGCGACAAAATAATTAAGGATTTTGATGAAAAACTTTGAAGAACTTTTTTCTGAATTGAAAGAAAAAGCCGCTAATGGCGATCCAAACTCTGGTACTGTAAAACAACTAGAGAAAGGCACTCATGCAATTGGTAAGAAAATTGTAGAAGAAGCTGCAGAAGTTTGGATGGCATGTGAACATGAAAGTAAAGATGAAGCCGCCGAAGAGATCTCTCAGCTACTTTATCACTTACAAGTAATGATGATTGACCAGAAGCTTGAGCTCGAAGATATCTATAAATTTTTATAGAAGAGCATCAACCGTAGCTCTTACTGTACTTTGAGAAGCACAGCAAGCTTTGCGGTTAAAAATATTTTCAAAAGCAGTCGCAGTAGATTTTCCTATTGCGGCTGCTTTTTTGTTTTCTAGGCTTGAGTTACCAAATCTTTTTTGGAAGATTTCGACAGCAGATGGACTGAAAAATAGAATGTCAGTAAAGCTGGGGAGCGTATCATAGCTTATTCCTACAGGCTCATACATATCGTAGCGTGTGACAGTGTGACCTGCACTGTTTAGGCCGTCTTGGAGAGTTGTTTTAGCGATCTTAGAGCAGGGGTAGAAAATAGACTGAGCTTGTTTGTTTGGGAAGCTTTTTATTAGACCTTCAGCTGAGTAGTTGTCCTGCGGCATAAAATCCGCCTCGATATTATATTCCTTCAGAGCATTTTTAGTCGCAGGCCCAACAACTGCAACACTTTTCCCTATAGTCGAAAGACCGAGTTTAAAAAAGAATTTAACCGCTGTTGCAGATGTGAAGAAAATCCAGTTGCAATCATGAGGTACAGACGCAAGCACATTAGACTTTTGCATTTTCTGTAAAGGGAAATTGAGGGATTTAAACTTTAGAGAGGCGATGTACTCAGCAGCTTTGAGGTTTGTTTCTTGCAGACCAGTTAATAGAAATGTTCTCATGAGTGCCTTTGCTGAGGTTATGTAACTAACTTATTTGCTATAATTATATGCTGCAAATTCATCGGTTAAAAGAATTCGTCAAATAATGAATTTATCGGTATAGTAAAGTGACTTCAAGAAAGATGTGGTAGATGGACGATTTATTAAAAAATAGTACACCAGAGGAAAGAGAAGCTTTATTTGATTCATTGAATGAAGACTTACTGCAAGTTTTTGATGAAGATATAGTGAATCTTGATGATGAGATAAAGTTTCCACTTTCCCATGCGGCGGAGAATGAAGCTCCTGGTGAGCACTCTATAAAGTTTCATGAAGAGATCGGCCGAGGCGGCATGAAGGTTATTCATCGCTGTGAGGTTAAAATCTCGGGCGAAATATTAGCTATTGCCACTTTAAAAAATAAAGGTGACCAGAAGTCTGTAGAGCGTTTCCTCAAAGAAGCAAAAATTACGGAAATGTTGAAGCATGAAAATATTGTCGAACTATATGACTATGGCGTTCATGATTCACACGGCCCTTATATGGCGATGCACTTTTCTAAAGGCATTAGCTTAGCCAGTATCTTACAAGAAATATCCCTTGGTACAGAAGAGTTTATTGAGCGTTTTCCTTTAAAAAAGAGGCTGGAAATATTTAAGAAAGTAGCTGCCGCTATTTCATATGCTCACTCAGAGGGGGTTGTTCATTTAGATATAAAGCCTGAAAATGTCTTGGTTGACGATGTCGAAAAGAAAGTTTTTATTTGTGATTGGGGTTTAGCCCGAATTTTACCTGAGTTTGAGACAATTGAGAATTATGCATTAACAAGCCAGTCTGGCGTATTTCTTAAGGGGAGTCCGGGTTATATGGCTCCTGAACAGATAAGTCAGAAGGAAAAAACTGCTTCGACAGATATCTATCAATTAGGTGGTTTGCTTTATGCCATCCTTTTTTATCGTTCTCCAGTAGAAGGTCAAGATGTTGAGGAGATACTAGAAAAGACCGTTACAGGGCAGTTAGACTTGCCTGAGGACGAAGAGGAGAATGACCTAGTAGTACTTATTCAAAAAGCATTGGAGGTTGATCCATCGGAGCGCTTTTTGACAGTGGATGAAATGATGCAGTCTTTTAATAAAATAAATGCGACATTTATTGCTTTAGAGAAACGTCAGCAAGTGCTTCTTAATAGACAGATCTCGCGTTATAAGCATGAAGCTGTAAAGTATAGAGTGCAGGCGAAAAAAGCCAAGAAAGATGTTGTTGTCTTGAGTGTAGTTGTGTGTGTGATGTTAGTTTCGTTAGTATTTTTTATGACCAATGACGAGATAGTGCAGCCAATAAAGGGATTTAACTCTCAAGAAAAGCCAGAATTTGCTGTGCCGTCAGAGGTAATTGATGCAGAAAATTCATATTATAAAATATTGCGAAAAAAATAAAGTTAATATTCCATGACCAAAATTTATAAAACTCGTGAAACTCTTTTATTTAGAGTTAAAAATCAAAGAGATGAAAAGTCTTGGAATGAATTTGTCAGTTACTATAAAAACTACATTTATATTGTCGCAAGAAATATGAATCTTGAGCATCACGATGCTGAAGATATACTCCAAAGAGTACTTTTAAAACTTTGGGAGAAACTACCTGAGTTTGAGTACTCGACTAAACGAGGAACGTTTAGGTCTTTTTTGTGTACAATTATACGAAATATGGCAATCGATCTTATTAAGAAAAAGTCACGTATGCTCAATGAAGCAGTTGGTGAAGATAAAACACAACTAAAAAATTATTTAGATAAAGTGTCTCTTCCAGAAATAGAGACTATCGCTGAGCGCGAATGGAAACTTTTTTTGGCAAATGCAGCTTGGAAGAAGGTTGAGAAAGAGCTTACAGATAAAGTTAAAAATACTTATTTGATGCTTTTGAAAGGCCGCAGTTTGGATGACGTGGCCGCAGAACTTGAGATTCAAAAAAACACTGTGTATGTCTACAAGTTGCGCGTTGTTGAAAAGATTCAAAAAGAAATAAAACGCTTGGAAAAAGAGTTAACTGAGATGTAAAGCAAAAAGGCAGCCCGAAAGCTGCCTTTTTTAAAGCTTTACTTTAATTCTTCTTAGTTGAAGAATGTAAGCATTGCTTCTCCGATATCAGATGGAGACTGAACCATTTTGATTCCACAGTCTTCAAGGTAAGCTACCTTTTCTTGACCAGTTCTGTCACCACCGCCAACGATAGCGCCAGCATGGCCCATACGTTTTCCCGGAGGAGCTGTCAAACCGGCGATAAAACCGACGACAGGCTTCTTGTAATTTTCTTTGATCCATAGAGCAGCTTGCTCTTCTGCATCACCACCGATTTCACCGATAAGAACGATACCTTCAGTAGCAGGGTCTTCAGCAAACATCTTAACAACGTCAAGGTGCTGAGTGCCATTGATAGGGTCACCACCGATACCAACACAAGTTGTTTGACCAAGACCAGCTTTAGTGATTTGATCAACAGCTTCATAAGTAAGAGTACCAGAGCGTGAGATGATGCCGATTTTACCAGTAGAGTGGATGTTTGCCGGCATGATACCGATTTTACCAATACCAGGAGTGATAACACCAGGACAGTTAGGACCGATTAGACGAGTCTTGCTGTCTTTCATTGCGTGCTTTACTTTCATCATATCAAGAACCGGAATACCTTCCGTGATACAGATGACAAGGTCTAGCTCAGCATCAACTGCCTCTAGGATTGCATCAGCTGCAAATGGAGGTGGAACAAAGATAACAGAAGTATTTACTTGCTGCTCTCTTACTGCTTCAGCAACGCTGTTATAAACTGGTGTGCCGTCAAGCTCTTGACCGCCTTTACCTGGAGTTACACCAGCAACAACAAAGTCACTTGAGTACTCTTTCATAAGACCAGTGTGGAAAGCGCCTTGTGAGCCAGTGATACCCTGAACAACGACGCGAGTTTTTTCTGTAACTAAAATAGCCATGTTTAAATATCCGCGATTATTTTTTTACCGCAGCAACAATTTTTGCTGCAGCTTCGTTGAGTGAATCAGCTGTTTCAAATGTGAGATCAGACTCGGCAAGAAGGGCTTTACCTTCTGTAGAGTTTGTGCCACTTAGGCGAATAACGATTGGAAGATCGATATTACCAATATTTTTCACAGCAGTGATGACACCTTCAGCAACTAGATCGCAGCGAACAATTCCGCCGAATACGTTGATTAAAATACCTTCAACTTTAGGGTCTTTAAGAAGTATGCGGAATGCTTCTTCAACGCGAGCTGGAGTAGCTGTACCACCAACGTCTAGGAAGTTAGCAGGAGAACCACCAGAGATCTGGATCATGTCCATAGTTGCCATTGCAAGTCCAGCACCGTTTACCATACAAGCAACGTTACCGTCAAGCTTGATGTATGCTAAGTCGTGCTTTGAAGCTTCAACTTCTAGAGGCTCTTCTTCTTTTTCGTCACGAAGAGCAACGATATCTTTTTGGCGGTATAGAGCGTTTGAGTCAAAGTTAACTTTGCCGTCAATTGCGTAAACTTCATCTTGTTCAGTTACAACAAGAGGGTTGACTTCAACAATTGAGCAGTCCTTCTCGATGAACATTTTGTAAAGATTTTGAGCGATGCCAGCAACTATACGCGCATTTTTACCTTCAAGCTCTAGAGCTTCGGCAACTTTACGACCGATGTATGGCCAGCAACCAGCAGAAGGATCTACTTTGATTTTTGCGATTTTTTCAGGAGTGCTTTCGGCAACTTCTTCGATGTCCATACCACCTTCAGTAGAAGCGATGATATATGGGCATTGAGTCGCACGGTCGATAGTTATTGCTAGGTAGTATTCTTTAGCAATGTCTAGGCCTGGAACTAGGATGATTGTGCTCACGTGACAGCCTTCTGGGCCAGTTTGGTGAGTGACAAGGTCCATTCCAAGGATGTTGTTCGCGTGTTCTACAGCTTTTTCAGGAGTTGGAGCGAATTTTACACCGCCACCTTTACCGCGGCCACCAGCGTGGACTTGAGCTTTAACAACACACTGACCGAGTTCAGTCGCGTATTCTTTAACACCTTCGATTGACTCGAAAACTTTTCTTTCTGTAACAGGGATGTTGTACTGCGCAAATAAATCCCTGGCCTGGTATTCATGTATGAGCATTGAGAATCTCCAAATGGCTCAATTATAATTTTGTTTCGACATTTCGTTTCTTTGGAAGACAAAGAAATTTATTATTTTTTAAGCCTTAGTTTGTCGCCAGTTCCATTGAGATTTGGATTAACGATAAGGTTAGACTTATCTGAATCATCAGATGACTCAGAAGAACCTGGAGCTTTTAGTGCGCCTCCTGGAGGAGTTAAGCCTCCTGGAGGAGTTAAGCTTCCTGGTGCCTTTAGTGCGCCCCCTGGAGGAGTTAAGCCTCCTGGAGGAGTAAGTCCACCCCCTGGTGGAGTAAGCCCGCCGGCAGAACTAGGAGGAGTAAGTTCGCCACCTGTTTTACCTTCAGACTCATCTATAGATCCGGTATTTTCTAGGCTGGTTGTAGCACCACCTAGATTAAGAGAAATTTTCTTCCTTGGAGCAGCTTGAGGAGCAGCTGGTTCGTCACCACCTCTTTCAATGCTCAGGCCATCATCTAAGTCAATTTTAGTTTTTTCTGATGGTGAAGTGGGAGTTGCCGCATTCGATGTTGGGACTGGCTTAGGAGCCATGGAACCACTTGGGCCTCCAGATCCAGGGACGGGTAGTGGAGGAGCAGCGTCTTCAGCTGCGCCGTTAAGGTTACTAACAACTTCATGCATAGATTTCTTTTTGGCACCACCAAAAATTTTGTTTCTTGTTTTGGAGTTAAATGCAAGAAATGCAACAACACCAATTATTAATATGGCCCCAGCTATCAAACCTATTGGAAGGTCATTTTCTTGGTTTTTTTGTTTTTCTATTTCTGCTTTTTTCTCGTCTGCAGCCTGTCTATTTTCAAGTGCTTGTCTTATTTTAACGGCAGCTTCTTCTTCTTTTTGTTTTTTGAGCTTTGCTTCATTTGCTTCAAGCTCAGCTATGGCGGCGTCATCAAGTTCATCAACATCAGTGAGCTCAGCTTGACTTGAAAGTAGCTCAGCTTCAGTTATGAGCGTTTTCCCAGCGAAGTCGATAGCTGTTGAGAATACTGCTCTATAGCTAGATGTGTTTGAGTTGATGTCATCTATAAGTTTAGCATCAGCGAGAGTTGCTTTCTCAATTGCATTAAGCTTGTCATTTTTCCAGCTGCTGATGTCGCGATTAAGGTAGGCTTTAACAACGTCAAGTACTGGCGTCCATTTACCAATATAAAGGACATAGCCTTTTTTCTGGTTTTCGGCGATTATTTTATCAGCATTTGCTTGGAGGTTGTCATCGTAAAAGCGATTTCTTTTTTTGCGGATATTTCCTAAAATATCTTTTACGTACTTTTCTCTGTTTGCGAGAGTTTTTTCTTTAGACATACCGTCTCTTATGATGGGATCGACGATGTCTTTGATATTTACTGAGTCGAAATTAATTTTAACTTTGTCGCGACCAATAGACCTGATTGTGCCAGAAGCAGTTTGAATTCGAGTAGGAACAGGAGCGTACTTTAAGGTGACTTTATCACCAGCTTTATATAGTCTGAATTTTGCTAAGGCTTCTTTTTCAATTTGTCCTTTTGGAGGAAATGGGAACTTTTCTTCAGATTGAGCTAGGGTGATGTCTTTCGCTTTCTCTTTTATATCTTCTACAAGTTCACCTTCAGTTGTAATGACGGCTTCTTTATTTGCTTTCTTCCATTCTTTGAGGATGGTTTTTGCTGCATTATCTAGAGCTGTTAGTTCCGTGGCAGCAAGCTTGTTTGTAAGTGTTTGGTTGTGGCTCTTTTCTTTATCTAAAGTACTGATGGAGTCATTGATTGGTTTAAGAGCTAGCTTTTCTAGTTCAGTTATTTCTTTCTTGATAGCATTGAGAGTTTCTTCTTTGATAGTCGGGATGTTTGTTTTGCGCTCTTTCTTTTCTAATGCAAGAACTTTCTTTTTAAATTCGGTAATGTGCTTGTCTGAAATAGCTTTGCATTTTTCGCTTAAAGTTTCATCGACTTTAAATGATTTTGTGCTGAGAGAACTGACTGCTTCGGTTGCTATATTGAGAGCTTCGAGTTTGAGTATTTCTAAAAATTTACTTTCAGGTGTTGCTGAGGATAGTTTATCGAGTTCGCTGATTGCCGACTCTGAATACTTTGAGAAGACAACTACGTCTTGTGCAAAAAGTAAAAAGGAATTTAAAAGCATTATCGAGAAAAGAAATTTTTTAAACACTGGATAACTCCGTAAATTAGACACTTTTTTTTGTCATTTTGATCACTTTACATACTCCTTGATCAGGAGTTTTGCCAATCGAAGAGGCTGGGTTGTTGTTCATTTACCTCATTTTTCTTCTTGCGAGAATTGTTCTTTTTCGCAATGCTCGGTTGACCTGTATTCGATACAGCCGATCCTTCTAAGTTGTTCAATACTTCTTTCGAGCGGTCAATTACGCTAGTTGGAAGCCCTGCAAGACGAGCGACATATATACCATAACTTTTATCTGTGCCGCCTGGAAGTATTTTATGAAGAAAGATGATTTTTTCATCCCATTCTTTGACTGCAACATTAAAGTTGGCGATGCCTTTTTGAGTTAATGATAATTCAGTTAGTTCATGATAGTGAGTCGCAAATAGCGTTAGGCTCTTTTTGCTATGTAAAAACTCGGCAATAGCCCATGCTAAACTTAGTCCATCAAAAGTACTCGTTCCTCGGCCAATCTCATCTAAGATGACAAGGCTATTTTCTGAAGTGTTATTGAGAATGTTGGCTGTTTCGGTCATCTCGACCATAAAAGTACTTTGCCCACGACTGAGGTCGTCCGCAGCACCAATACGTGTAAATATTGAATCCATGATGCCAATGTTGGCATCTTCACAAGGAATAAAACTTCCGGCTTGAGACATGATCGTTAATAGTGCAACTTGACGAATATAAGTAGACTTACCAGCCATGTTCGGACCGGTTATGATATGCATATGGTTTTCGCCAGGAGTCATCTGAGTGTCATTTGGAATAAATGAGTCAGTACCAAGTAAATTATCAACAACAGGGTGGCGTCCTTCGACAATATCGATCTTATTTTCTGTGTTTAATTTTGGCCTTTTGTAATTTTTACTAATCGCGATGGAAGCCATATTGCAGAGAACGTCAATTGCCGCTAGTGCTTTCGCACTTTCTTGAATTTTTGATGTGTGTTCGACGATTTGATTGCGAATTTCTTGAAATAGTTCATACTCGAGAGCTTTAGATTTATCTTCAGAGCCTAAAACTGAATTTTCAATTTCTTTGAGTTCTGGGGTGATAAAGCGTTCGGCATTGACCAAAGTTTGCTTGCGCATGTAATTATCAGGAACATGCTGTACCTGGCCTTTACTAATCTCTATGTAGTAACCAAAGACCTTGTTGTAGCGCACTTTTAGCGTCTTTATACCAGTACGAACTTTTTCATCTGCTTCAAATTTCAAAAGCCATTCTTTACCTTCTGAACTTCCTTTTCGGAGCTTATCGAGATCATCATTGTATCCATCTCGAATGATTCCACCATCTTTAATGGTGATAGGAGGCTCTTCGTGTATAGCTTTTTCTATCACTTCATTTAAGCCAGAAAAGTCATGAATTGTAACTTTTAGGTCTCTGATTAACTTACAGTCGATGTAGTGAAGGATATTTAATATATCAGGTACGGCTTCAAGGGCACGGTTCAATGTTAAGACTTCTCTTGCATTTGCAGAGCCTTGATTGAGTCGAGTTATGATTCTCTCAATGTCTTTGACATTTTGTAGAGCTTCTCGAAGTTCTAGAGTGGTGATTTGATCGTTGACAAAACATTCTATAGAGTCAAGGCGCTCTTCGATTCGAGCTTTCTTGATCAGCGGCCTTAAGAGCCACTCTCTAAGAAGTCGGCTACCCATAGGTGTTACACAGTCATCTAAGACAGATAAGAGTGTTGAGCCTTTTGAGTCTTTGAAAATAGGTTCGACGATTTCCAGGTTGCGCTGAGAAATCTTATCTAAAGTCATACAATCATTTTGAGTAAAAACCGAAAGACTAGTTATGTGGTTTGTCTTACGGCGCATGACACTCTGAATGTAGTAGTATATGACTCCGCTTGCGGAGATAGCTTCTTTCATACCGCGACAACCAAAGCCATCTAGAGTACTGACATTGAAATGCTTTTTAAGATTTGTTTCGCAGTACTCAAAGTCATATTGCCAATCATCTATTTTAGAAATAGTTAAATTGAGCGGAAGATCAAAGTTTTCGTCATTTAAAGACTTTAAATAGGATTCAGAGATGAGGCACTCAGAAGGATTGAGTCGGTGTATCTCTATTTCAAGTTCTCTAATACTGGAAACTTGAGTAAGCCTGAAGTCCCCAGTTGATAAATCCAAACAAGAAATACCAATTTTCTTCTTACCTCTACAAACAGCTAGTATGAAGTTACTTTTTTTATCACTCAGGATGTTATCTTCAACAATTGTTCCTGGTGTGATAATCTTGGTGACTTCTCGACGGACGATGCCTTTGGCTTGCTTTGGATCTTCCATTTGTTCCGCAATGGCAACTTTGACGCCAGCCTCTAGAACTTTTGGGAGATAATTAGCTAGCGCGTGGTAGGGAATGCCCGCCATAGGGATTCCGGATCTTTTGGTCAGAGTTATACCGAGGATTTTTGCACCTTCAGCAGCATCTTCAAAAAAGAGTTCATAAAAGTCACCCATTCTAAAAAGTAGAATGGTCTCTTCAGGCAGTCCTTCTTTAACATCAAGGTACTGCCTCATCATAGGAGTGAGTTTTTGTCCGGAATCGGCCATAGAGTGTTAAATTCTACAGTTTTTGATTTCAGTGTTGATTATGCCTTTCGCACCAAGCTCGGATAATTTATCCATGATGTTATTCGCGTCAGAGGACTTTACCATAACTTTGACAGCGTTCCATTTTGGATCTTTAAGAGGAGATACAGTTGGAGACTCTAAGCCAGGGCAAAGAGCACAAGCATCTTCAAGTTGAGTTGTCGGTATGTCGTACTCAAGCATTAAATACTGACGAGCGGTGATTATACCATTAAGTCTCTGGTGAAAAATTTTCGCAGAAGGTATATCTAGTGTAGAGTCGCCTTTAGTAACAAGTATGGCTTCTGAGTGAAGAATAGGTTCGCCAATAGTCTTTAGACCAGCAAGCTTAATAGTTGTGCCAGTTTCAACAACATCTGCAGCAAAGTCAGCGATACCTAGGTGAAGCGAGATCTCGACAGCGCCATCAAGTTCGATGATGTTGGCATTGATACCGTTTTCTTTAAGGTGCTTTGAGATAAGCTCAGGGTAAGAACATGCAATAGTCTTACCTTCAAAGTCACTTAGACCCTTAAAGTCATGACTACCTTGAGAAATGTACATCATGCGTGCTTTACCAAAACCAAGAGCCATACTTTCAGTTAGCTCGAAAGTACTGTCTTGAGAGATGTCACGTCCAGTTATGCCGAAATGGAAGATACCAGAACGAACGTAAGTCGGTATATCAGTTGGTCTTAAAAAATAGAATTCGACTTCATTACTGATGTCTGCACAAAAAAGCTCTTTTGAAGAGCGTCGGCACTTGTAGCCGGCATTTCGAATTAGCTGCATAGCGCCTTCAGAGAGGCTGCCTTTATTCGGAACAGCGATTTTTAACATTTTGAACCTAAATATTATTATAAAGTTATTACAAATTTACATACAGTAGGGCTTCAGATATATCTGTCCAGTCAAATAAATAAGACTCCTTTAGAGAATGATTTTCAGACTTCGTAAAAAAGCAAAAAAACGAAGTTGAAGAAAAAAAGAGTTGCCACTATATTCAGCGCCTATTTTGTGAGAAATGATGATTGAAGAAGAAAACAATGCTCCGCAACACTCAGTTAAGCTGATTGTTGGTCTTGGTAACCCAGGTGGAGAGTACTCTAAAAACCGACATAATATCGGTTTTATGGTAATTGATGAACTTGCATCAAGAGCTGCAGAGTCATTTAAGAGGAAATCTAAAAGTGACCTTGCCCAGATAGAAATATCTGGAGAGAAAGTTTTTCTTCAAAAACCAATGACTTATATGAATAGTAGCGGAGATGCAGTTAAACACTTGTGTCGACGTGAAAAAATAAAACCTGCGGAAGTCTTAGTTATTTACGACGACTTAGATATAAAGCCAGGTCGCATACGAATTCGTTTCGGCGGAGGAAGTGGTGGCCACAATGGTATAAAGTCAATTACCGCAAGGTTTGGCACTCCAGAATATGGACGTGTTAAATTGGGAATCGGAAGACCCGGTTCAACGGCTGCAGTTGCCGACTATGTTTTGAGTGACTTTTCTGAAAATGAAAAAGAGCTTATTGAAAAGGTAGTTAGTGTTTCTGCAGATGCAGTGCTGATGCTCTGTGAAAAAGGTTACGGAGCTGCGATGAACACTTACAATGGTGAAATAAACACCGAGTGTTCTGAACAACCAAATCAGGAATAAAAATGAGAAAATACGAAGCAATATTTATATTGAATGACCGCAAGTTTGACGACGGCGGTGAAGCTTTTTCTGGTAAAGTAGAAGAAGTCCTTAAGCAATGTGACGCGAAAAGCGTTTCTAAGAGTAGCATGGGCCGTAGACAATTCGCGCGTCCAATCGGTAAAAGAACTCACGGTTTGTACTGGTCTTTCGGTTTCGAAATGACTCCAGGCCAAGTTGAAAATTTTCAGGACAAGTTCCGTTTAGAAGAGAATGTTCTTCGTCACGTTGTCCTATTAGACGACAAGCCTAAAGGCGACATTCGTACTCTTCAACTCGATCAGTAATTTCAGCAATAGCTAACATTTAAGGAGCTGGGCAATGGCATCGTTCAACAAAGTATTATTAATGGGTAATCTAACTCGTGATCCTGAACTGCGTTACACAGGCAGCGGCGCTGCAGTATGTGGTCTTGGTTTAGCGGTTAACAGAAGTTATAAAACTCAATCCGGTGAAGTTAAGGATGATACTTGTTTTGTAGATGTTACTGTTTGGGGTAAGCAAGGTGAATCTTGCAACAACTACTTGCGCAAAGGCGCACCAGTATTTGTTGAAGGTGTTTTAAGACTAGAATCATGGACAGATAAAAATACGGGGCAAAACCGTAGCCGACACTCAGTGTCTGCAGAGTCAGTTAGATTCTTAGGCGCACCACAAAAAGGTAGTGGCGGTTTTTCCGATAACCCACAATCTTATAATCAAGGTCAACCTCAGCAACAACCACAACAGCCACAGTATCAGGCTCAGCCTGCGCCACAGCCAAGTCAGCCACAAGCTGCTCCGGCACCAATGGCGGCACCAGCACCTTATAGTCAGCAAGCACCTCAGGCAGCTCCACAGCCAAGTCAGCCACAACAGGCTGCACCGGCACCGAGCTTTGAACCTCCGCCAATGCCGGAATTCAATACTGAAGCTGAAGACGATATACCGTTTTAATAATTAGAAAATTTCATTACAGGAAAGCTTATCATGGCATTCAATAAAAAAAGAAAACGTCGCAAAAAGACTGTAAGAGTTAAATCTTGCCGTTTTACTGAACAAAACGTTAACTACGTTGATTTCAAAGATTCAGATCTTCTTAAGAAGTTCCAAACAGAAGGTGGTAGAATCCTACCTCGTCGTATCACTGGTACTAGTAAAAAACACCAAGCAATGCTTGCTGCGGCTATCAAAAAAGCTCGTAACATTGCTCTAGTTAAATAGGAGAGTACGACAATGGCTATAGAACTAATTTTAATGGATAACGTAGACCACCTAGGTAACGTTGGAGAAAAAGTAAAAGTTGCAGACGGTTATGCTCGTAACTTCCTACTTCCACAAGGCCTAGCTGTTCACGCAAGTAAAGCTATCGAGCGTCAATTAGAAGCTCGTAAAGCTGTCGTAGCAGAAAAGTATCAAGCAGAAGTTGCAGCAGCGAATGAAGTTGCAGCAAAAGTTGCAGAGACTTCTATTACTGTTCCTATGCAGGTTGGTGAAGAAGACGAAAAGCTTTTCGGTTCTGTTACAAGCATTGACGTAACACGTCTACTTGCTGAAGAAGGTCTAGAAATTGATCGTAAGCAAATTGATCTTACTGAACCAATTAAGACTCTCGGCGTTCACGAAGTTCCTGTTAAACTTCACAAAGAAGTTACAGCTACTCTTAAAGTATGGGTTGTTAAAGCCTAACTCGTGAAAAAGCCGTCTCCTAGTCTCAATGGAGGCGCAGGTCCACTCCTCACCGGGGATAGACCTATGCCTCACAATCTTGATGCTGAAAAGGCAGTGCTCGGTTGTATACTAACCGATCCTGATACTTTGAAGGAGGCGGCTGTCCGCCTAAATTTTGATGGCGCCTACTACTCAGCGGCTCATCAAACCATCTTTTCCACTATCATAGAAATGGCTAACCCGAAAGAAGGGGAAGGCCAAGCTATCGATCTTATCACAGTCAGTGAAGCATTAAACTCTAAAAATAAGCTTGCCGTAGTTGGTGGGGACTCTTATTTAGCAGAGTTGATGAACATCATCCCAACCACAGCGAACATCGAAAACTATGTCAAAATAGTTCACGAGTATGCTGTTTTACGTCGCTTGATTCGAGCTTCTTCGGATGTTATTCAAAAATGTTTTGACGCTGAAGGTCAGGTGAACTTTCTGTTGGATGAAGTTCAACAAGAGATTTCCGAAGTAGCGAACCTGCAAACAGGTAAAGATGCAGAGTCCATCTCGGACTACATGAAACCAGCGATTGACTACCTACTGCAATTAAATGACAAATCTGGCGATGCAGTTGGTATACCTACAGGTTTTAAAGATTTAGATAACATGATCACCGGCCTGAAAGGCGGCGACATGATTGTACTTGCAGCTCGACCTTCTATTGGTAAAACTGCTTTTGCTTTGAATATAGCGGCAAATGTAGCACTCCGTGCTGAAAAGCCCGTTGGCATATTTAGTTTAGAGATGAACACACTATCACTTGTTCTTCGTCTTCTTTGTAGTGAAGCAAAGCTAAATGTTCGTGAATTAAAGCAAGGCGTTATGAGTCACTCTCGTTGGGTTGAAGTGACAGCAGCTGCAGACAGACTAAGAAAAGCCCAAATTTTTATTGATGATACAGGTCAATTAGACGTCATCGAAATGCGCGCGAAAGCTCGCCGTATGAAAGAAAAAAGTGATATACAATTTATCGTCATCGATTACCTTCAGTTAATGAAAGGAGCCGGTGGCAGTAGTACCAGTCGAGAGCAAGAAGTTGCTCAGATGTCTGGTGGTATAAAAGCTCTTGCGAAAGAGTTGAATGTACCTATTCTTATCCTCGCTCAGCTTAACCGTCAGGCAGAAGGTAGTGATAGACCAAAACTATCACATTTGCGTGAATCAGGAGCAATTGAGCAGGATGCGGATATAGTTGCCATACTTCACAGGGAGCGTGAACTGCAACAAACTTCAGACCCAGTTGAAATGGCTCGAAACGGTCTCGAGTCTGAATTGATTATAGCTAAACACAGAAATGGAGAAACCGGTATCGTAGACTTAGTTTTCATGCCTGCATACACCCAGTTTAGGGATAAAAGCAGAATTGCAGAAGACGATGTTCCCGATATTTGACCAGGGAAGGTTATGAAAAAACTCTCTTTAACAATTATTTTTATATTTTTACTGACCAGCTTAGCGCATGCTTATAAGATCTCTGAAGTTAAATTCGTAGATGACAAAGCAAATGTTATCCCTGTGCAAATGTTTTCAAACTATATTGGTTTGAAAGGAGGTTCTGAATTTACTCAAAAGAAGCTTAGTGACGATATAAAGCGACTCTATGAAACAAAAAAAGTTAAAGATGTTAAGGGTAAAGTTATTGTTGTTGAAGGTGAATACCAATTAATTTTTACTCTCACTCTGAATGTAATTGTTGCTGAAATAGGGTTTGAAGGGAATAATGCCATTAGTGAAGGAAAGCTTGAAGACCAAGTAGAGCATCCCATCGGAGTTCCAATGGATATGGAACAGCTTGCAAAAGACAAAGCTAAAATTTTTGAGACCTATGCTGAAAACGGAAACTTCAACACTCAAGTAAACGTTAGAACAGATCAATCAAGTTCAACAGGAGAAGTAAAGGTTATCTTCGAAATTAAAGAAGAGACCTCCTATCAAGTAGATAGCGTTACCGTTGTTGGTGTGTCAGTTTTTGATCCAGATGAAATTAAAGATGAGATGAAAACGCAGCCAAGCTTTTGGCGATACTTTTTTGATACAGGTTTTTTGAATGAAGACTTATTTAAATATGATCTAGAACAGTTACAGGTTAAATACGAGTCCAGAGGATACCTTGACTTTAAAGTCCTAGATATAGAAAGAGTAATAGAAGACGAGTATATCAATCTTATACTTTATGTGAAAGAAGGCGAGCCTTACACAGTAAACGAAGTTTCAGTTCACTGGATGAAAGTTCCTGGTAAAGAAGATGGGGGAAAAGTTTTTGAAGAAGAGGAAATTCGTCCACTAATAGATGCAGCTCCGGGTCTTGTTTATAATAGAGACGCTGAAAGAGCAGATATACGAAGACTTGAAGCGAAGTATAACAACTTGGGCTATTTAGAGTTTAGTTGCCGTACAATTCTAAAACCAGATACGGACAACCTAAAAGTAAATGTAGAGTACCATATCTATGAAGGAACACCTTCTATTATTCGCGATATTAAAATTGTTGGAAACTCAATTACCAAAGATCATGTAATTCGTCGTGAACTTGCTATTCAGCCCTCAGACTTGAGTAATAAGCTTTTAATAGAAAAGAGTAAGAATCGTCTTATGGGACTTGGTTATTTTCAGTCTGC
Organism: Lentisphaeraceae bacterium; assembly: GCA_021232515.1. GTDB lineage: Bacteria > Verrucomicrobiota > Lentisphaeria > Lentisphaerales > Lentisphaeraceae > JAKVBD01. The sequence goes on from JAJPOQ010000142.1 coordinate 41,448, forward strand.
TGACATTATCCCGAATGATACCGGTATTGAAGGAGAGAAAGATCTTACTGTTAAAGTTGAAGAGCAAGAGACAGGTCGACTCAATTTTGGTGCAGGAGTTTCTAGTGCATCAAGTTTTGTAGGCTCAGTTGGTGTCCAGCAATCAAACTTTGACATTGATGAGGATTGGCCATATACAGGTGGCGGTCAAAAACTAAGAGCTTCACTGGAGGCTGGTGCAGAAAGAAGTAGAGCTGAGGTTTCATTTGTTGAGCCATGGTTAAACAACAAACCATTAAGCTTATCTCTTAGCGCATATCACGCTACAAGGTTTTATGACGAGATGGATGAAAAGCATACAGGTGTAACTGGTTCTTTAACTTCAGCAATGAAAGACTTTCCTGGGTGGCGTTTTACAAGAGGGTTGAGACTTGAGTTTATCGATGTTGATATTGAAAGCGAAGGTACAACACAGCAGCTACAAGATGAAGCTATTGCTGACTTTGTATCAGTACTGTTTTTCAATTTTAGTAAAGATACTAGAAATAGTATCCGTAGGCCAACTAAAGGCGGTAAGATTGATCTTTCGACAGAGTTTCAAACGAGTGTTCTAGGTAGTGCAAATGACTCATATAAACTTCGCCTTTCAGGTTCAGAGTATTTTGGTGTATTTGATGAATCTATTATAAAGATCAGTGGTGAAATAGGGATGACTGATGCACTAGACGATGTACCAATTTACGATAGATTTTTTGCCGGAGGCTTGGGGACTATAAGAGGTTATGAGTTTCGTAAGGTAGGACCGATGGATGCACTGGATGATGAGCTTGGTGGTAACTCACTACTAATCGGTTCTATTGAAATTGATGTTCCACTTTTTAAAAGAGTCAACGGTGCTTGGTTTATTGATGCAGGTAATGTTTGGGAGGGCTCTTATGATTGGGATCCAACTGATATAAATATAACAACAGGTCCAGGTATTCGTCTAGATTTACCTATTGGTATGTTAAGATTGGATTATGGTTTCCCAATTCGTAATGTGAATCAAGACGATAGTAGTGGTAGATTGCACTTTAACTTTGGCTATCAATTTTAAGAAAAGGAGACTCCTGTGAACGACGCAATATTTGAGAACTTTAAGAAATTCCTTCATAAGGAAGGTCTAAAGTATACTTCGGAAAGAAAGATTATTCTTTCAGAAGTACTCAAACGCCGTGACCACTTTGATGCAGATGAATTAGCTGCAGATATGAGAACCTCTGGACTTAAAGTTTCCCGTGCGACAGTTTATCGCACCTTAGATATTCTTCACGAAATTGGGGTCGTGAATAAAGCAAGTTTGGGGCACAAACACCAGCATTATGAAAATATGGTTGGTCGTCAACATCATGACCATTTGGTTTGTCTGAATTGTGACAAAGTGATTGAGTTTGTAGACGAAGAAATAGAGCAAAAACAGATTGAGGTATGTAAATCTCTGGGGTTTGAGATAAAGCGACACACCTTACAGATTTTTGGATACTGCAGTTACTGCATACCTTTGATGAAAGATAAATAAGATCAGTAGAGAGTAATAATTTTATGGTTTACAGACTTGAAATGACTCCGAGAGCAGGAGTCGGTCAGGGAACAGGCAAACTTATAGAGCAAGCGTCTCAGTATTTTGGTTTTGAAATACAGTCTGCTGCTAAGTCTGACGTTCTGACTATTAAAGCAAACATCTCTGAAGATGAAATTTCAAAAATTTCAAAAGAGATTGTCAATCCGGTCTTACAAGACGGCATTGTTGGTCAAATTAAAGAAAGAACTTTTGATTGGTTCATTGCTATAGGTTTTCTTCCTGGAGTTACGGATAATGTAGCTCGTTCAGCAAGAGAAGCTGTTGGTGACATCGTCGGTCGTTCTTTAGAAGAAGATGAGTACATTTTCAGTTCACGCGAGTTCTTTGTAACAGCTTCTAGCCTTTCTAGAGAAGATGCAGAGAAAGTTGGTAGAGAACTTCTTGGTAACGTTCTTATTGAAAGTGTAAATGTCCTTTCATATGACGAGTGGAAAGCTAACGGCGCTCCAGAAAATCTTCCTTTGATTGAAGATGAGACTGAACCTGAAGTTCACCTTTTAAGTCTAGAGATGTCTGACGAAGAGTTGGAAACAACTTCTAAGGAAAAGACTCTTGCACTTACTCTTAGAGAGATGAAGATCATCCAAGAGTATATCCGCAAAGCTTCAGACGACCCTAAGCGTAAAGAACTTGGCCTTGAAGGTAAGATCACAGATGCAGAACTTGAGTGTTTAGCACAAACTTGGTCTGAACACTGTAAGCATAAGATTTTCGACGCTATCGTTAACTACACTGACGAAAATGGCAACAAAGAGCAAATTACAAGTTTGTTCAAAAGCTACATCAAAAAGTCTACAGAAGAGATCTCGGAAGAAGTCGATTGGCTTGTTTCAGTTTTCCATGACAACGCTGGTGTTATCAGTTTCAATGACAAGTATGACCTAGTTTATAAAGCCGAAACTCACAACAGTCCTTCAGCCCTTGACCCTTACGGCGGTGCTATGACTGGTATTGTTGGTGTTAACCGCGACCCTCTTGGTACTGGTATTGGTTCTGAACTACTTATAAATACTTGGGGCTATTGCCTAGGTTCACCATTTGCTGAAAAGTCAGATGTTCCAGAAGGACTACTTCACCCAAGAAGAATTCGTGACGGTGTTCACTCTGGTGTTATCGACGGCGGTAACCAAAGTGGTGTTCCTTATGGACTTGGTTGGGAGTACTTCGACAAACGCTATATCGGTAAACCTCTAGTTTACTGTGGTACAGTTGGTCTTCTTCCACGTCAAATTCATGGTCAATCTGGCGCAGATAAGTCAATCATCCCGGGTGACTTTATCGTTATGACTGGTGGTAGAATTGGTAAAGATGGTATTCACGGAGCAACTTTCTCTAGTGAAGAACTTCACAAAGACTCACCAGTTCAAGCAGTTCAGATCGGTGACCCTATTACTCAAAAGAAAATGTACGACTTCGTTATCGAAGCAAGAGACCTTGGTCTTTACCGCTTTGTAACGGACAACGGTGCTGGTGGACTTTCATCAAGTATTGGTGAGATGAGTACTCAGTGTGGCGGTTGTCACATGGACCTTTCAAAAGCTCCTGTTAAGTACGCTGGTCTTCAGCCTTGGGAAATCCTAGTTTCTGAAGCTCAAGAAAGAATGAGTTTCGCGGTTCAGCCTGAGAAAATGGAAGAGTTTGCAGCTCTTGCAGCTCAGCGCGACGTCGAAATAAGTAACTTAGGTACATTTAACGACAGCGGTAAGTTCCACATAACTTACGAAGATAAAACAGTTTGTTACTTAGACCTAGAGTTTATGCACGACGGTCTTCCAAGAATGGAAATTCCAGCAAAGTGGGATGCTCCAGTTCACGAAGAACCAGAGTTTGATGAGTCGGACATCTCAGACGATCTTGTTGAACTTCTAGAAAGTCTAAATATCACTTCAAATGAATTTAAGTGTCGTCAGTACGATCACGAAGTTAAAGGTCTAAGTGTTGTTAAGCCATTTGTTGGTGTTAACTCTGACGTTCAGACAGATGCAACAGTCTTCATGCCAGAAGCACTTTCAACTGAAGGTATAATCCTTGCATCTGGTATAGCTCCGGGCTACTCAGACATCGATACATATCACATGATGGCATCAGTGATGGATCTAGCGATTCGTAGAACGATTGCCGTTGGTGGTAAACTTGGTCACATCGCTGGTCTAGACAACTTCTGTTGGCCTGACCCAGTAGAAAGTGAAAAGACTCCAGATGGTCAGTACAAGATGGCTCAGTTAGTAAGAGCAAATAAAGCTCTTTATGACTACAGTAAAGCTTTTGGTGTGCCACTTATCTCTGGTAAAGACAGTATGAAAAATGACAGCACTAAAGGCGGTAAGAAGATTTCTATACCACCAACAGTACTTTACTCAACAATTGCTAAAATGGACAACATCGAGAAGTCAGTGACTCTTTCAGCGAAGAGAGCAGGCGATAAAGTCTACGTTATTGGCGATACAAAGTCAGAGCTTGGCGGTAGTCAGTTTGGTCTTCTTAAAGGTGCAATTGGTAACAGCGTACCTCAAGTTGATGCTGATTATGCTATCTCTATCTACAATGCAGTTTCAACTGCAACAGAGAAAGAGCTTTGTCACTCAGTCCACACTCCAGCGCTTGGTGGTTTAGCAGTTGCATTTGCTAAAGTCGCTATCGCTGGCCAGTTAGGACTAGATGTTGATCTGAATAAGATTCCGTCTGACGACCTAACGGCTCAGGAGATTTTATTCTCAGAGTCTAATACTCGTTTTGTTGTAACTATCGCAGAAGAGTCTGCAGCTGAGTTTGAGGAAATTTTCGAAGGTCTTCCATGTGCATGTGTTGGCCGCGTAACTTTAGATGATGAACTAATCTTCCGTCAAGGACAGCACATCGAAGCTGCTGTAAAACTTGGCAAGATGAGCAAGTCTTACAAATCAACTTTGGATAACGTTTAAAATGAGCAGTGTAAAAACATTAGTAATCACAGGTTTCGGCCTGAACTGTGAAAAGGAAACGTCCGCTGCTTTTGAAACAGCTGGTTCAGAAGTTAGTAGAATTCACTTAAATGATCTTTTGGAAACTCCAGAGAAGCTAGCAGATTTTCAAATCCTAGCTTTCATTGGCGGTTTTTCTTTTGGAGATCACCTTGGAGCAGGTACAGTTTTCTCAAACCGTGTTAAGTACGGTCTGAAACAACAACTAGAAGAGTTTATCAATGCAGGTAAGCTTGTTATCGGTATCTGTAACGGTTTTCAAACTATTACTCGTATGGGTATCGTTCCGGCAATTGATGGTTTATTTAACCAAGAAGTTGCTCTTCAGCATAACGATAGCGGTGTTTTCCGTGACTCATGGGTCACGTTGAAAGTAAACGAGAAGTCACCTTGTGTATTCACTAAAGGTATGGACTTAGTTCCAGTGCCTATTCGTCATGGTGAAGGTAAATTCGTTCCTATGAATGATGAAGTCCTGAAGCAGTTAGAAGATGGTGGTTATGTAGCAGTTCGTTACGCTGACCCAGTTTCTGGTGAACAAACTTCAGAGTTTCCATTGAATCCAAATGGTTCAGCAAATGACATCGCTGGTATCTGTGACAAGTCAGGCCGTGTTTTTGGCCTTATGCCTCACCCAGAAGCGTATCTTTCGCCATTCAATCACCCACACTGGACACACCAAAAGATCAACGGTACTCTTCCGAAAGAGGGCTTAGGTCTTAAGATGTTTAGAAACGCAGTAGACTTTGCTAAAGAAAACTTAGTTTAATTTTACTCGTTAAAAATCTTTTAAAGCCACTTCATTTGAGGTGGCTTTTTCTTTGCCAGGAAGAAATATAGTCGACTACAGGGACTTAAGTGCAAGACTACTTTGTATATATTTTAGAGTGTAATGACGGCAGCTATTATACTGGCATAACGACCGATACCGAGCGGCGACTTCGCCAGCATAATGGTGAGCTTGTTGGTGGTGCAAAGTATACTTCTGCACGAAGACCTGTACAGCTATTAGCCATATCAACTAGACTCAGTAGTCGTTCAGAAGCATCGAAGCTTGAGTATAAGGTAAAAAAGCAGAAGAAAGGAGCCAAGGTTGCTTTTCTCGAAGCTTATGAGTCTATTGAAAGGTAAATTATTAAGAATATCCTCGAGCATGACATTGAAACTAGCTCGCGTAGAATACAAAGTTATATATCAATTTTAGGAGAGCTACATGTCCGACAAACGCAAAGTCCTTTTTTTATGCACAGGGAACTCTTGCCGAAGCCAAATGGCAGAAGGTATAGCGCGTAAACTTTACTCTGAAAAAATTTCTATATACAGTGCTGGAATTGAAAAGCACGGTATGAATCCATACGCCATGAAAGTTATGGAGGAAATGGGTATAGATATATCGGGACAAAGCTCGAAAACTCTAGATGAAACAGGGGTGGACTTTGACTGTGTCGTTACAGTATGTGACCATGCGAATGAAAGTTGCCCAGAGTTTTCAGGTAAAACTCAAGTAATACATTTTCCTTTTCCAGATCCCCCGAAATTGGCTAAAGATAAGAACTCAGAAGAAGATAAGTTAACTTGTTACAGGTCGGTTCGCGACGAAATTTATGAGAAGATGGATTCAATTTTAGAACCAGTCTTATAAGAACTATTTTGACAAAATCGACAAAGCTTGAAATTGTTAATTAACTGAATTATAGTTCGATGGTCTTAGTTGACCAAATTAACCTATATGGAGTAGTCACATGAAGCGTGTATTCACTATCATGACAGCAGCACTTCTTTTGTCTGCTGGTTCAGCTTTTGCTGAAAAACAAACGAAATGTCCAATCAAGAACAAAGCCGTTAACGGTAGTAAAGTTGTTGAGAAAGACGGAAAGAAAATTGCAGTTTGCTGCAATGGCTGTGCAGGCAAAGTCAAAAAGAACTTTGACAAATATGCCAAGAAACTAGAGAAGAAAGGCATCGACCTTAAATCTAAATAGTTCAGCATATCTTTAGAGAGAGAATTTCCAAAAGCCGCATTTTTTTAATGCGGCTTTTTTGTTTATACCGCTTTTGAAAAGTTGCGCTTACTTTTCTTGATATATGAATCAAAAGTAGAACATATGTTTCGACTGAAAAGTTGACCTCGCTTGGTCACTTTTATCTGTTTGTCAGAAACTATGACAAAACCTTCAGCGATATATTGTTCAAGATTCTTTAACTCCTCTGGATAGTTTTCTTTGAAGCTTCTCTTAAAATCTTTTTCAAAATCATCAAAATTAACTTCAAGAGTACACATGAGGCGGTTGATGATCCACTGACGTTCTAAGTCATTTTTCTTGAGCTGCTTTGAGCTGCGGATAGGGAAGTCAAAGTTATCAATCGAGTCATAGTATTCATCTAGACTCTTTATGTTTTGAATGTAGTTATGATTTACATAACTTATAGAACTTAATCCGAAGCCAATGCTGTCTCTAGGGTCTTGTACTGTGTAGCCCATAAAGTTTCGATGCATCTTCTTCTCTTTGTAAGCTTTCGCCAGTTCATCATCTTCTTTTGCAAAGTGATCCATCGCTATATCAAGGTAGCCATTTTCGGCGAGAAACTCTCTAGCCTCAAGAAAGAGCTGGAACTTGTCTTGAGTATCTGGTAGGTCTTCATCTTTTATGAGTTTGTGATGATCTATCACCTGAGGTAGACACGCAAAAGAGTAGAGAGCTATTCTGTCAGGAGAGAGAGTTTTGGTCTTTTCAAGAGTTTCGTAAAATGTCTCTGCAGTTTGTTTCGGCAGACCATAAATAAGATCGAAGTTGATTGATTTGAATCCATTGTTTCTACAAAGATCAACCAGTTCTGCAATGCGCTCATATGGTTGGATCCGATTGATCGCAACTTGAACGTCGTGATTGAAAGATTGTATACCCATACTGACTCTGTTAAAGCCAAGTTTCGAGTATAACTCTATCTGATCATTATTAGTGGTTCTAGGGTCTATTTCTATCGCTATCTCGCCATCGTAGTCTATGTCGAAGCATTCATCTATCTTATCAAGTAATGCGATAGTTTGATCGTTTGTCAAAAAGTTTGGTGAGCCGCCACCCCAGTGAAGTTGGCCGACCTTTAACTTTGTTTTGCTTAGTTGACTGACAAGTTCTATCTCTTTGATAAGATACTTGACATATTTTTCAGAATGATTTTTTTGTTTTTTTATTATAGTGTTACAACCACAGTACCAGCAGAGCTTTTCACAGAAAGGTATATGCACGTAGAGTGCTATTGGTGTTTCTGAGTCTAAAGCGTCAATATTCTCAGAAAAGCTTTGCTGTGAAAGCTTTTCAGTCCATTCAGGTGCAGTCGGGTATGAAGTGTACCTAGGAACAGAAATATTGTACTTATTGAGTAAATCTAAGGATACTTTGGTGTCGGTCATAAAGTGTTTCCAAAAGAGGGGAACTTAAAAGTTCCCCCAATTTATTAATAATGATTAGAAGCTGTAGATCAGGTCAAAAGTGTAACGCTCGCCGAATATACCATTATCATCGTGACTAAGTGGTGTTTCATAAGCAAAGCCGGCAGTTAGGTTGTCAGAAATCTTATAGCGAAAGCCAAAAGCCCAGTTAACATAGTTTTGACCTTCAGAGTTTGCAGTACCTAGGTTTGCTATATCTACAGCATCGAGTTGACTTTGAATAGTGTTTACATCAAGTGTTGCTCCACCTTTTAGCTCAGCATCGTATGGGCCGCCATTGCCAGAAGAAAGAACGTGGCGCCAGTTCAATTCTATGAGTGGATAGAAGTTACCGATTTTATAGTCGATGTGTAAGCTTGTGTGTGAGATAGTGCTACTTTGATTGGTATTTGCAGGTAGTTGGAAACCTTGATAACCCATGATGTGAAGATTCTCAAAGCCTTTAGCGAAAGATAAGAATGGATTGAAGATAACGCTATTGCCACCTTGGAAGACATTTCTGTCTCCAGTAGGAACTTCAACACGAAGACCTAGTGTCAAAATAGCTTGGTTTTCATAATCAATATATGGAGACCACTTGACGCCTAAAGCAAGATCAAGAAAGCCGTCTTCACTTTCTAGAGTATTGTCATAGTGCATACGAGCATAACCATCTTTAGTAGCGATGATACTGAAACGCTCATTTACTGCATAGCGTAGTTGGAGTGCAGTCGCCGTTAATTCACCATCAAGTTTTAGCTTAGGTCCAGAAACATCAGTCTGTACTTTACTATGAAATTCTTGGTGTATATGAATTAACCTAAGAGAGGTTTCATGAAATGGACTTTCAAAATATACTGGGTTTGATGCAGGGGAGATAAAATCATCAAAGTTTTTTTCCTCCGCATAGTTTGTTGTTACCATACCGATAATTGCTAATAGAGTGATGAGTTTTGCTTTCATCGTTTTCCTTTCAGTGCTTATTAATTAGTCGAAAGATATTTAGCAGTAAGTATTCCAGTAAAATATACTTTTTTATAAGATGTTTAAATCCAGATATTAATAATTTTTTAGAAAAGTGAAATATTCTTTTATTCTCCATTTTCGTAATGCATGTGTTTTGATTGATAATTCAAAACGGATAATAAAATAACCAAGCTCATGTGTTGGAACTATTGGATATAGACAGGTTAGTACTCTGTATAAGATAGTAAAATTTCTTAAAACAAAAATATCTGAAGCGAGGTATATCGGCTTAAAGCTTGCGTTTAATAGCAGGTGGAGATGATTAATTTAACTTTTAGGTGTTGGATGTTACCTTTACTATTATTTGCAGCTGTATTCTTTTTGGCATACTCAAACGGCGCAAACGATAATTTTAAAGGAGTCGCGACACTCTTTGGAAGTAAGGTGTTAAGTTATAAGAAAGCTCTATTCTGGGCGTCACTCACAACATTTTTAGGTTCTATTTGTTCAGTCTTTTTTGCAGAATCACTAGTAGAGAGTTTTTCCGGTAAAGGCATAGTCCCTCTAGACGTCGCAACTTCTACTAGCTTTGTTTTAGCCATAGCAGTTGGTGCAGGTGGAACTGTCATGCTTGCATCTGTATTTGGTTTCCCCATTTCAACAACTCATTCTTTAATTGGAGCTTTATTGGGCGCTGGTTATATGGAAGTTGGTGACGATGTAAACGTTTCAATTGTTGCAAATAAGTTTTTAGGTCCACTTTTACTCAGTCCATTTTTAGCCATTATTTTAGGCGTTATTCTTTATAAGCTTTTGCGGTATTTACGCAAAAGAGCAGGTTTGAGCAAAAAGAAGGTTCGTTCGAAGACGATTGTTAATAAAAAAGGAGTAGGTAAAAAAAAGAAACTGAAAGAGTACAAAGGCACTATTGTAGGTATAAGAAGTCAACGACTTTTAAATGTCGGCCATGTTTTTAGTGCAGGAGCAGTTTGTTTTGCGAGAGCTTTGAATGACACTCCAAAGTTTGTTGCTTTATTCATCGCAGCTCAAACGATAAACATAAAGCTAAGTATGCTCGTAGTAGGGGTAGGAATTTTGTTTGGTGGATTACTTCATTCAAAGAAAGTCGCTGAAACGATGAGTAATGACATAACAAAACTAAATCATGGCCAAGGTTTGTCGGCAAATCTCGTAACTGCTTTTTTGGTGATCATTGCCAGTAAAATTGGTGTGCCTGTTTCAACAACTCATGTCAGTGTTGGCTCTTTGATTGGTATAGGTATAGTCAACAAGAAAATGAATTTAAAAATAGTCAAAGACATACTTCTAAGTTGGTTAAGAACCTTACCTTTCGCTGCCGTAGTTAGTTCTGTCGCTTATTTATTATTTCGCGATATCTAAGCTTATTCAGCGATTTTATTATGTATCTCAGCGACAGTAAGACGAAAAGGAGAGTCACCTTTTCGAGTTTTCTGGATGACTAATTCTCTGTTGAATCCAAACCAAACGCCTTTGTAACTAGTAATCATATTCATCGGAAAACTATTCTTTTTTACAGCTTCGATAAATTTTGGATGAAAGATTTTGTCGTAGTATTTTAGAAAGTTTTCAGACTCAACCCACATGTCCTTGCCATCGATGTTAACGTAGATTTTATAGTGAAGGCTTTTTATGACTTCTTCTTTGTTGCCAGCGAGTAAGTTCTTTTTGAATTTTGCCGCAAATGCTTCGACTTCCTCTGTACTATCAGCTTCAATGGGCGCATATAAGTTTCTGCCAGGTCGAGCAGGGAAGTGAATGTTGTAAGTTAAAGTACACTCGTGAGATTCGCCGTTTTGGGAGTACACACCTTTGAGAATGATTTTTTCATCTTCTGTTTTTGCGAGAGTGCCTTTAAAGCTGGCGACTTTATTTTCATCTTTCATTTCATTGAAAAAAACTTCTTTATCTTTTGCCGCGCCAACGATCTGATGACGAATAAGCTCTTGAGGATTAAAGTAGCTGCCTATGATTTTATTCTCCCTATCGCGGTAGAGAAGAAGTCGAATCTCCTTTTTCCCATCCAATGAGCCAATAAATTCTGAGGACCATCGTACTTTTAGTTCTTGAGCATGTGAAAAAGAGATAAGTAAAAATAGCAGAACCAAAAATCTCATGTAAAAACCTTTAATGTTATTTTTTGCATAATATAACACTCTAAAAATCCAAATTTCTTTCAGCCGGATAGATTTTCTTTGAAAATACTATCCGTTTTTGATCTTATAAACTTTCTTCTTAGGATTGGGTGATTTTTAAGTTTCTTAAAACAAGCACTTTATGTTGTTTCGTTTTTTGCTAGCGGCAAATTTGCTATTAGCTGACAGCGTTAAAATATAATTCTTTAGGAAATAACTTATGTCTGGTCAAAAACCGGAAAGTGTCCCTGATTGGACGAATACCATTGTACTCTTCTCTACGCCGCTTTTGGCAATAATCTTTGTTCCATATCATTGGCTCGTAAACGGCGGCTTCACTATTTTTGAATGGTCTTGTTTTGCTTTTTTTATGGTGGCAACAGGAACTGGAATAACAGCAGGCTATCATCGCCTTTGGTCTCATAAAGCATATGATGCAAATGTTTTGGTTCGCCTTTGGTATGCATATTGGGGCGCTTGTGCGACTCAAAACTCTATTTTAAAATGGTCAGCAGACCATCGTCGTCATCACAAGTATGTTGATCATTTGCAGAAGGATCCATATTCAGCCAAAAAAGGTTTCTGGTGGGCTCATATGGGCTGGATTTTGGAAAGACCTTTTGATGACCAAGTGGAGCTTGACAACGTCAAAGACCTTGAGAAAGACTGGGTGGTTATTTGGCAGGAGAAACTCTATGTGCCTTTAGTTCTTTTTAGTAACATCGTTGTGCCGATAGCCCTTGGTTTTATTTATCAGCAAGTAACTGGTTCAGGTAGTCTTTTTGGTGTGCTTGTACTGGCCGGTCTACTGAGATTTGTTTTAAACCATCATTTCACATTCTTTATTAATTCTGCTTGTCACTTTTTTGGTAACCAGCCTTACAGCATCAAAGACACTTCAAGAGATAACTTTTTCCTTGCTTTGTTTACTTATGGCGAAGGCTACCACAACTACCATCATACTTTTCAGGCGGATTATAGAAATGGCATCCGTTGGTATCATTTTGATCCTACTAAGTGGATTACGAAAGCTCTTAGCTACATTGGTTTTACCTGGAATTTAAAGAAAATACCAGAGTGTCAGATAGAGAAGCAGAAGCTGATAAATAAGATGAATATTGCGAAGGAAAACTTATATACACGCTTAGACGTCTCAGAGAATCAAACTGTCAGTCAGAAGATAGAGCAGCGATATAAAGACTTCACCGCAACTCTAAATGAGTGGATGGAAGCAGAGAATAAGTTCTCTCGTTTCTGTAAGGACAAGAGGTCAGCTCTCGAAAAAGAACCTTATATGGCTCGACTTAAATCAATACGAAAAACACTAGAAGTCCAAAAGGAACAACTACAAAAGCTCTTTCAGGCGCCAGATATAGATACTCTGCTCGCTTACTGATTTAAAAACAAAATGGAGGTCAATTATGACTCATGCTCATGCGATACTAGAAATGCTAAAAGACGACACTAAAACGTATACTCGTCAAAGTTTAAAAAGAGCAGTACGTAAGAAATTTGGTCCCATGGTAAGTTTTACAAACTGTTCAGGCAAAGCATATACCTTTGACAGCATCTTTGAGTTTTTTATTGACCGAGAAAAGGTCATAGTGCATCCAGACCGGAGCCTTTCTTTACTCATTCACAATGTTTGTTAATGATCTAGCTTAGAAGATTTTTCTCTATTGTACCGTTTTGAAAGGTACAATAGAGACTTTGGATTGAGCATGCTTTACTTACTATTGCTGTAAATACTTAATAAGATCCCTGAGGTCATTCTTATTGAGTATATTGAAGAGTCCCTCTGGCATGATTGATTGTTGAGATTTATCTAGAGACTCTATATTTGTCCTTTGTAGGATAACTTTGTCATTCAAAGTTTTGATGGTGACTGTATCCTCATTTTCCTCTGCGATAGTTCCACTCAAAAACCGGTTATCTTTTGTTTTTATGGAAACCAGTTGAAAGTCTTTACCGACGATTGCACTCGGATCAATGACATTTTCCAAAATGTAGTGCAGGTCTTTACGACCAGATCCGGTTAGGTCGGGACCTATAACTCCACCTTCTCCAAAAAGTTTGTGACAGGAGCCACAAGTTCTTGTGAAAACTTCTTTGCCGTTCTTTGCATCTCCTTGAGATAGAAACTTTTTAGAAAGCATTTTCTTATATTTCGCTAACTCTTTTTCTTTACTTTCACTTCGTTTCTTTATGTCGCCCCAGATTTTACTTAGGCGTTTATTGAGATCTTCATTTTTAAATAACTGAATTTGGCGTATATGAAATGAGCTTAAGAGACTCGATGGCAGAGACTTATCCTCCAACTTGGAGAAAAGAGCGAGAGTAAAACTTTCACGACTGCAAAGAGTCGTAAAAACAGCAGCTTTCGCTTTATCATCTAGAGAATCAAATTTTCCAAACAACACTTCGGGAATAGATTTGTCGTTGAGCCCAGCTAGTCCATTTATCGCAGCTTCCGCTAGTTCTTTGTCATCGATGGAATCTTTGAGAACAGTGAATAAATTTTTATCTTTAGATTTAATGAGTGCATCGAGAGATTTTCGGCGAACTTCTGGTTTTACATTCTTATCTTTAACAAGAGCTTTTAAGGCGCTAGGAGCTGTTGAGTCTTTAAACTTCAAAGCCAATAGGGTAGAGTTGAAACTTAGTTCTTCATGGTGGCGGTCAAGGAGTGTTTTATAGATTGAAGACCAACTTTTTGGCATCTCAGGGTTACTCTTTCTCAAAAGGCTTTCATAGGTGCCTTGGATTGCCGCGAGAGCTGTATCATCATTTAGATTCGTTATTACCGGTAAGACTTTGTTTTTAAAATGATCGTAGTCACGTGTAACGGTTAATCGAGTCATGTACTCAGTGAAAAGAGGTATGTTCGATCTCGAAATGAGTGCTGTCGTAGCGAGCTTATTTTCAGCGAGAACATCGATTGCCGCAAAGTAGAGCATTTTTGGAATCATGCGGTCATCTTTATCTTCGGCTTTCATGACAAGAGATAACAATAAACCAACTCGGTCTTTGACGCTTAGTCTTTGAAGTTGTGCTGCTAGATGAAGTCTAACTAAAGAAGATTTTTCAGTTCTCGCTAATGTTTGCAATGCAGCAAGGTTTTCAGCTGAAACTTGTTTGTCGTCATTCATTAGACGTAGTGACCAAGCTCGAATGTTTTCACTGTAGTGATTGAGTAGCTCAGCTAGCCCTTGATCATTTATACCACCAGTTAAATTTAGACACCATAGAGCACGTAACTTTTTTGGAACCGAAGGGTTTTCGTTGAGTATTTTCAGTAAGGCTTCGTTACTTGACTTCATGTTTACTCCAGCAACGGCTCTTTCGTGTAAAACTCGACGCGCATGCCTTACAAACCATTCATTTTTGTGAAGTTGAAGTTCAACCAGCTTTTCATTGCTGTATTTACTTAAGTCAAAAGTTTCATGCTTAACATCGCCATAGGTTACTTTATAGATCCGCCCACTAGTCCTGTGTGTACCATCGTGATCGTGACACTCACCGAAGTCGTGCCAGTCAGAAACGAAGACACCGCCATCTGGTCCATATTTTTGACTGAGAGTTCTAAACCAAGGGTGATTTGCATTTAAAAAGTCATCGCCGTGGCTGGCGACATAACTTGAGCCTTTTCTGGAGAGAGTATCATTGTTAATTCTGTTACCATGAATGTTTCCAACAAAAAGAGTTCCACGGTACTTATCAGGCCAGTTACCGCCCATGTAGATCATACAGCCTGTGTGAGCATGGCCTCCACCAGTATTTGAGTGTTTGCCAACGGCATTTCTAGAGCTTGTCCAGTGTCCACCAGCCCAGTGTAGGTGGTCAGCAATAGGTTGAATGCGACCATAAATATCCTTAAAGTCAGTTTCAGATCCCCGTCGTTGGTAGTAAGCTCCAGGTATGTAGTGCCAAGCATGGGCTAAAACACAATTGGTGAAAAAGGCTTCGCCATGATCGTCGAAGTCAAAACCCCAAGGGTTGACCGCTCCGCGACCAACAACTTCAAAGACTTTGGTAGTAGGGTGGTAACGCCAAAGGCCACGACTAATCATGGCACGTTTTTCTTTTGGTGTTCCAGGCGCACCAACAAAGGATTTATCATTTTGACCGATGCAGCCATAAAGCCAGCCATCTGGTCCCCAGTTAAGGTTGTTGAGGATATTATTTTTACCTTTCATGTTCCAACCATCTAGGACAGTGATCGGTTCTGAGTCAGGAACATCGTCACCATTTTTATCTGGTATGAATTGAAGGTTTGGTGAGTTACAGATCCACACTCCACCATGGCCAAATTGTATGCCGGTGACAAACTGGCCTTTATCCCAGAAAACTTTTCTCTTGTCAAAAGTTCCATCACCATCTGTGTCTTCAAAAATGAGGATTGTGTCGTGACCGACCTCCTTGTAAAAAGGATGAGAAAAGTTTTGGACGACCCAAAGACGACCACGGTCATCAAAGGTAAAAGCAATTGGCTGACTTAAGTCTGGTTCACCAGCAAAAAGAGTGACATTGAAACCATCTGGAACAGTGATGAGCTTTAATGCTTCCTGTGGACTTATTGTTTTATCATTTGGATTTTGATCATTTTTAATGCCCTCCGGAAGAGGAGCTTCAATTGCCGAAAGAAATGGCATTGCTATAAATAGCAAAATAAATATAAACTTCATAACGCACCTTAAGTTACACGAGAACACTTTTAACACAGATAAAAATGATATAGGGAATTACTCAAATTTGCAATATTTTGGGGCAGTACAAAGAACATAGCTTAGAAAAAGGAACTTTATTTTTAGTGGGTTTTATTCTTTTAATCTAAATTTTACTCTTTAAATAGAAGAACCGGCTCAAGCTTCTTAGAAGCTTGAAGCCTATATTATTCTTATGGTTTGTATTCATAAAAGATAGTTGGAGTTGGGAAACGATCTTCATGGGTAGTGCCATGGTTCCAGATGATTTCTTCTCTGGGAAGCTTTAACGCAGGCCAGGACTTTGGACGTACTTTTACAACTCTCCCTTTGCGAATACCTTCGATTATAAGGTCTGTCTCAAAGCGTATTTGAACACCGCTGCTGGCCATTGGTATATCTCCAGTAAGCCTTTTTATATCTAAGATTTTACCACGAGAAGATATATGAGCCGGACCATAAGATGCACCAGTATGCTTCAAGGTTAGTTCGACTGCATTCATTATTGCCTCGTCATCTTTCTTAAATTCAGAATAGATAGATTCATCCAAACCACCAAACAAAGTGGCGGTTACTTTCGCACGCCCGTACTTTCCATACTCAACTTTATCAACATAAGCTGGAACCCAGCGGGCATGTATAAAAGCTTTGTGAACTTCTCTTTGTTTTTGAGCAGCACGTTCTGTTGATTTATCATCTAGCCAAATATCTGTAACGTGGAATCTGGTGAAAATACCATCTGGAGTCGGTTTGAAATTCAAACCAAGTAAGACGGCCTGGTCTTTAAGCGATTTTTTTCCTTCTGAAGGCCAAAGTCCATCCACAAACATCTCTGCCGGTGTAAGAAGCTCGCGACCACGCCAGATACGAGTGGCGGCATCTAGAGTGAAAGCTTCTTCTTTAACCTTCTCGTCCATTCCTTTTTTCGGTACACGTTTTCCAGTCAGTAGCCATTCATTTTTTTTAACTTCTATTTCATTTAGTTTCCAAACCAGACCATTGCGCTGACAATAACTTGGTTCGTCTTCGAGAAGAAGAATATGATTTTCAGCTGGCTCTACGCCTACTCCTCTGTAGTGGTTCATATCTTTATTCTTGTTACCAATCGGATAGATGGGAACTGAAGACGTTTTCGGATCTGGAGGAAGATAACCTTTGGCATGCATGACCGTGCCAAGTGGAACATCTCTGAGGTCTGCCGGTGCTCCGTGATAACGCACCATGCCATAAGGAAGAAGCGCAAAAGGGTGTGGGTTGTTTCTTCTGAACATACCGGTAGACTGTACGCGAATACTGCCGCGGCGGGTTGCGTGGTCCACAAAGATTAACTCTCCTCGGTAAGTATGAGCTTTTTCAATTGGTGGGAACTCTCCTGCTTTAGGACGGAAAGGTTCTTCCGCTACTACTGAAGAGATAAAAGAAAAACAGCCCAGAAGAGCGAGCCCAAATAGTGATTTTAAATTTTTCATAGTTCTAGCACCTTGTTACTGTCGCCAAACTTATCAGTTTCGACGCCCATCTTCTGCGCCATGAGGAGCAGCACATTACTCATATGGGCATCCTTATTTGCAGGACGACTACATAGACGATAATGGTCTTTCGGTTTCTCGAGATTGTAGCCGGCAAAGTGGCCTTGATTGCAATCGACATGACTGCCGTGCTTCAAGCCAAGGTCTGAACCACCGGCAAGAACCAGTGGAAGATTGGCATTTCCGTGACTGTGACCATAGGACATACCGCTGCCGAATAAAGCCATGGTTGAACCAAGTAGCGGTTTACCATTTAGATCCTTAGTTTCCTGTAAGCGGCTAAGGAAATAGCTGAATTGCTCAAAGGCAAAAGTATCGTACAAGGTCAGTTTTTCCATGAAGGTTTCGTCGCCGCCATGGTGACTCAACTGGTGACGAGTCTCTGTAACGCCAATTTCCGGAATAGGAGAAGCATTTCCTTCGCCACCCATACTAAATGTCGCAACGCGGGTCACATCTGTCTGGAAAGCCAAGACCATGAGATCGTAAACCGTACGGAAGTAATCACCCGCATTGGCGATTCGAATATTGCGATTTGTTTTTTTACGGTCGTCATCAGAGATTTTTGGTAAAGGAGTATCGAGCCAGGCATCTGCACGTCGAGCTCGAATCTCAGCTTCGCGGACTGAAGTCAGGTATTGCTCCATACGGCCTTTATCTGCCTTACCTATCTTTTGATTAAGCTTGCGAACTTCTGCGAGGTTGGCATCAAGCACACTGCCTTTTTGCCGCAAAGCCCTTCTTTGAGCTGCTTTACCGCCTTTCGGTTCTTCAAAATGAGCTCTGAAAATTTGATCACAATGGCGCATTGGCGGTAGTTGAATGCCATCTGCAGTCCAGGCAAGAGAGCCTTGATTGATCGCCACTTCCATAGAAGGATAACGCGTATGTTGAGCTGTTAATTCAGCCATCTTTTGATCTACAGAAATAGTGTTGCGATGTGAAGACCCAATCTTGGCGCCTGTTAGAAAAACATCTATACAGTTATGGTGGTGACCAATGGAGCCGGGATGATGCATGCCGCTGATCGGAGTAATGTTGTTTCGGTGCTTCTCGAGTGGTTTAAGAGAGCGTGAAAATTCGTAGTCTTTACCAGGTTTAGTGATTTGGTAATTTAGTGAGTGAACGCCATTTGCGATATAAATAAAAGCACTGCGTTTGGGCGTTTTTACAGTTTTCTCTGCAGCATGCAAAGGAATCATACACTCTAACATTGGCAAGGAGATAAAAGAGCCCATGGCCTTAAGCGCATGGCGGCGATTGATCAACCAGGATTGTGAAAGATAGTTACTCATCATATTCTCCGTTAACGCTTTTGAATTAGTTTAGACTGGGCAACCGCTCGAACGATATCCTTAAGTCCATATTGATTATTTTTCGCTTCATCGACAATCGCCTGTAAATTCTCTTTATCGTCCCAGGTGAGAACTCGGCGTAGTGCGTATGTACTTAAGTGCTCAATAAAAGCTTTAAGGAAGTTGTCTTTATCCTCTAGTATGAGCTGTTTGAATTGTCGAGGATCTTTGAAGACTCGTCCATCAGGCATAGTACCTGAAGAGTTCACTTTTGGGTCTTTGCCAACGCCGGCAGTTTTCTCATGAGTTCGCCATTGGCCGATAGCATCGTAGTTATCCCAAGCAAATCCCAGTGGGTCAATTTTAGCATGGCATGACGCACAGTTTGCATCTTTAGCGTGTTGCTCCAATTTTTGTCGAATGGTAATTTTGTTACCCTTCGGTGGTGTTGGTTCGATTGGGTCTACATTTGCCGGTGGCGGAGGAGGAGTTTTATTAAAAATAGCTTCGCTTAACCAGACACCTCTGTGAACTGGACGGTGACGTGTTCCGTCAGAAGTCATCCCAAGAACTGCTCCCATCGTCAGAAGGCCGCCGCGCTTATGTTCTGGTTTGAGAGAAATACGGTGATAACCAGCACCAGTTGGCTCGGTAAGTCCGTAGAAGTTGCTCAACCTAGCATTAACCATTGTCCAATTCGATTCTATGAAATTGTCAATTGGCATATTATTCTTAAGGATTTCCCGGAAAAACTCAACAGGTTCATACTTCATACTTGTCTCCAACCAAGCATCGTAGTTTTTATAAATGGATTTATTGGGAGGAAACATACCGACTTTGTGAAGTTGCAGCCACTGACGTGAAAAGTCATTTATAAAACGGTCAATTTTGGAATCTGTTAACATGCGGTCGATTTCTTTTTTAAGGCCGTCGCCATTTAATGAACCATTTTTTGCTGCATCTAATAGTGCCTCATCCGGCATCGAGCTCCAAAGGAAATATGATAATCTAGAAGCCAGTTCAGAATCATTTAAGTGACCGCGAACATCCGGGTCACCTTCGACTAGATAAATAAAATGTCTTGAGGTGAGGACTCCTTGTAAAGCGACACGGTAGGCATCGGCAGTTTTTTCTCCAGCTTCGCGCTCAGAACGGTAAGAGTCAATATAAGTTTTTAGTTCTTCCACCTTAACCTGGCGACGCCAAGCTTTTTCGGCAAAACGCTTTAGGTACTTTCCAACTTCTTCGTCGTTTGCTTTATCCGGTGGGATCAAACCACTACGGCGAGATTTTTCGGCATTAGTTTCCAAGGGACCTTCCCACTCGATGTAGTCGATAAGTACTGTTGAAAAGATACCATTGCCTTTATCGTCGAACATCTGAGGTGCACTTGGATTTAAAAGGCCAGTCTCACTGGTATGAGTGAAAAGGTAGCTATTGCCAAGTGCATGACGGTAAGCTCCACCGCTTCTTCTATCGACATCTTTTGTTGAAACGACACTAAAATGCAGATAAGAAGGCATCTCAAGAAATACTTCAAACTCGTAAACTTCCGGTTTGTCTTCAGTTGCCGTTATATCAAACTCAATAAGTCCGTCAACGGTTGATTCACTCGTTTTCTTACCAATACTTAGATGAACCGGTTGACTACCTTTAGGGCGAATTCCGCTGGCTTTCATGCGTACTTTATACAGACCGCTATGCTGAGGGCCAGTTTTGCCGAGCCAATGTGCCGAAAGAGCTGATTTCACGCTTCCCGGAAAAAGTAAATAACGAAGCGGGCGTTTAATGCCAAAGCGCTTGAGAGCTTCTTTGTGGTCCTTGCCTCTATAGCCTAAGTCAGCAGCAGTTTTGCGAACTTTCCGCGCTTCAACGGCTTTAGCAGGCAGGGCTCTGTCCAGAACTATATCTGCCGCATTATAATAACGACTGATATGAGAAGGAGAAAGAGAGAGCTCCGAACCAATACGCTCGTAACCATGCCAAAGTGTATCTTCATTTAACTGTCCGGGCTTTGTTGGGTCGTATCTTACGCCAAGCAGATCATATACTGTGTTTTGATACTCTTGACGACTTAGTCTATAATGAGCCACTGCCGGTCGGGCTGCCATTCTTGCTGCTTTACCAGCCTTAAGACGGGAGTCAAGCGAAGCAACGAAGTCAGCGATCTCATCTTTCGAAGGTCGCTTCTTTTTCTTCTTTGGCGGCATATCACCGGTATTTATCTGCTCTATAACCTCAGACCAGTGCTGTGAATCGATACCCGTATTAAACTCTCTTGAGAGAGTATCGATACGTAAGTCACCTTTTTCTTTATCGGGGCCATGACAGTCAATGCAGTATTTCCCTAAAAAGGCTTCAAAAGGATCTTCTGCACCAATCACAGAAATGGACATAAATAAGAAAAAGCAGAGGAAATATGGTAGTTTCAATCTTGTTACTATAGGACGAATACTATTATCTTTGCTTACACACACAGGGCTCTCCTACAATTTTACACACAATTCATGAATCTATAAGATTTAATTCTTCTCTCTTAAAGTCAGGCTAAAAACAATATGGCTCAGTCCATCCTTGTGTTTTTAAGACAGTTGCTCGCAGCAGTTTCTGTTAGCCTTGTACACCTCTAGATATCTTGGGTTAGAGAATCGTGGACAAAAAAATATCTCATTAATCGACTTTCTTTGAAAGGCACTTAGCAAATGTATGGAAAAAGGAGAGGGTTTTATGTGAATAGTTTTATAAAAAAAGAGCTAGCTGAGTTTAACTATATAGCTAGCTAAACGTCACACGTAAAAGACCATTTCGAAAAGCAACTAAATGGAAATAGCCTCGCACAAAGGGTTTGTTTTATTATTAATTTTCATAATGGGGCATAGAGTAATTAATAACTATTTTATCTAGGGCGTACAATAATTTATATGAAATACTTTTTTTATTTACTAATATCTTTTAGCTTTTCAACCCTTGCACAAGCAGAGGTTCCTTCTTTTAAACATCATAAAGAGTATCAGGCATCTGATAAATACTTTTATAATTTGTTTTTAGCTGAATACTTTAAAAACTCCTCAGATTCAATCGAAGTTAAAAGAGAGGTGGAAATACTTTTTTTTATACTCATTGATTCAGGCTTAAGAAATGTATATGTAACAAATGATAAGTTTTTAATCAGTCAAGAAAAGAAAAAAAAGATCCTGCAAAAATGGCATAGTTTATATAAACAAAAGACAAGAGATACCTTTGTTTTGGCTCTACTTTATGATTGTTGCAAAAGCTTTCGCCTAGAGGTTCCATATCGTAAGCTTGAAGGCGAGTTGAAGAAAGCATTTCGTTCTATGGATAAGCATGAAAGTCAACCATTTCAGAAACTTTATGTTGGCCTTACGTATCTAAAATATAAGTTGATGTTTTATGTAAGCCGTGATTTGAAAGGGCATGAGAAAAGTGATGTAAAAAATGTAATTAAATCGACTAATAAAGTATTTGAATATATATCTGAAAATAACCCTGAGCTACTAAGATCTTGTTATAATTTATTATATCCAGATTTTAATAAAAATGGTATTTTTCGAACAGAGGTCAAAGAGCTTTATAATTCTATTAAGATTAATAATAAAATTGCACATTGGCTCAGAGCAATTTTTAAAGGGAAAAGCTTTTATCTTGAGTATAAAAATAATAGAGACACAGAAGAAGGCAAAACTTCGTTAGCAAACTCAATTGAAGCCTATAAAGAAGCCGGTAGGATACTACCTCAGTGTCCAGAGCCCTTTGTCCATTTAATTGAGATCGAAAAGAGTCGTGAACTTAGATATCTAGCATTGCAAAATGCCCAAAAAGCTCAATTCGATTTTCCCCGAATTTACTCCTCTTATATCTTTTCGCTCAATGGCTTTGAACAGCAATACTCCTTTGCATTGACTTGCTTTGAATCGAAACGTTTTGATACTGGAGTTCCAATGATTTTACATGCTTTAATTGTTGGGAATAATAACCACCGCTATCTACAGGAAGTATATAATAAACTCTACCAAAGTTATGAAGAGTCGGCTAAGTATATAGCTGATATGGAGAGGGATGTCATACTGCGAAATATGGTAGATGGAGTAAGGCGGCGTGATTTCAATAATTTTGTTTCTTTAAAGTTGGCCTTGGCAGTTAAAGCAAAAAATTATGCTGATATAAAGAAGGTCATAGCTGAAATAAAAGCAACTAAGGTTGATATCGATTATAGAGCATTTGAAGAGTTTAATATAAAACTTGATACAGCAATTCCATATTCATACGCTCTTGCAGGAACTGCTGGCAAATTAGTCGCGGAGATAAATGAAAAACTTGAGAGTTTTAAGGGCAGTGATAAAGAACTTCAATTTTTGAAACAAGATATAGAAGATGCTCATGCAATCTCAGATTTACCGGAAACAAAAGCTTATTTTGACTGGGCTTTAAGAAAAATAAAGAAGATAGAGGATTTTCGGAAAGGAGAATGGGTAAACATTAACTTTACAAAGTACTTCTCAGATTTTGAAAGCACTGGTAAGTGGACATATGAGTCTGAACGTTCAGCATCGTTTTCCACTTCCGGGAATAGAAAGTTTCTCTTTATGAAAAAGCCAGAGATTTATACTTTGCCTTATGAAATGAAAATAGATATTGAAGAGATCAAAGTGATTCGGAATGGTGGAGTTTTTAAAAGTGGCTTTTTATTTGGGAATTATAATGGTTTGATTAGTTACCAAGTTTCCAGTTTTAAAGCAGATTCAGGCCCTTATAACTCAATTTGCTTTTGGGTGAATCCGAAGAAAAGAAAAGCAGGATCTAAGCTTCCTGATGTAAGTCTGAGTAAAAAGGCTAAAATTACGAGACATCCAGAGTGGGTCGAGAATGACCAGAAAGTAAAACCATTCCTTGAGCAAATATCAAATAGTAAGAAACAAACATTGCGAGTGAAAGCTTGGAAGAATTATTATGAGTTTTATGTGAACGATCAGCTGATTGGAAAATTAGAAGATAAAAACTTTATTCCTATAGATTTTGGAATTGGTAATGACAATTCGACAATATCATATGCAGGTGAAGTGAGGTTTATGAACTGGCAAATCAAAAAGCTGAAAAGCCAGCCCCAAAAAAGGGATGGCGTGCAAGTTCAATAAACTGGTTGTTTATAAGTGTTAACACTGCGAGGAAAGGTTTTATTCACCACATCCACAATTAGTTTCGCCAGTTTGAAGGTCAATTTTAGGACTTAAGTATGGAATGTCGAGGTTCGCACCACGAAGGATAAAGATGAGGGCCATGACAGCGACACTCGTTGGCAGTAAGATCGAGCGCCATTGTTGCATCTTTGAGTGAAAGACTTTTTTGAAGACTCCTCCAAAAAGTAAGGCAGGGCTAGTGCCGACTCCGAAGACTAACATGAATAATGCGCCGTTGAGTCCGTTACCTCCAGCAAGGGCTCCAGCTAAAGCAGCATAAACTAATCCACAAGGGAGAAGTCCATTTAACATGCCGACGGCAAAAAAAGCGGGAGTTGATTGTTTTTGAAAAAAGTATGACCATCCTTGGCGAACTTTTGAAAATATTTTGGTTTGACCAATTTTCTTTTCTAGTGATAGCTTGGTAGATTTTGGTAGCACAAGAAAGATGAGTAAGAGACTGCCAATGGTCAATGATAGAGGTTGCTGTAGGCCGATAAATGAAAGACTCTCGCCAACAAAACCAATGATAAATCCAAGTATACCGTATGTGAGGATTCGGCCTGTCTGGTAGATGAAGTTATTTGAAAACTGCTTAATCCAAGATTTGTTTCCGGGTAGGGAAAGAACTAGAGGTCCACACATGGCAATACAGTGTAGACTTCCTGCAAGTCCTAGTACTAAAGCAGTTGTCAGAAGCGGGCTCATTTATAGATGTTCCACTGCATCTCATAGTTTTTGTTTTGGGTGTCTTGCCAACGTAAATAGATCTGCCATGAACCATTTTTAAGTTCAGGAATAGTGAAGCTTTCTGCTGCCGCTGGAATACTGATAGTTTGGTCTAGAGTTGAGTCGTTTGGACGATATAAAGTGACCGTGGCACTGATGAATTCTTTATTTAGACTACTTGGTGCTGTTATGCTCATGTTACTTTGAGTGAAATTAGGTTTCTCTTGCAGTGCAGCAACATTTGCACGACTGTCTATAACTTGCTGATAGTCTATGCCTTCGTTGTAGTACTCTCCACTCACAAGCTCCATTTTCTGATCAGAGCTAATAAAGACGATTGTCAGAATCATAGTCATGAATAAAGCGTAGACAACGACGATGCCGTGTCCCCAGTAGCTTTTAGGTTTTACTTCTTCGGTAATGGGACTCATTTTTTATTTCCTTTTCCTGGAGCTAAAAAGCTTATTTCATCTGTTTGGAATATTTGTTTATCTTGCATAAAATTTATTGTGATATTGTTGCGGCCTTCACGAAGGCTTTCTGGTGGTGCAAATATGAAAAACTTCCATTCAACTTGCTTGCCTGGGGCGACTTCATTATTTGGATCAACTTTGATGATTTGACCAATACTTGTGACGATGTCGATATAGGCAGGTTTAGAAGATTTGTTAGTGATGACGGCGTTGTATAAGTTAGACACTTTTCCGTCTGGTCTGACCTGATAAGTGAAACCTCTGGCTCTAAGTAAGTTTACATCAACATCACTTCTAAGAAGTAAAAGCATCGCACAAAAAGAGAGTAGGGCTGTGAGTAGAGTAGTATAAATCATAACTCGTGGAGTAATGCGGAACTTAGTTCGATTATCAATCATGTTTTTAGATGCATAGCGAATCAAACCACGTGGCTTTTTGGTAGAGTCCATGACTGCATCACAGGCATCCATACAAGCAGTACAGTTAATACACTCGAGTTGTGGGAAACCATTTCGTATATCGATGCCAGTAGGGCAAACTTGTTGACATAAACCACAGTCGACACAGTCGCCAGCACTCGGAGCCGTCTTTCTGGCTTGGCCACGCATACGAGGCTCGCCTCTAGTTTCGTCATATGCTACAGCGATAGAGTTGTTGTCCAGCATGACAGACTGAAGTCGAGCATAAGGACAAAGGAAGGTACAAAACTGTTCACGGAACCACATGTAAAGCCAAAAGAAGGCAAGGGTGAAGAATGCCATGACAGTTAAGCCGGCAACGTGATTCTTCGGATCGTCGGTTATGAGCTCTAAGAGAGCGTCGCCACCGATGATGTAACCCAAGAAAACGTTTCCTATAACCCACGAGTGAACGAAGAATAGAAAAGTTTTTAAACTCTTTTTGATTATTTTTTCTTTATTCCATGGCATCTCAGCCAACTTTTTTTGCTGCCTGAAATCGCCTTCGATGGTGTACTCAATTTTCCGGAAAAGCATTTCCATGAAAACTGTTTGAGGGCAAAGCCAACCACACCAAACCCTCCCCCAAATAGAGGTGAATAAGATAATTGAGATAAAGAATGCGACTAGAAGAAGGGCAAATAAGTAAAAGTCCTGAGGCCAAAAAACTTGACCAAAGATGACAAACTTTCTTTCGATGATGTTGAGCATCAAAAGAGGGTTGCCATTTACTTTTATAAATGGACCAGCAAGAAGAAGTACAAGTTGAAACCAACTCAGTATCGAACGGGCAGTGGTGTAGCGACCTTTAGGCTTTTTTGGGAAAATCCAAAGCCTTTTGCCTTTGTCACCAATAGTCGAAACTTTATCTCGAAAGTTCTCTGGTTTTTTATGATCTTCTTGCTGTGTCATTTTATTTTTTAAGGGACAGTATTTTAGTAATCAGTGGCCAGTGTTTAGTAATCAGTAACTACTTTGTTTACTGATCACTGACTACTAATGATCCTTTACTTTCCCAATCCTTTTATATACTCGGCTACGTCTTTCATAGCTTGTTCATCCATTAGCATCTTAGCCATTGGTGCCATGAGAGCACCTTCAGGTTCTTTTGCTGCATCGGCTCCGCGTTTGCCTTCTTTAAAAGCTTTGAGCTGTGAAACAATGTACCAGTCTGGTAGGCTCGTAAGTTTAGGTCCTTTTAAAACAGGGTTTCCTTCACCTTTAAAGCCGTGACATGTCGCACAGATAGCGTAAAGAGGTTGGCCTTTAGTTGCATCGCCTTTTTCTGTGTGCACAATTTTTGGTGCCGGCAGTGTCTGAATGTGTTTTACGAGACCATCAATATCTTCATCCTTTAACAGGGCGAGCATAGGTAACATGCCTGCTGCTAGAGGTTCAGTAGATACGCGTTTACCGTGCTTAAGATTTTTTATCTGTCTAGCTAGGTAAATAGCGTCCTGACCTGCCAAGGCTGGAGCTTTAGTGGCTGGGTTGCCTTCTCCATTGGCGCCGTGGCAGGCAGCACACGTTGCGTACGATGATTTTGCTTTTTCTTCAGGAGTCATAGGCTTAGCCGGAGCAGAGCTTGCAGTTGCATCAAACTTTGGTGCTGCAGCATTAGCTATTTCCTCAGACTTATACTCTGTACCTTCAGCAGGCTTACCAGGAATGTTTTTGCCACGTAGAGTAAATACGTAGGCAGCTACATTTTGGATTTGCTCTGCAGTGAGTGAAGTCTTCCAGGCCATCATTGCTGGGTTCTTTGGAGAACCGTTGGTGATGATCCCGGCAATCTTATCATAATCAAATCCGTGTAGGAAGTGATTGTCTGTTAAGTTAGGACACTGAGTTCCTTGGCCAAGATTGCCGTGACAAGCTACACAGAAAGTGGCAAATGTTTGTTTACCTTTTTCTGCTCGATCGAGCACTTCTTGAGGGAAGTCGATCTTGAGCCCACCACCGGCAGCAGCAATTCTAGCTTCTTGTTCTAAAGCCGCTTTTTTCATTTCAGCTTGGAACTCGGCATCTTGAGTACTTTCAGGGCTTATGATGTGGAAATATGCTAGGTAGATCACACCAAAGATGATGGTGATCCAAAAGAGCGTAATCCACCAACCTGGAAGGTCATTATCCAATTCCTGAATACCATCGTACTCATGACCCATCACTTTTTTGTCGTCTTTTTCTTCTTCCATTTTAAGCGTCCTTTCCCTCGTCGCCGTTTTCTAGAGGAAGACTCCCCATGTGTTCGACATGTTGATTGTTCATCATTAAGGTACTAAAAATCCACCATGCAAAAACCATGAAGAAAAGGATGATGGCAGCTGAGCCCCAAACACCGAGGCCATTTACTGAATTGAGGATGTCTTTGATCATTGTTTGTTCTCCTCTACTTTATCTTTTGGGAGTTCGGCAACTTTTTTGATGTCAGTACCCATTCTTTGTAGATAGGCGATGACAGCGATTATTTCTTTACTTGCATCTGGTTCGTAGAGTTCACCGCGAACTTCAACTTTAGAGTTCTGCTTTTGAAGTTCCGCGAAGATGATCTCAGCTTGCTTCTTCATATCGTCGATACACTCGTCTTCATAACCGATCTTGTACGGCACTCCGACTTTACGTAGAGCTTTGATAGACTTAGGAGCAAAACTCCACTTTATTTCATCTTCATATAGGTTTGTATACCCCGGCATGATTGAGCCTTTTGAAGTAGACTCTGGATCCGCCATGTGACTGAAGTGCCAAGAGTGAGGATACTTGCCACCGATACGGTGTAGGTCTGGACCAATACGCTTAGAACCCCATTGGAATGGGTGATCGTAGACAAACTCGCCAGCTTTTGAGTAGTCTCTTTGGTCTTTCCAATCGTAGCGAACTACTTCAGAACGGAAAGGTCTGATCATCTGAGAGTGACATGTGTAACAACCTTCACGGATGTAGACGTCACGACCGTATTGTTCCAGAGCGGTGTATGGTTTTACAGACTCGATAGTTTTGACGTTACTTTTAACTAAGTACATCGGCACTATTTCGAAAAGTCCACCGATAAGAACAGCAACTAAAGAAAGACCTGTGAAAAGTAGAGCTCTGCTTTCTAACCAGCGGTGTTTGTACATCATGCCAGCAGGAAGTTTTTCTTCACCTGTATCTACAAGTGGTGGAGGCATAACAAACTTTTCGTCTTCGACTTTAGCGCCAGAAGCAGTTTTGATTAAGTTCCAAGTCATAAGGACTGCACCGATGAAGTAGAGAAGTCCACCGAAGGCTCTCATGTGGTACATGTATTTTATGTGAGTAACAGTTTCTAGGAAGTTTGGATGAGCAAGAGTGCCATTTTCAGTAAATTGCTTCCACTCTAAACCTTGAGTGATGCCGGCCCAATACATAGGAATAACGTAAAAGAGTATGCCGATAGTACCGACCCAAAAGTGCATGTTGGCTAGTTTCTTAGAGTGCAGTTCTTTATTGTAGATTTTCGGAATGATCCAGTAAAGTAAACCGAAAGTCATAAAGCCATTCCAGCCAAGTCCGCCAACGTGAACGTGAGCTACAGTCCAGTCTGTATAATGAGAAAGAGCATTTACACTCTTAAGTGCCATCATCGGACCTTCAAAAGTTGCCATACCATAACATGTTACGGCGACAACCATGAACTTCAGAACAGGTTCTTCTCGGACTTTATCCCAAGCTCCACGTAGCGTTAGTAAACCATTGAGCATACCACCCCAAGAAGGTGCGATAAGCATGAGCGAGAAAACAACACCGAGTGACTGAGCCCAGTCAGGTAGAGATGTATAGAGTAGGTGGTGAGGACCAGCCCAGATGTAGATAAAGATCAACGACCAAAAGTGAATGATAGAAAGTCTGTAAGAGAAGACCGGTCTATTTGCAGCTTTCGGTAAGAAATAGTACATAAGACCTAAGTAAGGAGTCGTCAGGAAGAAGGCAACAGCATTGTGACCGTACCACCATTGAACGAGTGCATCCTGAACACCTGCGTAAGCTGAGTAACTTTTGAGAATGTCTGCAGGAATAGCCATAGAGTTGACAACGTGTAGTAGTGCAACGGTGACGAAAGTACCGATGTAAAACCAGATAGCAACATACATATGCTTTTCACGACGTTTGATAATCGTACCAAGCATATTTATGCCAAATATGATCCAAGTGAGTGTAATGGCGATGTCAATTGGCCACTCAAGTTCAGCGTACTCTTTACCAGAGGTGAAACCCATAGGTAGAGTGACTGCTGCGGAGAGGATGATCAACTGCCAAGCCCAGAAGTGAATCTTACTGAGTTTGTCGCTGTACATGCGAATTTTACAAAGTCTTTGTAGCGAGTAATAGACGCCAGCAAAGATACCATTTCCGACAAATGCAAAGATGATTGCGTTTGTATGTAGAGGACGTATGCGGCCAAAGGTTAAGTATTCTGAACCAAAGGAAATAGCTGGAGCAAACATCGCGACAGCGATATAAAGGCCAGCGAGCATTCCTATTATGCCAAATATTACGGTCGCCCAGGCAAAGTTCCGAACGATCCTGTCATCATACTCTGCAGTTTCTGCAGTATTCATTTATCTCTCCTATTAGAGTTTAAATTTTGTTTTTTTGAAATTGGTGATTGTGTTTGGTCGCCATCGTCAAGAAGCATTCTTTGAGCCGGCGTTTGAGTGTCGTCAAATTGGCCACTGTGAAGGGCAAATAAGAAAGCAACGAGAAAGAATCCAGCGAGGATTATAGCTAGTATGGCGAGCGGATATATGATGCTCATTTTAATTCTCCATTTCGGAAAGTTAATTTTTTGAGAATGGCAACTCCAGTAGCTGAGATGATCAGAATACTTAGAGAGCTTAAAGGCATGAGTATGGCCGATAAAAGCGGCGTTAAATTTCCGGTGACGGCAAAAGAAAGGCCGACAATGTTGTAGAGGATAGAAATAAGGAAACAGAACTTTATGAGACTCATAGAGTGTTTGGTGAAGCTTAAAAGAGAGTCTAGGTTCTTTAGGTTTTGTGCTTTTAAAATTGCGTCACAAGCAGGGAAGAAAGCATGTATGTTATCTGCAACGGCCACCCCGATGTTTGCTGCTTGTAGAGCTCCGGCGTCATTTAAGCCATCACCTAACATCATGGTGTCTTTCTGAGCTTTTAGTTCGTTTATAAAGCTTAGTTTGTCTTGTGGTGATTGTTCAAAGTGCATATCGATTTTCTCTTGAAAGAGGCTTTCGAGAGTTTGTTTTTCGCTGTCGTTGTCACCAGATAAGATGAAGAGCTTTTGCTTGAGTTTTGCAAGCATATTTTGCAATCCAGTTCTGTAGCTTGCTTTAAGTTCAAATTGACCAAGGAAAATACCGTCGATTTCAACACCAGTGCCAGTTGAAGTTTGATTCAACCAAGAGTTTTTTCCAAGACGAACGACGTGGCCTTCTACAGTTCCAGTTATCCCTGAAGCTTTTATCTCTTTGAAGTCACTTACGTCTTTTATTGCCCCAGCCAGACTATTGTGAATCTGACGCGAAGTTGGGTGCCCTGATTGAGCCACTAAAGACTTAATGAGGCTTTCTTCTGTGGTAGTTAGTTTTTTACCGATGAAGTTTAGAGATTTAGAATTTGCTTCACTGAGTGTCCCCGTTTTATCAAAGACAATATTTTGAATGCGAGAGAGTTGTTCGATAGCAGCAGAGTCTTTGAGGAAAAGACCAGCTTTAGAAAGAACTCTAGTTGCAAAGCCAAGGGTTAAAGGTGCAGATAAAGCAAGTGCACAAGGGCAGGCAACGATGGCGACAGAAGTGAAAACCTGAATAGCAGAGTGACCTGTGTTGAGGACGTAGTGGGCTAGAGCTGCGCTACTAGCAATAAGTGTTATAGCCACAGTGAAGAATAAACCGGCCTTTATGTTTAGCAGGCTGTAGTTTTTGTTTCCTTCAAATGCAGTGTTCTGCCATAGCTGTGTAAGGTAACTGTGGTCTGGCTTATTCGTTACTTCTATTTCAATTGAAGCACCGCACTGACGACCGCCGGCAAATAACTTCTCGCCAATTTTTACATTTTGCGGATCCGTTTCACCTGTTACAAAAGAGTAATCGACTTGGGCCATACCTTTTTTAAGAATGGCATCTGTTGGAATAAGCTCACTACTGCGAATCTTAAGTAAGTTACCTATTTCAACTTTATTGAGAGGTTTAGAGAGCTCTTGATTGTCTTGCACGACGGTTGTCCAAAGAGGGAAGAAAGACTTGTAGTCTCTTTCAAAAGAGAGGCGGTTATAAGTTTTTTGTTGAAAGAAACGACCGAGGAGTAAAAAGAACATGAGTCCTGCTAAAGAGTCCATATAACCGGCGCCAGTTGCAGTGAGTATTTCATAGTAACTTTGAAAGAAGAGGGCGATCATCCCTAAGAAAATGGGCAGGTCGAGCGAATAAGTTTTGTTTTTGACTAAGTTGAAAGCAGATTTTATATAGTCCAAACCACAATAAAAGAAGACCGGTATACCAAGAACAAGATTCAGAATTGAAAAGAACTTTGCAGTTGTTGCGTTGGTGTTTAAATCCAGTCCAAGATAATGAGGGAAGCTAAATAACATGATGTTGCCAAAACAAAATCCGGCAACGGCTATTTTAGAAATAAGACTTCTGTCGACTTTTTTCTTTTTGCCATCGGTATCTGCCAAGTTAAAGTCTGGTTCGTATCCTAAACTAGTTAGAAGTTCTGCAACCTTTTGTAGGTTTGTTTCTTCACTATTAAAAAGAATACGTGCTGTTTTTTTACCAAAGTTGACTTCACTGCGAATGACCGCAGGGTTGATCTTAGAAAGATTCTCCAAAAGCCATATACAAGAGATGCAGTGGATAGCAGGGATGTTTAGTTCGACTTGAGCTTTGTTGCCGCTTTCAAAGCAGTAGAGCTTTTGGGCAGTTTCAGCATCGGTTAAAAAGGCAAACTTACCATTGTTAAGATTTGTCGGTGTTAGGCCAGGCGACTTTTCAAGTTTGTAGTAGTTCTCAAGACCATTGCTAGAGAGTATATCGAAAACCGTCACACAACCTTGGCAGCAAAAATCGAAACCAAAACTGTTGATGGTCTCTTCACACTTCTCGCCACAATGATGGCAGCTTATTGCCTCATTCGTTGCAAAGTGTTGTTTGCTTATTGTCGTTTCCATTTTTCTCTCACACTGATCTTATTCGCCAGCATTTAAGCAGGCGTGTTGCCTCTGTGGGTTAAAGTGGCATATCTATTTATTTATCAATGAGATATAAAAGTTGAAAATATAAAATCAGGCTTATCGTTACATTGGCTGTCCGGAATCGGATAGATGATATTGGGTAATTTATTGATCTCTGGAGACTTATTTTGTTTGTTTATAAAAATGACATTTTTCTTCATTTTGGTGAGCTGATTTTTAGAATCTTAAACTTATAGATGAATAGAGCTGTCCGTAAATGGATGATGTAGTATCTTTATATGAAGGTGGAATGATGGGCGAAATTTTCTATTTGTTCCCTGCCAATGATTTATGAACTTTGAAAAACTGCTGGAGTCTCAATTGCTTAATAGTGCGGACAATAACAAAAAGTGGCTAATTGACGTGGCAGATATAAAAAGCATACGAATGCAAATAAAAGAACTTCAGAAAGTTGATGGTGAGGGCATACTGTCGGATGGCTGGTCCGAAAGTTTACAGCAACTTTGTGAGCTGAAGTATGCTCTCGATGAAACTTCGATCATTGCCGTTACCGATTTAAATGGTGTCATTAGCTATGTAAATCAGAAGTTCTGTGACATTTCCCAATATACTAAAGAAGAGCTAATCGGAAAAACTCATAAAATCGTTTGGTCGGGTTATCATCCACCAGAGTTTTTTGCTGAAATGTGGAAGCAGATTTCGACAGGAAAAGTTTGGCGGCAAGAGATATGCAACCTAGCTAAAGATGGATCTATTTACTGGGTCGATACTACGATTGTTCCATTTGTTGATGATAAAGGGAAACCTTATCAGTACTTAGCGATTCGAAATGAAACAACAGATAAGATTTTAATGCGCAAGGCTCTGGAAGATCTGTTGGATTTATCCATAGAGAAAAACGACAAAAATTCCCTTAAGAGAGTCTGCGAAAGCCTACATGAACTACTCGGTGTTTCACATGTTTTAATAAATGAGACAAAAAATGGCCGCGGGGAAAACCTCGCTGGATGGACGAGAAAAGGAGGGCTTGAGAGCTTTTCTTATAAGACTTCAGGAACACCTTGCCAGATTCTTTTTGATCAAGATCACTTAGCAGTATCAGATGGTATAAAAAAGCAATTTCCTAATGATGAGATTTTAAATGGAATGGATGTCGAGAGTTATGTCGGCGTTGCTTTGAAAAAGTCTTCTGGGGAAGTGATTGGAAATATTTGTGTTTTAGATAACAAGCCGACTTACCGAGAAGAGTTGTTTATAAATATCATCCAGTTATTTGCTCGCCGTGTTGAGTCAGAGTTAGAGCGCCAACAAGCGATAACTGCTTTGCAGGAAAGTGAAGCTAGAGTTAAGGCGGTTATTCGTTCATCAGCTGATGGCATACTGATTATCGATGAGAACGGAGTTTTAGAGTCTTGTAACCCTGCGGCAAGTAACATCTTAAAGTGTTGCCCTGTTGCTGTGGTAGGGAAGTCGATTAAGCATATTTTGCCGAACTTGTTTGATGGTTATGTAAACTTTGAAGAGCGCTTGAGTGACTTAGTGGGGCCCATTGGCTTAGAGGTGATAAAGAAACTACCGTCAAAAAGTTCAGTGCCTCTCTATGTGACAGTCTCAGAAGTAAAGTTAGACCATCATAGCCTTTATACATTTACGATCCGAAACCTTAAAGAACAAAAAGAAACTGAAGCAAAGCTGCAGTCTGCCGAAGATCAGTTGAATGTTCAAACTCTTTTTACTCAGCGCCTTTCGGCACTTGCCGCTATGGCTGCCGGCGTGGCTCATGAATTGAATCAGCCATTGTCTGGTATACGAGTTTATGCTCAGATGATTAATAAATTTTTAGAAACTCCAGAAAGCTTAAATCCTGAGTTAGCTCAAACTACAGTTGGCAAAATCATCGCTCAAGTAGATAGGGCGTCGACGATCATTGATCATATGCGAGAATTCTCCGCAGAGAAAAGCGATAGAGACTTACAATTAGCCAAAGTGACGTTGAAAGATGTAGTTGAATCGTCTTTGGAGTTGATTGGTCAGCAGCTTAAGAGTAATGGCGTTATTTTCACAAATAGCATCGATGAGACTCTTAGTGTTGAGGCGAACTCTAGTCGCCTTGAGCAGATTTTTATCAATCTATTCTCAAATGCGAAAGACAGTATAGTTGAGAAGCCTGCTCGAATGGATGAATTTATCAAAGTAAGCTCTCAGGTTTCTTCTGAGAAGATCGAATTATATGTGGAAGATAGTGGTTGTGGCATTCCTAAAGAAGTTCAAAATAACCTTTTTGAACCATTTGTGACATCGAAAGCTCCAGGCTCAGGAACTGGCTTAGGCTTGTCGATTTGTGTTGGTATTTTAAAAGACTTTGATGCGAGTATTTCTTTAGTGAGAACCGGTGAAAGTGGCACTGTATTTAAACTTACGTTTCCAAGGATTGATTAAATGGAAGAAACTGACCTAAGCAAAAATGTAGATATTCTTCTAGTTGATGATGACGAAGCGATCCGTGATTCGCTAGGATTTTACTTGGAAAACTCTGGCTGGAAAATTAAAGCTGTAGAGTCGCCAATAGTTGCGCTCGATTTAATCAAAGAAGGCTTTGGCGATATAGTTATTTCCGATATAAAAATGCCTCAAATGGATGGCCTCACATTTTTAGGTAAAGCTAAGGAAGTCAATCCAGACTTAGAAGTACTTATGATCACGGGTCATAGTAATGAGGCACTCGCGATAGAAGCACTTAAAAATGGTGCTTTTGACTACTTCAGAAAGCCTTTAAATGCAGAAGAGATAATTACGTCTTTACACCGCACCAGAAAGTATCAAAGACTAAAAGAAGAGAATAAAAAGCTTCAGACTATTTTGGAAGGTTATAACAGTGAAGAGCTACCTACTTTTTTTGGTGAAAGCCCTAAAGGTCAAGATCTTTTAAAGCAGATTCAACGTGCTGCTTCAGTCGACGATGCCACAGTTTTACTCAACGGTGAAAGTGGCGTGGGTAAAGAAGTTATCTCTAAGATGATTCACAATTTATCCCGTTCTAAAAATAAACCTTTCATGGCTTTGAACTGCGGCGGGCTTGCGGAGAATATCCTCGAATCAGAACTGTTTGGTCATGAACGAGGTTCTTTTACTGGTGCCGATAAACAGAAAGCTGGTATTTTTGAATTGGGTATGGGCGGAACAGTTTTACTCGATGAAATAAGCGAAATGAGTATGCACGCTCAAAGCCGCTTTTTGCGAGTTTTAGAAGAAAGAACATTTCGAAGAGTTGGTGGTGCCAAAGAGATAAGTTTTGCCGGTACACGCATCATCGCTGCGACAAATAAAGACTTGGAAAAACAGGTTTCAGAAGAAAAGTTTCGACATGACCTGTATCACCGTATAAATATTGTAACTATAAATATTCCACCACTCAGAGAAAGAGTTGGCGATATAGTACCTCTTTGCCGTTATTTCTTAGCTGATTTAAATAAGAAGAGAGGCAAAGACTTTAGTTTAGTGAAGTCTGCTGAAAATGCTCTTATGAAGTATGATTTCCCAGGTAATATTCGCGAATTGAGAAACATGCTTGATCGCGCGACTATTTTTGCTCAGACGGATAAGATAACAGCTCAAGACTTAGGTTTAGTTGCAGATTTAGAAGAAGCGGAAATTGGTGAGGGAGTCGCTCTACCAGACAACCTTAATTTACAAGATCATGAAATGATGCTTATTCGCGCAGCGATGCAAAAGAATACAGGGAACCATTCTGCAACAGCAAGAAGTTTAGGAATAACGCCACAAGCGCTTTATCGAAAAATGGAAAAGTACGGAATCAATTAGGTCGGTTTAACGACCAGTTCTGTAACTGTTTATCCACGCTCCTAGGTATTTGCCAGGACACTCTGTTTGGTTGAGGTGGCGGTGGCCGTAAACGGCTTTTGAGGCAACACCATACTTCGATCGAAGATTTCCTAATAAAGCAGAAAGTGAAGCTAATTGGCTTTTAGCCGGATAACCTTTGTTGAAGTCACCGATAAGAGAAATGCCAATGTTGTTTGGATTGTTCGATCTAGCATGAGCACCTTGGTATAAAAGTGGTCGACCTTGGTAGATTGTTCCATCGCGGCCAATTATGAAATGGTAGCCGATGCAGGCCCATTTACGATTGTTGCGGTGGTGGTTTTCTATTCCCTGTAAAAACTTGATATCACTTATTTTACTGAGCTTTGGGCCGTCGTCAGTATGGTGAACAGTTATCTTAGAAACCTTTCCCATTTTGGTGACGTTGCCTTTTATTTTATACTTAGCCCAGCGAGACCTTGGTACGATAGAGATGTTTCGCGAAACGTTTTGCACCATGGGAGGAGCAGGAGTTGGAGCTTTACTTAGTTTGTAAACGCCAGGAAGGTAAAGTCGTTGGCCTATTTCTAGTCGGCTACTTTTTAGTTGATTGTAGTGTTTGATACGTTCTATCGGTAATCCGCATCTTCTTGAAATAGAAGATAAAGTATCGCCTTTTTGGACAACATACTGAGGGTAGTTCGGTTTGATTATTTGTTGCTTTGGAACAGGTGTTAGTTTAGAAGAACGGGCAACCGGAGTATTTGTCGGTTTCGACGTTGTGTTAACGTAGTTGTAACTCGGTTGGGTTGATGAACAACCAAACAGCAATAAAGCAGTTGCACTAACTAAAAATAATCTAAACATTGATCCCAAGAATTGAATTTTGTAGTCAGAACGTATCACTAAGTCAGCTATACTTCAATGCTGTGGTAAGTGACTTTTTAGTTTTAGTAACAAGACAGACGAAATAGTCACAAAAAATAGTCCGCAGATCCCAAAAAAGTTCTGAAAGCCATAAGCTTCTATCAACCAGCCGGCTATAGGGCAGATAGCTGCGAATATTAATCGAAAAGAGAAGTTTGAGATGGAAAGCATGCCCGCTCGGTTTTCACTGGCAAAGACTTCTTGTTTGATGGTATTTAGAATTGGGCTATTGAGCCCGCGTTCAAAAGTTAGGAAATAGTAAAATGTAAAACCAATCCATCCAGGTAAGAAGTAGAGTCCACAATAACCCATGCTGATGAGGAATAAACAGAAAGTCATAGCTTTTATGGCTCCTATACGCTTCTCAAAGCGGTGGCTGAAAATCGAGCCTAAAGCAACGAAAAGGTTGGCAAAAGCCCAGTTGACTCCTAGCCATGCAGCGGATATGCCATTTTCTTTGGCGTATTGTTGTATGTTCCAGACTTGTAGATAGGAAGCGATGCCCATAAAGATAAAAAGAAATGTGGCGTATCTTAGGACTTTTGAATCGACAAAGGTGAGTTTAAACATTTCTACAACTTCTTTGAGTGTAAGCGTCAATTCTAGGGCATCTTCATCTTAAGCATAGTCATCCTATACTTGTTTTGTTTATTAAAAATAAGGCATATGATGAAGTTCAACAATAAGCAAGAACAGTATGAGTGGTGGACTAAGGCCATCGGAAAAATT
>JAJPOQ010000158.1 GCA_021232515.1 Lentisphaeraceae bacterium
TTCAGACATGTCGAGCTAACGACATTGACCCATTTGAATATATCTCGGATACTCTGAGGAAAATTAATGGACATCCGGCAAATAAAATCCAACTACTTTTGCCACACAACTTCAAAAACTAAGGTTCATTTGACGCTTACGAATAATCAATGAGGCTATGAGGCAATGAGGCTATGAAAAAATACATGCTCTAGATTTGACGCTTACCCAAACGGGGGCTCCAGCCTTGCTGGGTAAACCCAAAAAAAAAGCTTCAGAACGAATTCTGAAGCTTTAAGTACCTTTAGTAGTGTAGCAGGGACTTGAACCCCGGACACTCGGATTATGATTCCGATGCTCTAACCAACTGAGCTACTACACCGTTTTGGTGAGGCTAATTATAGCTAATTAACTATTGTTGTCAACGCATTTTTAACTAGAAATAAATAGATTTGTTTAAAAAGCTCTAGATTGGCTTTTAGATTCGATATTTTTAAGGCTAATTCTACTATGAATATGACGATACCCGAAAGCTTGGAACTTACTTAGGACCCATTTTTTTCTTGGCATTTTCAAGTATTTGCTTTTCTTCTTTAGTAAGGCTACTCATTCCGCTCTTAGCAATCTTTTCTAGGATAGGATCAACTTTCTCTTGGATGTAGGCGTCAAGATCATCAGAACCCTCTGGTTCGTCATCGACTATTTGAAAATTCCTCTGAACTGTATTTGGCTGAAATGGTCTCGCTTTAGCATCTGTATTTCTAGGTTTTGACTTTTTCTCAAGAAATTTAAATAAGTTGATGCTCTTACCCATTTGGTATTGGCTAATGAAGATATAAACCGCTGCACAACCACCTAACATTGGTAATCCCATCTGCCAGACGCTGAAGCATTGTAGAACGATCAAACCGACTGTAAAGCCTACTAACATGTGACCGGACAAGGTAAGTGGCAGAACAAAGAAAAGCATAAGCTTAAACTTTTGAGGTCCGAGGATAAGACCATATGCCAGGAATGTACTTGAAACTATGCCGTCAAAGTAACCCATACCACTTACTGGTACAAAGAGAGCAATGAGTGAATGGCCTAGGATTGAAAAGCTTAGAAGGTTTAGGAATCTGTTCGAGCCAAGGTTGCTTTCGAGAAAGTTTCCTAGAGAATAAAAAATATAAAATGAAATAAGCACCCAGATGATTTGGGACTGGGTATGAAAGAATGCTGGAGTTATTAATCGCCATATTTCAAAAGAGCGGACTGCTTTAAAATCGTAAAGTGCGAATTGTCCAAGTTGGCCGTTTGATAACTTATCGGCAAGAAAAAGAACTGCACAGATGAGAACAAAACGGGCAGTAATGGTCTTTGGTAAACCTGAAGCTCCACCTATTGGCGGCTTGTTCATATATTTTCTATCGTGAATTCCCATACTCTCTCAATTAATGATATATTTCTATCTTACTAATATGGCAGACATAGTAAAGCGAAAAAAGGGCCAGTCGACCCTTTTTTCGCTAAAGTTTAAAAGTTAGCTATAAAACTAGCTTTCGTCTGATTCTTCACTGGAATCAGATGACTCTTCAGAAGTTGACTCTGGAGCTTCAGAACCTTCAGCTGATGCTTCTGGTGCTGCTGCACCTTCGGCATTTTCTTCGCCTTCAGTCTCTTCTGACTCTTCATCTTCAGCGCCTTCTACTTTCATAACTCTTGATACAGAGATAATGAAGTCGCCTTTCTTCTTGAGAGATAGAATCTTAACACCTTGTGACGCACGGCCGATTGGACGGATAGGATCGGTTTCGATTCTCACCATCTGACCTTGCATAGTCGTCATGATCATCTCATCGCCTTCAACAACGCGAAGAGCTTCAACTACTTTGTCACCTTCTTTAAGTTTGATACTGATAACACCTTTGGCACCACGCTTAGTCAAGCGATAGTTTTCAACGGCTGAACGTTTACCCATACCTTGGTTCGTGACAACGAGGATATCCATATCTGGAGTCACAACGATCATCGAGACAACTTGGTTTTCTTCACCAAGACGGATACCGCGAACACCACGAGAAACTCGGCCCATAGAACGAACGTCTGTTTCTAGGAAACGACAAGCTATACCACCTGCTGTAGATAGTAGAACTTCGTTTGTTCCATCTGTAAGTTTTGCTTCGATCAGATCATCTTCTTCATCGAGTACAATCGCTTTGATCGGCTTCTTACGTAGGTGACGGAAAGCTCTAAGTTCGGTCTTCTTAACAACACCTTTCTTAGTGGCCATCATGATATAACGATCTTCAACATCGAGGTTATCGACAGTAATCATCGCACGAACTGACTCGCCTTCTTCAAACTCAAGAAGGTTGACTATGTTCTTACCTTTACCGGTACGAGCACCTTCTGGAATGTCATAACCTTTAATCCAGTGCATACGACCTTTGTTCGTAAAGAATAGAACGTAGTCATGTGAACAAGCAGTCATAAGATGCTTCACAAAGTCTTCATCTTTAGTACTCATACCCATGACGCCTTTACCACCACGAGCTTGTGTACGGTAAGTATCTGTAGGTACGCGTTTGATGTAACCTTGGTTTGAAATAGTTACTGTAACTGACTCACGTGGAATAAGGTCTTCCATGTTGATGTCACGGCTACCAGGACGTAAGTCACTGCGACGTTCATCGCCATACTTGTCACGAACTTCGATAAGCTCGTCACGAACGATACCAAGACGTAGCTCTCTGCTAGCAAGGAGTTCTTTATAGTGAGCGATCTTCTTCATCAACTCATCGTACTCTGCCTGTAGGTCTTCGATAGCAAGTCCAGTCAGCTGACTTAGACGCATTTCGAGGATAGCAGATGTCTGACGGCGAGATAGTTCAAAACGCTCAGATAGTGCTTTGTGAGCATCATCTTTACTACGAGAACTTCTGATAATTTTTATAACTTCATCGATGTTATCTACAGCTTTAAGTAAGCCTTCAACGATGTGAGCTCTTTTCTCTGCTTTCTCGAGTTCGAACTGAATTCTTCTAGTGATGACTTCAAGACGGTGGTCAAGGTAAGCCTGAAGAAGCTGCTTCAAGTTCATAGTACGAGGTTGGTTCTGGTGAACTACCAAGAACTGACAACCGTAACTAGTTGCAAGCTGAGTATGTTTGTAAAGTTGGTTTAGAACAACCGTACCCATAGCGCCACGTTTGATACCGACAACTACGCGGATACCAACACGGTCAGATGATTCGTCATTTAGAGAGTTGATGCCAGTAATAACTTTATTATTCACTAGTTCAGCAATCTTCTTAACCATGTTTTCCTTATTTACTGCATAAGGAATTTCAGTAATAACGATCTGCTCTGAGTTTTCATCGCCTTCGATCTCTGCTTTACCACGACAGTAAACAGAACCACGACCAGTTTCGTATAAACGACGGATACCAGCAAGACCAACAATAGTACCTCCAGTTGGGAAGTCAGGTCCTGGTAGATGTTCCATCATTTCTGTAACTGTGATGGTCGGCTTATCGAGAAGCGATACAGTTGCATTTAAAACTTCTGTTAAGTTGTGTGGCGGAATGGAAGTTGCCATACCAACACCGATACCAGTAGTACCATTAACAAGTAAGTTAGGATAACGAGCTGGAAGAACGCAAGGTTCCATTTCCTTTTCGTCAAAGTTTGGACGCATATCGACAGTTTTCTTGTCGAGGTCAGCTAGCATCTCTTCTGCAAGACGCTCCATACGACATTCTGTATATCTGTATGCTGCTGGTGGGTCACCGTCGATTGAACCGAAGTTACCCTGACCGTCGATAAGGGTGTAGCGCATAGAGAAGTCCTGCGCCATACGAACCATAGTGTCGTATACAGATGAGTCACCATGTGGGTGATACTTACCGATTACGTCACCGACAACACGTGCACACTTTGTGTAAGAGCTGCCTTTAGTTTGACCATTTTGACGCATCGAGAAAAGAACTCGACGCATACCTGGTTTCAGTCCATCACGAACATCCGGAATAGCACGGCCAACATTGACTGAAAGCGAGTACTTTAGATATGCTTCGTGAAGTAAGTCCTCAATTCCTCGAGGCCTTGGATCTGTATAATTCTGATTATTATTATCATCACTCATAATTTAGTGCCTTGAGATTTATTAAATGTCTAGATCTTTAACCGTAGAAGCGAACTTCTCGATATAGTGACGTCTTGGCGGAACGATGTCACCCATAAGAAGAGAGAAGAGTCTTTCAGCTTCCATCGCATCTTCCATAGTAACTTTGAGCATGTCGCGCTTCTCAGGATCCATAGTAGTTTCCCAAAGCTGACTAGCGTTCATCTCACCTAGACCTTTATAACGTTGAAGACTTAAACCATGACGGCCAAAAGTTTTCACTGTCTCAAACAAGTCTAGTAAAGATTTAACTTCGATTTCTTCGTTACCGTGAGTGATCTGGAACAAGCTTTCATCTTGAGGAAGAAGGTTACCTAGATCAAGCTTTAATTCAGCAAGACGGTTACGTAGATCCTCAAAAGTAACTTTTTCGTGAATTTCAGTCAATTCGATAGATGGGTGAAGGTCTGAGATCTCTAACTCGTCATCCATGTCGATGTCAAGATCGTCGTCGCCGAACTCGTCTTCAAGCTCACTAGTCTCTTCATCATCTGACTCTTCAGAATCAGAAGCGATCTCTTCGCCGTCTTCATCTGTACCAGTTTTAGGAGGCTCTACTGGGATCAAACGAGCTGTAGCAGCATCGATTAACTCTTGAAGCTCTTCTTCGCTGCGAGCAAACTTAACTGTGTAAGTACCGTCATCTTCACGAACACCGATTCTCATGTATGGCAAGTTGCCGTCTTCATCGATAGAAGTGATGTAGTCTGAAAGGTGAATACCATTTCTTTCGAGTGACTCAGTACTAGCTTTAGTACGTTTCACCACTGCCATGATTTCATTGACTTCTTTCGGAGATAAATCGTCTGAGTTTACTTTTGAGCTGATCTTAGTATTATCTAGACCAAGCTCAAGAAGGAAACCGTCAAGTTCTTTATCGGTATTGATGTATCGTTCTTTCTTACCTCTCTTCACTTTATAAAGAGGTGGCTGAGCGACATAGATGTAACCAGCTTCAATCAGCGGCTTCATTTGTCTAAAGAAGAATGTCAACAGAAGCGTCATGATGTGCGATCCGTCGACGTCGGCATCCGTCATGATTATAACTTTCTTATAACGAACTTTACTGATGTCGAATTCGTCAGCAACACCACAACCGATAGCCGTGATAAGTGAACGAATCTCTTCGTTGTTGTAAACTTTGTCGATACGCGCTTTTTCTACATTGATTACTTTACCACGTAGAGGCATGATCGCTTGGAATGAAGAATCTCGGCCCTGCTTGGCTGAACCGCCGGCCGGGTCACCTTCCACTATGTAGATCTCACACTTATCGGGATCTTTTGAAGAACAGTCTGAAAGTTTACCAGGAAGGTTAAAACCATCAAGTGTTGACTTACGGCGAGTCATGTCACGTGCTTTTGCAGCAGCTTGACGTGCTCTGTTTGCCATAAGGGCTTTTTCAACAACTAGCTTGGCAGCTTTAGGATTCTCTTCCATGAAGTGACCAAGTTCAGTATTTACAATCGACTGAACAATACCACGTACTTCACTGTTACCTAGCTTAGTTTTAGTCTGACCTTCGAACTGTGGTTCAGGAACTTTAACTGAAATAATCGCCGTTAGACCTTCACGAACATCGTTACCTGTAACATTTTGTTCGTTCTTGTACTTGGTGTCTTGCTTCATGTATGAGTTGATAGATGAAGTGAGCGCTGCCTGGAAACCAGTTAGGTGAGTACCACCCTCGTGAGTATTGATGTTATTTACATATGTAAAAATACTTTCTGCAAAACCATCGTTGTACTGCATCGCTATATCAGCAATAACACCATCTTTTTCTGTAGAGAAGTAAACAACGTCAGTAACAGGAGTTTTTACAAGATTTAGGTGTTTAACGAACTCTCTAATACCACCAGGGTAGAAAAACTTCTCTTTCTTCTCGCCTTCTTCTGGACGTTCATCAACAAAATAAATTGTGATACCAGGGTTTAGAAACGCTAATTCGCGAAGACGTTTAGCAAGGATTTCCCACTTATACTCAGTTGTCTCAGTAAAGATCTCTGAATCTGGTTTAAAAGTAACTTCTGTACCAGTTGAGTTTGCATCGCCAATAACGTGAAGACTTTCTGAAGTCTTACCACGTTCAAAGCGGATCATGTGAGTTTGGCCATCGCGGCGAACTCGTACTTCAGTCCATTCAGAAAGGGCATTTACACAAGAAACACCAACACCGTGAAGACCGCCTGAAACTTTATACGAACCTTTATCAAACTTACCACCAGCGTGAAGCTTAGTTAAGGCAAGTTCTACAGCAGGAAGACCTTCTTCTTCGTGTATTGCAACTGGGATACCACGACCATTATCGATAACAGTGATACTGTTGTCGATGTGAATCTTAACGGTACACTCTGTACAGTAACCAGCTAAAGCTTCGTCAATACTA
This sequence comes from Lentisphaeraceae bacterium, assembly GCA_021232515.1. Taxonomy (GTDB): domain Bacteria; phylum Verrucomicrobiota; class Lentisphaeria; order Lentisphaerales; family Lentisphaeraceae; genus JAKVBD01. Next base: position 6,531 of record JAJPOQ010000158.1, read on the forward strand.
TTGTCGACTACTTCGTAAACGAGGTGGTGAAGACCACGTTCATAGGTGTCACCTATGTACATACCTGGGCGTTTTCTAACAGCTTCCAGTCCTTTTAAGACTGAGATACTGCCCGCACCGTAATCGCCGCCGTTTTCAGCTTGTGAGTTTTCGGTTTCTTCGGACATTGCGCTCCTTTCCTTTGGATGGTTTTTGCAAATCATTTTAACCGGATTCTCGAGTCGAGAAATAGACCGGTCAATTTAACTTGCAAAGACTATAGATGGCGGATCGCATTTCTTCAAAGCTATTGACCTTCGCGAAGAGCCTTAAAAAGAACTTTTTAAGAAAAAAAGGCGCTAAAATGGCCAAATAAGCCGTTTTAAGAGCTTTTTTGATTTTTTAGACACAAGAAAGGAGTTTTTAATTAAGAATCTAAAAATGGCATTAACGGCGATCAATAAGGGAATAACTTGTCAAGTGAAAGTCTAAAAAGTTACTGAACAATCAAACTTGAAAATGAGATGCTTTTTCGGTTCGGAGTAGTGAGGGTAATTTGCAAGCTTTGTCTTCCTGTGGCTTGCAAATACATAAGCTTATAAGAATGAATACCCTTTCGAAGTTTAATTTTTACACGATCTCCCTTATCACCTGTCATAGCTCCGTCAACAACCAACTCATCATCTATATATAGCCTAAGTTTATCGTTCACTTCATAATTAATCTCATACTCCCCTTCTATATTAGTCATTATTTTCCCAGACATAACCATAGAATAATTTTCTACTTGGGAAGCTTCTTTAATCGTCACTTTCGATACAGTTTTTTCTTCAGATGGCTCAAGCTTCTCTAAATCATCAAGTTTATGTTTACCATAAAAATACTGAGCTTTAAAACTAGGTTCTACTAAGCGTACAAACTTATTTCTTAGGGGATAGAACTTACCTCCATTCGATAACTTTATAGCACCTGAACTCCTTGTAGTAGATTGCTTAATATAAATTTCTACTAAATGATAGCCTTTATTAATGTCTATTTCCTTCGAATTCGACTTCTTCGCTACAGAATGATAAATTTTCTTCTTATTGACGTATACTGCGACTTCTCCAAAAGCGTCTAATTGAAATTTATATTTGCCTTTACTCATTTCGAGAAACCCTCTAAAAACAAGGGTCTTGTCACGAGCTAACTCTGGGAAAAAAGTAGGGAGCCACATTTTTTCATGTGGAAGATTCAACCTATTAACATGTAAATCTTCAAATTTCACATCTTTGGAGTAAAGTTCACATAAGAGTCCTCGAGAAAAGGTACCAACCGAATTTTTATCATTTTTACTTTCATCTTCTTTGTCTTTCTCACTGTAGAACCATGAATCTGGTACTTTTTTCTTTCTAAGGCTTTCTGAAGAAATGGAAAACGAAAACTGTTCAGAACTATTTCGCTCTCTAAAAACTGTTGAAAACTTTACTAGACCTTTAGGTAGTTTAACTGTGTATTTGGCTGCAGCTTTACCAACTTCAGAGTACAAAACACGTTTACCTGCAAAAGATACAGAAGCAACGTCATCAGCGTATAACATAAAAGTATAGACATCTGCTTTTGGAATATTTAAGTAACCCCAATATTTATATGCAAAATGTTGATTCCTTCTCCCTTCATGATTTATATCTAGCTTTGAAGACTTTGACGTTAATTTGGGCTTTGTTTTTGTTGGGTCTGGATGCTTATCAAAGTTAACTTCATAATAACTAAAGTTTAAGCCTTGCTCTAACCCTTCCATCCCTTCTTTTCGAACTTCAGTTATCTCAGGAATTGCTTCTTTCTTAAAGGCTGAATTTACAACTTCACTATTAGATTCGATCGAAATAGGATCTCGAAATAACCAATTCGTAGGTAAGCTTTTTTCATCCACTGAAACAGAAGAAACTTTAAACTCCAGTTCTTTTTCCCCTCTTCCCTGTACATAATAAACCTTTATCTTGTGTAAACCCTTATCTAGAATAATATTCCGCTTTTCTGCTTTGGGGTAAACTGCTGAAACTATTTTTTTGCCGTCTATATAGACTAAACAGCGATCATCAGCCTTTAAAGAAAATTGATAAGTTTCAGAGTATGGAATATTTACATAACCTGAAAAAATACAGCCAAAATTCTCGTTTCGAGTTTTGAGGCCAATCGTAGTCACCCTACTTGTATGTCCTGTAAAATTGACCACACTTTCTTTCTGTAAATCTGCAGCTTGCTTATAAGTTTTTTGAAATATTGTATAATTAAGGCCCGGCAGCAAACCTTTAGTAGGCCCCTCTTCTTCTTTTTTAACTGTCGAAACATTCTTTTTAACATATACAGGCGCTGCTTTAGTCTCAACTTGTACAGTCTCTGCCTTTATAGGTTTGTTCGATCCCCCAGCAATAAAGTAAACAATCAAAAAAGTCATAAAGATAAGTGCCACCATAGAACCAATAACTATTGGAACTGTGTTCGATTTCTTTTTAGGACGGCGAATACTTTGTGTTGACGTAGTCGGGGAGCCTTTAATACCTGAAGAGTCAGTTTTTACAGAAAAATGCTTCCGACCTCGGCGAGTATCTACGACATATTTTATGGCAAGATCGATATCTCTTAGAAGCTCAATAGTACTCAAGTATCTATCTTGTGGGTTTTTGTTCATTAGTTTATGAACAATCTTAGCTGTATTTCCTGATAACTCTGGTCGTAATTTTTTAAGTGAAGCTGGCGATTCTTGAATATGCTTTCGGATCATCTCCTTCAAATCACCATCAAAAGGCTGACGACCACTTAATAAGTGATAAAGGGTTGCTCCGAGACAATAAAAGTCGGATCTATTATCAATGTCTTGCCCAAGAATTTGCTCTGGAGAAATATACTGCGGTGTTCCGCTGATAGTGTCACCATCATCTTCAAAGTCTCCTGCATTGCAGGAAAGACCAAGGTCCATCACCTTACAAGAGCCATCCAAACCAAGCATAATATTTTCTGGCTTTATGTCTCTGTGAACTAATTTACGGTTATCCCAAGCGTAACCTAATGCTTCGGCGACATCTCTAGCTGCCTTCAATACCATCAATTCTTCTAAGGCTCCTTCTGCCTTAAGCATATCTTGCAGGTTATCACCTTCGATACACTCCATCGCAAAGAAGAGCTTGCCGTCTTCTTCACCGACTTTAAATGCCTGAACAATTTTGGGATGGTTTAAACTTGCGACTGAGCGAGCTTCTTTGATAAAGTCTGTTTTGAACTTCTCATTGAGGCTTATATCCTCTTTAAGAATTTTTAAAGCGACCTTTCGATCAAGAGAAAATTGATGAGCGAGATATACATCACCCATACCGCCTTGACCGAGCAAATGTAGAATCGAAAAGTCATCTATAACAACTCCCGCCTCAACTTTTGTAGGGACATGGCAGACTGACGAGCAATGACCACAGCTGACATACTCGTCATCAAAGTCTGTTTCTACGACACCTTGACAATTTTGACATTGAAATTTCATTTAAATCCATAATTAACGCTTTCCCTCTTCCACAAGAACGCAACATTTAGACCAAGTGAAGCTTATTTTGGTTTACTTCTAAACCACTTAATAGGTACCTCCTGCTTTGGAAGTTCTAAACTTTCAACTTTATGCTCAAAACCAAAGCCTGCCGTATGCTGAAAAAACTCAACTCTGTAAGCATGAACACCCTTCTCAAGAGCGATAGTACCCTTCTTTTCTTCCATCCCATGCCAGCCGTCATTATCAATAACTTTTTCACTGTCAACAAATAATCGACTTCCATCATCTGAACTCAGATAAAATGTATAAATCGAAGTTTTAGGAATAAGTAAATAGCCCTCAAAAACAAAACCAAACTTATCATTTTTTTTACGGTTTGAGAAAGATAGTTTTCTCGTTGTGCCTTGGGCCTTAGGTGACTTTTTAAGCATCATCCCTAAGTTTTTAAAGGCTCCTTCATAGTAGGAGTAATATAACGACCGATTCAATCCACTAACTGGCAAAGCTTTCTTAAAGCTCGGATGAGCCATGGCCTTTTTTTCCATAGGCGTTAGCACTGGACCTTTAGGTTTTTGTGTAACAGCTGTATTGGAGTTTGTCTTTGTAGGTTTATCAGAGCTACCACTTAGAACTGCTAGAAGGATTATCCCTAATAGCAATGCCCCACCGCCAACTGCCATGATTATCTTTGCTTTTGAGTCTTTATTATCGCCTTTCGAATTTTTAGAGCCTTTCCGCGTATTCATTCGAACTGCAGTCTTGGCCTCTCTAGTAGGCTTCCTTAAAGCCGTAGAAGTAGTTCCGCCACGAGTTGTTATCCCGCTTAAGTTTTTAACTGTGATATGCCTTTTAGTCGTTGTCCCGAGTTGGCTCTTAGCTGCTTTGCGCAGATCTGCCACTAGAGACTTTGCATCTGGATAGCGGTTCTCAGGCTTTTTCGCCAAAAGTTTGCGGATGATTTTACCTAAGGATTCATCTACATGAGGAGCTGTCTGTTTAAGAGAAAGGGGTTTCTCTGTCATGTGCTTCTTGATCATTTCTTCAAGAGTACCATCAAAAATAAATCGACCTGAAACTAAGTGATACAAAGTGGCTCCGAGACTGTAAAAGTCTCCACGGATGTCCATGTCATCCCCCATGATTTGCTCTGGGGAAATATACTGCGGTGTTCCGCTGATTATATCTGAATCGTCATACTCACCGTCAGCTCTACGAGAAAGACCAAGGTCCATCACTTTTGCGGTTCCATCATTACTAATCATGATGTTGTCCGGCTTTATATCTCGGTGAATAAGCTTACTTGTTTCCCAAGCATAACCGAGTGCTTCGGCTACATCTATAGCGATGTCAATAACTCTCGCTTGGTCGAGTGCACCTTCGGTTTTAAGGATGTCATTTAAGTTTTGACCTTCAACATACTCCATCGCAAAGAAAAGCTTTTCTTGATCAAAGCCCACTTTGTAAGCACGAATAATGTTTGGATGATTCAAGCTTGCTACTGAACGGGCTTCTTGAACAAACTCTTCTGAAAATTTTGGATCTTCTAAAAACTTATCTTTCAGGATTTTAAGAGCGACTTCACGGTCAAGTGAGAATTGATGAGAAAGGTACACGTCACCCATACCGCCTTGGCCTAGAAGACTTAAGATCGCAAAATCATCTATTACTACCCCTGGACCGAACTCACGTGGAACCTGACAAGTGGCTTCACAATGGCCACACATAACAAGTTCGTCGTCATACTCGGTTGCGACAATACCATGACATTCATGACACTGAAATTTTATTCCCATTTAGAGCGCTCATTTTCTTCTGTGTTTTAAGTATTTAAAAGCGCTATCATCGACAGCTAACTACATCTTAACAAAAAATTGCCTTTTGAGCTAGGTTTATTTGTTCATTTTCAAGAAAATTGATGGAGCAACGCCAGTAACTTTTTTAAATTGCCTCGAAAAGGCATAAGCGTCTGGGTAATTGAGCTTGGCTGCAGTCTCTTTAACAATGTAGTTTTCTAGCAGCAATTCTTGAGCAAATTCGATCTTTTTGAAGATTCTAAAATCACCCGGAGCAACACCCATTTCTTTTTGAAAATTTTTGCGAAATGTAGCATAACTTAAATTCAACTTTTCAGCTAAATCTGGCAGGTGAATTTTCTCGTCGAAATTTCGACTTAAAAGTGAGGCAGCTTCATGCAAAATACTTTGGCTTGGGTTGGCTTGTTTTTTAACCAGTTGATGAAAACCTAAAATCATCTCTTGAACCTTAATTAGGACTGACATCAACTCTTCATCTCTCTTGGTCTTAAGGCTATCAATCATCTTTAAATAATGACTGACAATCATTGGCAATAAACCAACATTCATCACCGGCTTCATCGAAGCAAAAGCCCCAGTCAAACGAAACATGGAAGCCGCTTCTGCAGGCATAGCCACAAAAAAACTAGCTGAATAACCTTCTAACCTAAGCTTATGAGGAATATTGGGAAAGCGTTGAACAAAACAACCTGGACCAGCATCTAGTCGCCCATACTGCTCATCTTCATAATAACCGCTGCCACTAAGAATATAAACCAGAGCATACTGAGGAGTCTTAAATGGATCATTCACATGACCGTTTTCGCAGATCTGGAAACCACAACGGAGAGGAGATTTTAAATTTCGAATGCCAAGTCGATGACAAGCTTGATGTTTTATTTCAAACTCACCAAACTTAAAAATCTTTTTTTGATCCCAATAATTCAAGTAATTCATTCCTCTTAATCAGATAGAAGAAAATAGCTTTAGATCAAAAAAATAAAAGAGGAGGAAATAGAGCTGGCCGACCAGGACTTGAACCTAGAACGACGGGATCAAAACCCGTTGTGTTACCGATTACACCATCAGCCAAGTGCTCGAGATTATAATCTAAAATAAAACCATTTCCAGTACAATTTTTATTATTTTTTAGATTTTATGGAAAGTAATTCATCTGCATTCAACTATAATATGGAAAATCTAGCTAACTGATAACAAACTTTAGGCAAAAATGGCTTTTCGGATCTCAGAAATCACTACGAATGGGGAAAGACTCCAATCTGTTCTCATCGAGAAAGACTCTGCCGTCATTTCTTCTGATAAAAATGCCGATCTAAAAGTTGATTTCCCTAACCCAAAATCTTCAATAAAGGTTACGACTGGAGCCTACTCCTGTAAGCTTGAACCTTCAAAAATTGAAATCTCCACAAAAGGTGAGGTTTTCAAGGAAGGAATAAAAGATGTTGGCCAAGGTGCAGATTTCACTTGCGGCGATCATTCATTTTATGTGACTATGATTCAAGACCGCTCGAAAACCGAGTTCAAAAAAGGTCACTTAGCAACTCTCGCAGTTACACTCTCTTGGATTGTTTTAGCAATACAGCTGATTGTTCCACTTTGGTTACCATACAAAATTGTTACTCATGAAGCCAAAGGTAGAAACGTTCTTGTCGAAACATGCTCGGAACGCATCGACAATCTTCGAAATACTATGAGAAAGTCTGGCTCTGACATCTCTGGCAAGTCTATCATTCACAATGATATAGTCGTTCAACTAAAGGATGAAGTAGAACAACTTACTTGGACTTTTAGAAACGCCGGTGAATTTATGAATATCCAGCAACTGGAACAGCTCGTTGTAGACATTGAGAAGTATGAAGCGATACTTTTAAAACTCGAAGAAACTGAGATAATCGATGTCGAGCCAGTTAAAGCAGAAACTGTCATTCAAGGTTTAAAGCTTTAAAAATACTCATGAGCAGACCAAGAAAAATCTTTATTTGCTTATTTTCTCTTGCTATCACCGCAGCAGTCACAATTCCTCTACACTACTACATACAATTCAAGAAACGAGAAAAGCTCTACGACGACCTCATTGTCCAAACCGCCCAAAGGCACAGCGTCGATCCAGCTCTGGTTAAGGCTGTCATTCGTCGAGAAAGTAAGTTCGTTGCAAATATCCGTGGCAGTCATGGCGAATACGGCCTTATGCAAGTGACTCCTATAGCTGCTGATGATTGGATGAGGATCAATCGAAGTGGGAAGTTTTCAAATTATGAGCAGCTCATGACTCCATCAATAAATTTAGAAGTTGGCACATGGTACTTGGCAAGAGCCATGAGAAAATGGAAAGACTACAAACAACAAACAGTTATAGCACTTGCGCAGTACAATGCAGGCCCTGGAAACGTCTTAAAAAGAAAGTGGGCTCCCAGTCATAAAAGCGGCGATGCCTTGAAATTAATCTCATTCCCTAGTACAAAAGTGTATATCAAGGATATATTGAAGTATGAACAGCACTATAAAGGAAAGGGGTTAGGAAATGACAGAAGTTGAAGCGCTTATAAATCTTCTTCATGACGAAGATCCTCAAATCGCCGTCATAGCTATGGAGAAGTTATTAACAAATCCTTCTATTGACGATCACTTAAAAGATCTGCAAGAATCTAACGATCCTAAAGTGCGTTCACGCATCCACCAAATGGAAAGTATATTAACTCGTCAGAAAAATCTTGATGAGTTCATTGCTAGAATCAAAGATAATAAAATTGAGCTTTGGGAAGACCTCATTACTCTCAATAAAATTATCGACCGAGACTTAACCACAAACTCAGTCACAAGCTTATTTGAAGAAATCTGTGAAAATTTAGAATCACAAGAAATGTCAACTCTTGAGATAGCAACTTTCATGAGAGACCAAAACTTCTCTGTACCGTCTGACGATATACTTGATCCTGGTTTGTTTTTACTCCACGAGGTTATTGCTTCTGAATTAGGCAACCCTCTTTTACTATGCCTTATCACCAAACAAATAGCTTTAAGAAATGATAAAAAGTTAAACATCGTCCTTCACAAAGGTCGTCACTGTTTAATCGACGATAAAGGCTCATTTATCGATCCTCACAATAGTTGGGCGATAACAACACTTAAGCCAAATACAAAAGTCTACCCTTGTTCAAATCGAGACATACTTTTAACCATTATCTCTCAGCTCTACCTTTCGGCATTGATTGAAGGTCAGCTAAGAATCATTTCGTTCTTATCACAAGTTATGTCTGCTCTTAGCAATATGTCTGTAGATGAGTTTCCATACCCTATTGGCAAACAAATATAAGTTTTGCTCATTTAAGAGATGTTATCTAAAGCAAAAAAAATACAGCAAAAGTTCTTTCAAAAACTTGGCGACTTTAATCGGTATGATCTTCTACTTCCCGAATCCTCTGGAGTCTACACTTTCATCAAGGATAGGAGTGGTGTAGTCATCACCGCAAATCAACTCACCATCGAAAGGTGTGGTTTTACTACAGAAGAAGAACTTGTCGGTAAAACTGACTATGACCTGTTTACTAGAGACCTCGCTGAAAAGTATGCGAGCGACGACCAAAGAGTTATGGAAAGTGGCAAACCAATCCTCAACATGCCGGAATTAGCCCCAAGTAAGAATGGTACTATTCATTGTTACATCACTAACAAGATGCCTTTAAGAAACCCAAAAGGTGACATAGTTGGTATAATGGGAACAACTACATCTGCTGAATACTCAAGACATGCACTTAAAAGCTTTCTTGAAATAGCAACTGCTGTGGATTTCATAAAAGACAATTTTACAAAGACAATAAACATTCCTGAATTAGCCGAAATGAGCGGTCTAAAAAACCGAAAGTTTGAAAGCTTATTTAAGGAAGTCTTTAGTATCACCCCTCAAACGTACATCATAAAGATGAGAATCCACACTGCCTGTCAACTCTTAACAGGCTCTAGCAAAAGCATCGCTGACATAGCAACCGAAGTTGGTTTCTATGATCACAGCACCTTCACAAGACAGTTTTCTAAGCACATGGGACTACGTCCTGTGCAGTACAGAAAACAATATTCATAAAAAATATCAAAAAAAATTTGCTTCCAATATAGCGGTTCATTATATTGAAATTAAGAAAGGTTTTCGTATTAAGATTCAACGCTTTATGCAAATAGTGTGAGTACAGACAGGCTACTGTTCGTATGAAGAACAGTAGCCGAAATTTTCGACAGAAAGGTTATCCGGGACTCGTCCCTACCCGGGTAACCATTTTTTTTGCCCTGAATAGAAGTCCAGAGCAAAAGAAGTCTTACTTCAAGCCGTTTTTAAGAACAACAAGGATGTAGTAAGTTTCATCTTCAGATGGAGCAAGTTCAACTACTTTGTGACCATCTTCACGTAAAGATGCTGGAACCATACGGTAAGCTTCACCAGTATCAATCTGCATTTCTAGAGAGTCTGCATCCGCAAGCTTCTCAAGAGCCATCTTAGCTTTTACATAGTTGATTGGACAAGCGATACCACGTAGATCAAGAGACGTTACCGCTTCTTCATCTTGCGCTGGCTTAAGGTTAGCGTGATCTTCACGATAAAGTGCTAATACTTTTTCACAGTATGCTTTTGCATCTGTTAGTAATGTTTTAGCTGCAGCTTCATCTAGATCTTTCTTCTCGTCTTGAACATCTGGACGAACTGGAAGTTTGTCATTTGAACCGTAGAACTTTGAGTATAAGTCCCATGCAGCATCAAACTTCTTTTCAGACTCACCAGCTTCAATAAGTGCGCCACTCATTGTATGAAGAACCGCTTCACGAGCGTTGAAGTAAACGTCGCCAAAGAAACCTTTAGCAAGAACGTCTTCAGCCATATTGATGTAGTTCTTAGAGTCATCGAAAGATTCAGTCACTAAGTTAAGAACACCACCAGCACACTCACCAGCACCAACTGCTGGAGAATACTCTTCGCCTTCTTCCATACCATAATCGAGGAATACTTCTGGCTCATCAGCGTAGCTTGAGATTTGGTCAAACGGCTTAACAACATCTTTGATTGTCTTAGGGTCAATTTCTGCAAGATACTGACTAAAGATCTGACCTTCTGGAGCATTTGCTTTATAGTGATCGATAAGAGCTTTTACAGCTTCTGGAGCTTTCTTAGCTGCAACACGACCAAGGCGACGACCCATCTGACGGATACCGTCTTTAGCGCCACCACCAATTGACATAACTGCACATGGAACAGCTTTACCGTCAATCATACGGCTAGAACCGTTAAAACCGATTGAGCCTAGAGCATGCTGTCCACAGCCATTGTGACAACCTGAAATATTTATTTGTGCGTCTGAAACACCTTCTTTAAGAGAAGCATCTGCATCAAATGCAGTGATAAGTGCGTCAGCTAGACCTTTAGAAGAAGTTACTGAAAGGTTACAAGTTGAACGACCTGGGCAAGCAACAACATTACTGATGTTCTTAAATTCCCAAGAGTCATAACCCAACTCTTTAAGTTTAGCGTATGCTTCTGGAATCTTGTTTAGAGCGATGTTCGGAAGGATTAAGTTCTGATCACAAGTCGAACGAATTTCGCCATCACCACAACTATCGACGATGTCACATAGTGAGTGCATTTGCTCACTTGTAAGGTCACCCATTCTAACACGAACGCGGATACCATAAGTATCGACAGTGTTCTGAGCGAATACACAGTTCTCAAGCCATAGAGAATCTTCAACAACACCAGCAAGCTTTGAGATATCTGCAGACTCTTTAGGAAGGTCAAGATCGAGAGTGCTGACGTCAACTAAAAGTGATTTACCGTACTCACTATCTTTTATACGATTAACTTCTTCTTGATACTTTCTGATGAACTCTTCCAAGCCCCAAGTATCTTTAATAAATTTCATACGAGCTTTATTACGGTTTTTACGGTTACCGAACTCGTTAAATATACGCATAAGAGCAGTTGTACAGATAAGGATGTCTTCAATTGCCATATCTTTTTCGATAAGGTCTGCACCTATTGGACGACCACCAAGGCCACCAGCTGCGTATACATTTAAAGTGTACTTTCCGTCTTTTTCAGATGCGATGAAGCCGATGTCATGCATGAAAGAAAGACCGTAATCACCCTCTTCATTTCCAGAGAAACTGATTTTAAACTTTCTTGGGAAGTTCTGAGAGTAAGGGTTACGTAGGCAATGTTTGAAAAGGAACTCTGCAAGTGGAATAACGTTGAATACTTGATCAGGAGTAATAGCTGCATAAGGGTCAGCAGTTACTGCACGAACAACGTTACCACATGCTTCACGACTTGTGATACCAACTTCAGCGATACCAGTAAGAACTTCTGGAGTCATCTCTTTAGGTATATAGTGTAACTGAAGAGCTGCACGAGTTGTGATGTGCAAGATACCGTTAGTAACTTTCTTAGAAAGATTTGCGATAGCTCTAAACTGTTTAGTTGTACCGATGCCATATGGAATCTTGATACGGATCATACTTACGTCAGGCTGACGCTGACCATAAATACCTTGCCAAAGACGGCGCTTCTGCCAATCTTCAGGATGGATTGAACCATCGATAAAACCATTTAGCTTTTCTGTAAATTCTTGAATCTCGTCAAGAACTACGCTGTCCATTTCTAGTTCAAGTGCGCGTGTCATGTGTAAGATTATTCCTTAAAATAAAAAATTGTTTTAAAACATTCCTAGTATAATTCCCGCAAGTTAATGCGCTTTAGCATATAAGGCAAATCAATAACTCTTATTTTAAAAATAAGCCTAACTTATAAATTTTATTTAAGTAAAATACCTATCTTAAGTCACAACTTCCTAAAAACTATAAAATTACGATTTTCCTATGACATTTTACATTTCTGTAACTTTCCTATTAACACACATTGCTAACCTCAAAGCTTGATGCTAGTTTCGAATAACATTTACATTATTGTAAATATCATAAGATTATAACTTCAAATTTAAGGAATGCCTAACAATGAGCTCGACTTACACCGATGAGGAACTTTTCTCAAAAGAGCTATTGGCAATTTATAAAGTTTCTCAGGCAATCGTTCGCCATAAAAATGTCAGCTCCCTTCTAAACGAAGTCTTGGATATACTTGATGTTGACTTCGGAGCAACCAGAGCAACTCTTACACTTTACCATGAACAAGATAATTCACTGATAATCGAAGCTTCGAAAGGTTTATCTGCAGCAGAAAAAGGCCGCGGACGCTACTCTTTAGGTGAGGGTATAACCGGCGAAGTTGGTCTAAAGAAAAAGGCTGTTGTTATCGAAGACGTCAGCCAAGAGTCTCGTTTTCTAGATAGAACAAAGGCTCGTAAGGACAGTAACCACGCTTTTATATGTGTACCTATTGTCAAAGATAATAAGCTTATCGGTACAATAAGTATTGACCTACCTAAGCTAAGTGAGAGTGGTCTTACTAAGTCGAGTCAGCTCCTTCGAATCGTTTCAAACTTACTTGCAGATGCAGTGGCGACCATTCGTCAAAGTATTCATGAAAAAAATTCACTCAAAGAAGAAAACTCACGACTCCTAAAAGAGCTTGGGAATAAATTCAAGCCTACTAATATAATTGGTAATAGCGGTAACATGCAAAAAGTGTATGAAAAGATCGCTCTTTGCTGTGACAACCCCGCGCCAATACTTATCCGTGGTGAGTCAGGTACTGGTAAGGAATTAGTTGCTAAGGCAATTCACTACAGTGGAATTCGTCAAAATACTCCTTTTATAGTTGTTGAGGCCGGAACCATACCTGAACCGCTAATTGAAGGTGCTCTTTTTGGTAAAATGAAGAAAAACGAGATTCGCACTGGATACTTTGACCAAGCTCATGGTGGAACATTATTCATCGATGAAATAACTGCTCTTCCTCTTAAAGTTCAAAGTAAAATAGTTCGTTATCTTCACAACCAAGAAATTGAAAGGGCTGATTGCGACAAAAAAACAACTGTCAATGTTCGTTTAATAGTAGCGTCTTCACGTAACCTAGAGGACCTCCTTGAAGAAGACGAGTTTAGCGAAGAGCTCTACTATAAACTCAACGTCATGCCAATTGTCATACCTCCACTTCGCGATCGTAAATCTGACATAACACTTCTTGCAGACTTCTTTCTAGATGAGTTTAATAAGTCATATAACAAAAATGTTTCAAGAATCTCAACACCAGCAATCAATATGATGATGGCATACCACTATCCCGGTAATGTGCGCGAACTCAAGAATTGTATCGAAAGAGCCGTACTAAGTTCTTCTGATGAAGTAATACATGGATACAATCTACCGCCATCACTTCAGACTCAAACACAAAGTGACAGTAGTACCCCTGACATGTCGTCAGTAAATGACCTTGCTGCGGCCGTCAATACATATGAGCGTGAATTGATAGTTGAAGCTCTTAAAAGACACAGAGGAAATGCAGCAGCAGCGGCACGTGCTCTAAGCACTACTCCACGTGTTCTCAACTATAAATTCAACAAATTAAAGATTAATTTAAAAGAGTTTAAAAAGTACGGCGGTCAATGACAGACAAGTTAACCTCTGCACTAAAGCAATACTTTGGTTTTGACAATTTCCTCGAGGGACAATTAGAGGCTATCTCGAAAGTCCACGAGGGAAATGACATCTGTCTAGTCATGCCAACTGGCGCTGGTAAATCTATTTGTTATCAGCTCCCTGCCTTACTCAAACCTGGCTACTCAATCGTTATCTCCCCACTTATCGCCCTTATGAAAGATCAGGTCGATAACCTAAACTCAAAAGGGATCCCGGCTGTTTATATTAACAGTACTCAAAACGAAAGAGAACAAGCCGAAAACTTAGCCAAAGCCATATCTGGTGAAGCGAAACTTCTCTATATCGCTCCCGAAAGACTGCGCGCTCGCAACTTCAAAAAGTTTGTTGCCGACACTCCTCCAGACTGTCTTATAGTTGATGAAGCTCACTGTATAAGTCAATGGGGCCACGACTTCAGACCAGACTACACACGCGTTGGTGACTTCTGTGAGGAAATAGGCATTAAACAAGTTTGCGCTTTTACTGCTACAGCGACAGAGTTAGTTAGAAATGATATAAAAGTGCAGCTCAAAAGAGAAGCCATGTCATTTTTGGTTACAGGATTTACTCGACCGAATCTGACATTCTCTGTTCAAGAAGCAAATGGCAACAAGCGCGAACAGTACATCAGAAAAGCTCTCTCAGAAAAAAAGCCTACTCTCATATACTGTGCATCTCGAAAAAATGTCGATGAACTCTGCTCTGGTTTTGGTATAAGAGGCTACCATGCTGGCATGAGTGATAAAGAGCGAGAAGAAGCTCAAAACTACTTTATTGAAGATCCTTGCCCTGTTATGGCTGCAACAAATGCTTTTGGTATGGGCATAGACCGCGCTGATATAAGGCGAGTCATTCACTATAACTATCCGGGTTCACTTGAAGCATACTACCAGGAAGCTGGGCGTGCGGGACGAGATGGCGAACAATCTGAGTGTGTCATCCTCTACAATTTTGCCGACAAGTTCATCCATGAGTTCCTGATCGAAATGAATAACCCTGGCGAGCAACTTGTTCACAATGTATGGGAATTTCTAAGAGAATATGTAGAAGAAGAAAAAGTTCAAAGACTTGAAATATCTCAAGCCGAAATAAGTGCAAATGTACGTAGTGCTAAAAGTGACCAGCAGATATCTGGAGCTTTAAAAATCCTTGAGAAAAACAACTATCTTGAACGTGGTTTCAGGAATCAAAACAAAGGTTCTCTTAAAGTTTCTCAAGACCTCAACCAACTATATAACCAGCACATAAACACTCGAACTCAACGTTCTATATTTCTTGCTAGAGCAATACACTACTGGCGAGACCAACTTGCAGCAGGCATAAATGTCACCTACAGAGACCTTGAGCAAATGTCTGGCTTAAATGGCGATCAAGTCAAAAGGGTTTTGCGCGCTTTAAACGGCTCTGAAATACAATGGGAAGCTCCTTTCTCAGGACGCTCAATTGTCGTCAAAAGAGACGATAAAAAGATCGACTTAGATTTCACAGAATTAAATAAGAAAGCTGAGCAAGACTATAATAAGCTCGATACCGTTTTGAGTTACATCCAAACAAGACAGTGTCGCCAGAACTACATGGTCAACTACTTTGGTCAAAATGAAGATGACTACCGCTGTCAAACCTGTGACCGTTGTCAAAGTTTCAAACACGGTTCCGTCGAAGTTCGTCATGCGGATTTAAATGAACAAAAGTGCTTAAAAATAATTTTAAGAGCTGCAGAAAAACACAGTGGCTATATCGGCAAGGTTAAACTTGCGGCGATGCTTAGTGGCTCAACAAGCAAGCAAATCTTTGACTCAAAACTAAACTTCTCGCCATACTATGGCAAACTCAAGCAATATGAGCAAACTCAAATCATTGAGTACATCAAAAACCTTGAAGCTTTTGACTACCTTGAGAGAGGTTCTGGCAAGTATCCTACAGTAAATATTTCTGATAGAGGGCTTGGAGCTCTTAGAGGTGGAGAAATACGCATGGAGTTTACCAAGCGACCTCCTAAGAAAGAAAAGTCAGGTCCACTTTTTGGCAAAAAGAAGCCAGAAAAGAGCAAACCGGAACCTAAAGTAATAGAAGAACCAGTAATCGTTGAAGATTCAAACGGCGAACAAAACCTTTTCGGCGATGACTTCTTTCAAGAAACTGAAACCAAAACTGCAACTTTGGACCAGAATCTTTACGAAGAGCTTCGAACTATAAGAAATAAGCTAGCCACAAAACTAGAAGTTCAGCCATTTCAAATCCTCAATAATATGAGTCTTAAAGAAATGGCAACACAAAAACCAACTTCTGAACAAGAACTACTTAAAATTCATGGCGTTGGCTCGACTAAAGTAGATCAATTCGGCGAACTCTTTATTGAAGTGATAAAGAAGTCTTAATTACATTTTTCTGATATCGACAAAACAGCCTGTCTCTAAAGACTTCACTTTTGTAAATGTCTCGATTAATTTGGCTGCCAACTGTTCTGCTGTCGGCATAGCTTCAGTGCCTCGACTACTTTGAATTCTCTCAAGAGACGGATACTTGTCAGTTTCTTTTTGAGAACACAAGTAATCCTGCATCGCAGTATCTACTAAACCTGGAGCTAAAGCGCAAAAGTGGGTATCTAACTTCTCAGACGCATAAAGTTTAACCAGCATATTTAAAGCAGCCTTCGAAATAGAGTAGCCATTCCAACCACGATTACCATTAACTGCAGCACCGGAAGATATAGCTATGACTTGGTCCACTACTTTGATATGCTTAAACAACCAATCCAAGACAACCTTATTGCTCCATAGATTAATATCCATAGTCTTCTTCATCTCAACAATAGACACCTGCGACATGTCTGCGATATCACCAAGAATCCCTGCATTGAGCACGACTGTATCAAGTTTGCTAAGACCGCCCAACAACTCAAACATTTTACCGGGTATGTTAGTAAAGTCAGATAGATCGGCAGATATGAAATGAAAGTTCTCATGATCAACTTCACATTTACGGCGACTCAGACCATACACAACACAGCCTCTAGAGAGGTACTCTTTAACCAAAGATAAGCCTATACCTGAACTTACACCTGTCACTAAAACATTTTTCATCAACGGCTCCAAAATTTACCTCTACCCTAAATCATTCAAAATAAATGTAAAGTGAGCTTTTTTAGCTTTAAAGATAATTTATTTTAAGCTTATGAATTGCCTTATCTGTCAGAGAGAAAAGAAACTAACGAAACATCATTTTATACCGAGTTCTCGGCATAAAAACAAAAAAACTATCTCTCGGCATGGGAAAGATAAACTCCAAGAGACTCTACAAGTTTGCCGAGAATGCCACAATCAATTGCATGCGTGTATCTCAGAAAAGGAAATGGACGAAAACTTTCATGACTTTGAAAAGCTTTGTAATCATCCCGAAATAAAAAAGTTCAGAGAATGGATAATTAAACACCAACCACAAGGGAAAATTAAAGTTAAAAGAGCTAAATCAAAATATCGGAGATAAAGCAATGATCACATATTTTTCACAATTAAGAGATTGTAATTAAATCCTCTGCAACTTAAATGGTTAGAACAATTGATAAATGTGGTTTATGTTTACAAAATATATCTTACTCATAACTGTTCTTTCTATTAACACTCTAAGAGCACAAGAGAACTTTCACAAAGAAAGACTTCTTACTTTACGATTAGAATTCAAGATAGATCGTTATGATGAAACTGCCAAATCACTAGTAAATATCGTCAAAGCATGCCAAGAACGATTAAACACTAGTTTTAAAAAAGTCGATGCTCATACACCTATGCTGTATGTTTTTCTAGACGGTCCCCCTCCATCAAAAGACTACTTTAACATCATCTATTTCAAGCGTAAAGACTTAGAAACGATGAATCAATACACTCTACTCACAAGAGTTATGTCAAAGATGCTACATCGAACTGTTGTGAGTCTTGGAGGTTCTAGAAAAACTCCAGTTCCTGATTGGTTCATAGCTGGCATGGCGTTTAACCTAAATCTCAAAAATATTCTATCAACAGAAGAGAAGTATCCACTAACAAGGCTTTCAGTAGTGAATTCTCGCTTCCCTAACATTGACCAACTTCTCGATAAAAAAGCACCTGATACAAAAGGGTACTGGGTATACCGAATGTATGCTGAAAATTGCTCCGTATTCCTTTCTGCCTTGCAAAAGCTTTCAGAGCACAAACAAAGTCTCGTCAAAATACTTCTTAATTATAACCAAGAAGGAACATCTCATCTTGTCGCCAAATATTACCCGCAACTAAAAGATAGACCTTCTAGGCAACGCTGGTTCAATAAGACATCTCAAGACATTTGTTTCCATGTTATAAACCCATATCCACCTGAAGTAATTCTTAATAAAGTTGAAGACCTATTTTCAATTACTTCAATAAGACCCTCTGCTGATAAAGTCTCCAAAATTCCCTTAGAAAAACTCTTTGAAGATGAAGATCAAGAAATAAACTATGCAGTTATAGGTTTTATTGAAAAAGGCTTTTACAAGCTGATTTTAACTAGCCCTGCAATATTACGAGATTCTATGGCACTATTCATAGAAGCACTTCAGTCACTCAAGCAAAATGAACGAGAAGAGTTCGCTGAAAAAGTTAAAACTGCACGAGAGAAGTTTAATAAAGCTGTCAAGAAACAACGTTTGATGATCAACTATACCGAAGAGCTTGAACAAAAAAGCCTTGATAAAACATCAAACATTACTGAAGTCCTCCGAGCGTTGTATATATCTGATTTAAGATTCAAAGAATATTTCCCTAAATGGGTTAACTATCTAAACTTGTTGGAAAAAAAACTAGAAGACACAATAATCGAATGAGCTGGTTTCAAAAAACAATTTCACTACCTCCACTAAAGCGAGGCTTTCATCTAGTCACCAGGGAAATACTTGAGAAGATCCCTGAACTAAAGAACTACAAAGTAGGTCTTTGTAACTTATTCATACGTCATACATCCGCCAGTTTAACGATAAATGAAAATGCCGACCCAAGTGTTCGCACAGACTTTGAAAGCCACTTTAATAAAATGGTCCCAGAGCGCGCCCCATACTACATTCACACTTATGAAGGCGATGACGATATGCCAGCTCACCTAAAAAGTTCTATACTTGGAGCTTCGATAAATATCCCAATCACAAACGGTCAATTAAGTATGGGCACATGGCAGGGGATTTACCTTTGTGAACACCGAGACTTTGGGTCATCCCGCCAAATAACCATCACAATTAACGGCGAATAAAAACTGATCACAGTCTTTTTACATGAAGAAAGGCCGCCCAGTTTGATTTTATTTCTTCCTTAACTTAGATTAGCTAGATGATCAATAAAGAGGCATGTATGAATTCGGGTAATCGTAATAGATCCAATCCAAATGATGATAAGATGAGTCCTATGGCCGGACGTTTAATGTTAGTTCTCGGCTACATGAAAGAGTTCCAAGGTGCACTCGACATAAAAGACTTATACGCATCTGCAATAGACGCCGTATTATCAGTAACGGGAATGGATCGTGGCTACGGTTTTGTTATCGAATACAAACAAGAGCAAATGAGCCTCAAAGAGATAACATCTCGGAAAAAGGGCTCTGACTTTTTTGAGAAAGACTACACCATTAGCAAAAGTATGCTAAAAAAAGTGATCAAAGCAAACGGTGCTGTGATCATTGATGATGCAGACAGCAGTACTGAGTCGACGGTGTCAATGCGTGACTTTAAAATAAAATCTATTGTTTGTCTACCGCTCATATTACATGATAAGGATACGCAAAAAGATGTTCTACGAGGGATCATTTACGCTGATAAAATGATGACTGGTAAACTCCAAGATCATATCCGAACTACTCTTCAAATGCTCACTGAACTCATAGCAATAAATATCGACCGTTGCTTAAAATACCAAGATATGAATTCTACAGTCGACACTTACAATGAATTTTTAAAGATGACTGGCCAAAGGCTCTCTGATGTCTCAGATAACCTTGGAGTCATTAGTGAAGCTGTTGACAAAGGCAATGCAGATGAACACCAAACTCTCCTTGGCCACACTGTTGATCAAGGAAATGAGCTTGGTTCCATCATTGAGAACCTTACTAACTAATTACGTTTGAAATTGACTCTGTTTCGTCAAATCTCTTTTTTGAGTCTCTAGATTCTTTTTTCTCTAAAGCCGCTTTTTTAAGGTTCGCCTCTATATCAGTCTCATCAACTATATCACCAGTCATAACTTCTAACACATCTTCCAAGGTCACTATACCCGCAACCCCAGAGTATTGGTCTGTAACTATGGCTAAGTGGATACGAGACGCTTGGAAAAACCTCAGAAGATTATCTGCAGTTGCTTGTTCCGGTACAAACTTCACATGGCGAGAAAAGTTCTCTAGAGTTTTTTCATACTCTTCATTTACCATTGCGACTAAAAGCTCATGTTTAAAAGCAATTCCCACCACATTATCAGGCTCGCTGTCTATGATCACGATACGACTATGAGGGAAATTCATTACCTCTTCTTTAACTTCACCCAACTTTAGGTTCTTATCCAAACAAGTCATCATTACCCGCGGTGTCATGATACTGCTAGCAGTCACGTCATCCATCTCTAACACCTTAGAGATAAGAATGGATTCATTGTGATTAATAATACCTTGAGTACGGCCCATATTCGCCATCATTCTTATTTCATTTTCATCTGACAGAGTACCTGTGGAGCCATCATTTTGAGTAAACTTGCGCGTAAATAAATCAACCACTACTAGAAGGATGCCAAAAATAGATGTTAGAAGTAAAACAGGCTTCGCTATCCAAAATGCAACAGGATCAGAATGCTTCTCCCCTATAGTTTTTGGAATAATCTCAGCACAAATAATAACCGCAAAAGTAAAGAAACCTGAAAAGATGCCTTCTAAAGTACCCAGTTGAACAGCTGCCATCTTACCAATGAACATACTGCCTGAAATATTTGCTATGTTATTTAAAATAACTATGGCCGCAATAGGTCGAGAAATGTCACTTTGAATCTTTTGAAGAGCTAGCGCTGAAGACGAGCCTTCTTCGGCACGAGCTTTTACTTTGATTTCGGATATAGAAAAAAGGGCTGCCTCTGACCCTGAACACAAGGCAGAAATAAGCAGTACAATTATACTAAGAGAAATGAGTGCTAGCATAAGTAGGCACTCCAAGATAAGCAATCAGAAAAGAAACTTATCCCACTAGGGTCATCATCGTCATCAGAACTAAGCTGCATTAGCTATTTTTATTTCCTTAGAAAATTAATATTTAATTAATAAAATCACACCTCGTAGCAAAAATTGCAAACAGAGATTGTCCTAGAGATACTAGTGAAATACAACAAGATAACTAAATCTGATAAAATTTGACATTTTTTATGGAGTTTCATACGTAGATTCGCTCTCTTCTGTTGCAAGTTACCGCTCCGGCGTATACATCTAATGTCGAGAGAGGATGTTAAATGACTGAAAATACAACTACCGTTCAGAGCAAAAAAGCACCTGCAACGGCCGAAAAACCACAAAAGTTTGGAACTTTTCATGGTGTCTTCCGGCCTACCCTACTGACGATCATTGGTGTCATGCTGTACCTAAGGGAAGGTTGGCTAGTTGGTAATGCTGGCTTGTTTGGTGCTGTTCTTGTTATAATCACAGCATTTTTCATCACTGGCACAACAGCCCTTTCTATATCTTCTATTACATCCAATACTCGTGTCGGAGCAGGTGGAGTATTTTCTCTTGTGAGCCAAAGTTTAGGCTTAGAGGTCGGAGGAGCAATAGGAATACCACTTTATCTTGCTCAAGGCTTATCGGCAGCGATGTATATTCACGGTTTTGTTGAAGGCTGGCACTTTTTATTTCCTGAGCATGCGGTCTATCAGCAATACATCATCCTAGGCGTTTTCTTTGCTGCGTTCCTTTTAGTTTTCATTAGCACCAAACTTGCCTTTAAGGTCCAATTACTAGTTATGCTCCTTATCATCGGCGCTCTACTTTCTATGTATGCAGGTGCACAAGAAACCGTTCGACATAGTCCACAAGTTTGGGGAGGTTTTGAAGATGCTAGCTTTTGGGGACTGTTTGCAGTTTTCTTCCCTGCTGCAACAGGCATCATGGTAGGAGCCAGCATGTCTGGAAGCTTAGAGAACCCTAAACGCAGTATTCCACTTGGAACGATGGGCGCTTGGTTAACTTCTTTGATTATCTATTTATTAGCAGCCATCTACTACTCTATGGTTGCTGATCCTGAAACACTTCGAAATGTCAGAACGATAGGTATAGAGCAATCAAAATGGCCTCTGTTAGTCACTCTTGGACTCATCTGTTCTTGCTTTACAGCAACACTTAGTTCCCTTGCCGCTGCTCCAAGAGTACTACAAGCTCTTGCAGAGCATAAGATTGTCCCTCTGCACCAAACACTTAAAACAGTCAAAAAAGGTGAGCCTCACTCGGCAATGATCTTCACTGGTGCTATGGCATTAATTGCAGCGCTTGCAGGTGACCTAAACACTATAGCTAGACTACTTACCATGTTTTTCTTGCTAACGTATTTAACCATTAATGTTGTCTTATTTATTGAGCAATCACTAAACCTAATAAGCTTCAGACCTGAATTTAAAATTCCTCGCCTCGTTCCGATAATGGGAAGTCTTTCTTGTTTAACTGCAATAATCATTATCTCTCCACTAACAGGAACTATTTCTATATGTTTAATAGTTGGTATCTATATTTACCTAGACAGAAAAAGACTCGAAACTCCTTGGGAAACTGTTCACTCAGGTCTTTTGGTGAGTATCGCTAACTGGGCCGCTAAAAAAGTCTGTATTACTCAAAACCAAACTCCGAAAAGATCTTGGAAGCCAGACATAATGGTCCCAGTTGAGAATGATTCTTTTTTTGAAGGTCAATTCAGACTATTGAAGTCTCTTTGTCACCCACAGGGCTCTATCCAAGCTGTTGGTCTAACCTATGATCAAACCGAAGGTTCTCTTAAAAATCTGAACCATCTCATCAAAGATATGCAGAAAGAAAATATATTTGCTTCAACAGCTACTATGAGCGCCCAAAACTATGAAGTCGCGATTAAAGCGGCTGTTTCAGTCATGAAGGGCTCATTTTTTCACCCAAACACTATATTTGAAACTGTCGATTATAGAAGCCAAGAAGAGCTTCAAGGCTTAATAAATGTCGCACGTGACAACAGCATGGGAGCTATACTGCTCGCAAGACATGCTACATCTGGTTTAGGTAGAGAAAAAACTATCAACCTCTGGGTAAGAGACCAATCACCTCATTGGGAGCTCGACATGGCAAGCGTCAACTTAGATTACGCAATCCTCTTAAGTTACCAGCTACAGAAAAACTGGAATGCAGATGTGCGCTTACTCTGTGTCGTTGAAAAAGAAGAAAACAAAAAACTAGCAACTGAGTTCTTAAAGTCTCTTATGGATGTCACTCGTATGTCATCAAATATCAAAATTCATGTAAATCACGGTAACTTCCTAGAGTACCTTTCCATTGCGCCCAGAGCTGATTTAAACATCTTCGGAGTGAGTAATGAAGTGAACCGTGAGTCGATGCTTAAACTCATGAATACTTCTCGTTCAAGCTGCCTATTTGTCATGGACTCTGGCAACGAAAGTGCTCTAGCATAGTTTTAACATTTTTCACAAGCTACTTATTCTTAATTCTTCGGCTTGAAAAGCCTAGCATTTAAAGTTATAACTAATTTAAATAATGTGGGTTAGTATGAGAAAGCGTTTAGGTAGTTCAGGTAAAGCTCCAGTACAAAAGTTGGAGCAAGCTGTCACAGGCAGTACTTTTGCACTCATATCTTGCTTCATTGCATTAGTTGTTAGTTTTTTCGGTGTACGATTTGGAGTTGATTTTTTGAACTTTCTTGAGCGAAATACAGATGGAGATATTTTCATAGGCTACAAGGATCAACCAGTTATGATTACCCAAGGCGTCGTCAGCTTACTCGCAGTTATTTTTATTCTAAGCAGAAAATAATCTTTACGGAGGCAACATGGGTTTTCCATTTGGATCAGTAGTATTCATGCTATTACTTGCAATCGGCATGTTCTACGGCCAGGCTCAATATAAGAAAAAAAGAGCAGAATGGGGCAAACTTTTAACCATCGTTTGTGGAATACTCATCATCGTCACCGCCATGTGGACCAACCTTTGTCGAAGTAACATCGACCAAGGCGCAATAGACAGAGAAAAGCGCTACCAAGAAGTCCAATGTATGGTTCTCGCGACGACTCTTTCAAATATGTATAACGGCAATGGTAAGTGCCTAATAATACATCACCCAGTTTATGGAAATAATACTAGCGAAATAGATCGTTTAGTTGAAGCCTTTGAAGAAGGTTTTGGCGGAAAGGTTACTGAAGTAAGAGCACAACCAATCAAAATCATAACAAATGAAAACGAGATGGCTGAAGAAGCTATGCTCGAAATGACTGCTGCGGACTTCAATAGAGTCATGGATAATAATAAAGATTGTGACATGGTCATAACGATGGTCCCACTTCCTTTTAGTGAAGACCAGCTTTATCAAATCGGCGCCTTTGAAATGATCCCTGACGAAGCTGATCCAAGTATCTATGTCAAAAATCCAGACAGGACATATCCACTTCTTGGAGTCTATAACGGTTATGTAGGTAACCTTGAACCATTATTCCTTGATGGACTTATCGGTGCTATGACTTTATGGAAGCCAAACCCAACAATTGATGAGCAGCCTGTTCCTGATTCTGTTCAAGAGGCTTTTGATAAGCGTTACTTAGTTATAACTCCTCAGAATGTAGAAGCTACTAAGAAAACGCATCCTACCCTCTTCCCGAAGCCGAGACGTTAAGAACTTTACAGAACAAAGCTCTCTACCCATCTATTCCATACAAATAAAAAAGGCCGCTTAGAAAAGCCCGACGGCACACACTAGATAAATTCAAAAACTTGATATGAGCCTTTGAATAAACAAGACAAACTCTCTTGTCTATCTTATACAAACAAAAAAGGCCGCCTGGAAAAATCCAGACGGCACGCAGCGCCAATTAGTTAACTAACAAAAAACTAAAACAGTCTTTGTCTGTACTTTAAACTTTTTCAATTTAATAAAACTACCTAGAGCAAAAACTTCTTTTGTTTCTTCTATATCCGATAAGAATGAGTATAAATCATCTGGAAGTCCAACTTCAGCAAGTCGCGCTAGTGGATTCACATCTAAGCCCTGAAAAAACTTCTGGGCCTTTTTATTCAGCTTCTCTACAACGCCAGCATCATCTATCAAAACTAAGCCAATTGGCATATCCTCAACGAGTTCTTCAAAAAGATCTATTGAACTACTGTTTTTAATATTTGAGAAATGCTCTGCTAATTGAGCTAATCCATTATCATCTTTCGAAAATGGATTGACCGAAGCACGGTTAACCATAGCTGTCTGCCAATAGCAATATGCGCTTTTCGTTGCTTTAATGACCGAATCAACCGAGTTATCTGCTACTTTAAAAGATTCTTCCTCAAGACAATTTATACCTATTAATATCTCACCAGTCTTTGCAAGGTAAGTTGGGTCATCTGTAATAATGATTTCTTCAGGGTAAGGTATATTCTCATCAGATAGACGTAACAAAGAGTCTTCTGCAATAAAGTTTAGTAATTCTTCTGCAAGAGAAGAATCATCAACTTTCAGCGATATACTTATGTCATCTATCATTTTATTTCTCCATGGCGGCTAGAAACTTTACTTTGCCTACCAAATTTCATTTTAAAAAGGTTCTTGTTTCTCCTCTATCGACACTGTTAAAAAAACATTTAGGAGTTTTTTAACTTTTCTTTCAATTTTCAATAATTTAAAATCTTTCTAAAAAATTGTAGGACTTCTGAAGCCCACCTAGTGAAATTATCGGAAAGCCAATTAAATTTTTGGTATCTTTCAAAACTCTTAATTAAATAAAGGAATAACATTATGGCAGTGTCCTGCCTCATTTAGAAATCCGCAATTGAGATTTTGTTAATTTGAGTTTTTATAAATCAAACGGAGAACAAAATG
>JAJPOQ010000149.1 GCA_021232515.1 Lentisphaeraceae bacterium
TAAAATTCAAAGAAGAAAAGATAATCTCAACAAGAAAGACAAAGAAAGTAGCTATAATCTAGGAATCAAAAGCGCATAATAATATTTCTTAGTTGCGTACTTTTAGATGAACCAAGACAGCAGTATTAGTTGGAAAGCAGGCTCCTGATTTCTCAGAAAAAGCAGTTAAAGGTAGCGAAGTTATCGACGGCTTCACACTATCACAATTCAAAGGTAAATACGTTGTTCTATTCTTTTACCCACTAGACTTCACATTTGTTTGTCCTACAGAATTACACGCATTTAGCGAAAAAGTTGCTGACTTCAACGCTAAAGGCGTAGAAGTAGTTGCAGTTTCAACTGACTCTTGGTTCTCTCACCTAGCTTGGCTTCAAACTCCAAAAGCTCAGGGTGGTATCGAAGGCGTTTCATACCCAATCGTTTCAGACTTCAACAAAACTATCTCTGCAGACTATGACGTTCTACTTGACGGTGGCATGGCTCTACGTGGTCTTTTCCTAATCGACAAAGAAGGTGTAGTTCAGCACCAAGTCGTAAACAATCTTCCTCTTGGTAGAAATGTTGACGAAGCACTTCGTATGGTTGATGCACTTCAGTTCTTCGAAGAGAATGGCGAAGTTTGCCCAGCTAACTGGAACAAAGGCGACAAAGCAATGAAGCCTAACTCTGACGGACTTGTTGAGTACTTCAACTAAGATCTAGAGCACTAAATTTAAAATGCGTCCATTTTTATGGGCGCATTTTTTTTATCTTGAGAAAACAAACTCCATCCTATCTCATTTGTGAGAAATTAACAACACCCTCTTTCCCTCTCTTTTTTGAACATTTTATTCAAAAAAAAATCATAAAAAAGTATTGATTCCACCAATCTTTTTTCCCATACTTTATTCATAAGATTTTCGTTTACATTTAATGGTTAAGAGAAATGAATTTCTTTGAGCTTAAATCATGAGATCTTTCTCAAAAATGATAGTTTTGAAATGTTGTGCCAATGCAAAAACGACAAGTTCATTAATTATCACTTTTACTGAAAAATCGCTTCACAAGTCATTTTTTGTCATTTTAGGATGTGACAAACAATTCTTGTAAGTATATGATTAGTAATCAACTAAACCAAAGGAACCAGTATGAAGGGAACAAAGCAAGCATCTACTAAAGCAGCATCAGTTGATCCAGTAGAGAAAGAACGAATCAAAAGGATAATGTCTAAACCCGTAAATCCTCGTACAACTGCTTTGTACTGGCTTTCCCAAGGCCGATTTAAAGTCGCCGACTAAAAACCCCGAAATTTTTCACAAAAAAGCGAACTACTAAGTTCGCTTTTTTTATGCTCTCAAAACCATTTATTATCTATCTCACCAACACCAAAGTATATCGCTACTAGATCTTCCTGAACCACCACAGAAACTCATCTAATAATTAGTTATTAGCGCTATTTGATAGTTACTTTCAACTATTGCATGTCAGTTTTTGTGACCTCATCAAAGCATTCCCTACTTTTTGGCTTCCCCCCAAAAAGAAAGTTTTGAAATTTTCATATTAAAAATAAGTTGATCCATTTTTTAATAAAAATTTGGTATACCCGATGCGCTCTCTTAATTTAACTATGAAGAGAGTTGATAAATGATTACACTAAAACAAAAAATAGCCTTTGCTATCACTCTAAATTTGCTCTTCATTTCTTATGCATACTGGTACATGAAGCACTTCGTGCATTTTTAGATATAAGTTAGTAACTAGGCACAAAAAAGCCGCTGCAGGGAATCCACAGCGGCCAAAAGTATTTTAGTAGTCTTAAACTGTTGCTTTAGTCGCACCAGTACTTATACCACCATCAACTAAGAGTGTTTGTCCGGTAACATATTCACTAGACTCTGAAGCTAAAAATACTACAGATCCATCAAGATCATTTGGCTTACCTGGACGACCTGCAGGAATTCGATCGCAAATATACTCAAGCCACTCTTCGTTCTCATAAAGAACTCTGTTCTGCTGAGTTTTAAACCATCCTGGAGCTAAACAGTTGACAGTTATGCCATCTCTTCCCCAATCGTCTGCAAGACTCATAGTAAGCTGCTTAACACCACCACGACTAGCGCAGTAAGGGCCAAGACCAGCATAGCCAGCAACACTTGTTACTGAACCGATGTTGATGATACGACCATATTGAGCTTTGATCATATGACGACCAACCTCTTGAGCTACAAAGAAAGTTCCACGAAGATTCGTATTTAGAATCAGGTTCCAATCATCCCATGTAACATCGACTGCTGGTTTACGAACATTACAGCCAGCATTGTTTACCAAGATATCGATCTTGCCGTAGTGTGCTATAGCATCTGAAACCATAGACTTGATGCTGTCCTGATCATGTACATCTAAAGCCAATGGAAGTGCTTTGCGCCCCATAGCTTCTATTTCTTTTTGAAAATCTGCAAGATCTTCTTTTTTACGAGCAGTTATAACTAAGTCTGCACCGGCTTTAGCCAAAGCTTTGCCAAAGTACTGACCAAGACCACGACTAGCACCTGTCACTACTGCAACACGGCCCGATAAATCAAATAAGTCACTCATTGTTAATTATCCTTCGCTGTGTGGTTTTAAAATAATCTTATTCAAACCAGCTTCTCTACTATGAAGACGGTTGAACCACTCTTGTCCAGCTTCCATAGGAGCAACTGCGCTGATCGCGTCACTAACATCTATGTCACCACGCTCAAGGAACTCAAGACATGCTGGATACTCACCAGCTGAAGCACAAGAACCCTGAATTTTTAATTCACGAGTAACAACTTTTTGAAGTGGCAGTGTGATAGTTGGAGAAATGTTACCAATGATAGTCATGGCTCCGCCTTTCTTGAGGCAGTCAATTCCCATATTGATCGTTGCATCTGCACCAACAGCTTCGATGATGACATCTGCCATCTTGCCGCCAGTGATTTTTTCTACTTCAGCAACAACATCAACATTTGCACTATTTAAGCCATAGTCTGCACCATGCTTACAGGACTTCGACAAACGATCATCATCTAAATCAACAACAACAAGTTTTGCTGCACCAGCAAGTCTAACTGACTGAACAACCATCTGACCGATGATGCCTGCGCCAATAACGACGACTGTATCACCTAGTTTGATGTCTGTGATATTCACTGCATGGAAAGCAATAGATAAAGGCTCAACCATACAAGCTTTTTCAAAATCAAGATTCTTGCCAAACTTATAAAGAACTCTCGGAGGAAGAGCTATGTACTCAGCAAAAGCACCAGCGCTTTTATACTCATCACAAGAAACACCAATTACTCGACGATTTGAACAAAGGTTTATATCGCCAGATTGACAGAAACCACAAGACCCACAGTAAACAGTTGAGTCAAAAGTAACTCTTTCTCCTACTGCAAACCCTTGTACATCGCTACCAACTTCAACGATCGAACCTGAAGCTTCGTGCCCCATAACCATTGGTGGTTGACGTCTGCCAGTACTGCCGTCCATACCGTGAACGTCACTACCACATATACCACATGCTTCTATCTTTATTAAAACTTCATTTGCAGGGCATGTAGGCTTTTCTACGTCCTGTACCTCAAAATTATTATACTCAGTTAAAACTAGAGCTTTCATTACTCAACCTCATTCATATTTACAGTCACACACTTACTTTTTTAGTAGCGTCCGTTAGTACCAAACATATCCATTTTCGAAGGACGTGGACGTTTACGAACAGAGTGATCCGGTTCTCCAGTTACCCGATCAAACTCATCTGGGGTACGCTTAGAAGGGATAAAGTCTCCACTTTCTTCATACCAATTTTGAAGCTCACTTTTGAGCTTATCAAAAATCTTTTTGTAGTTAGGATCAGCCGCTAAGTTTTTCAACTCGTGCGGATCCGTCTTTAAATCATACAATTCATACTTAGCTCTCGGAGCGACAAAACAAGCCAACTGATTTGTATCAAGTTTGTTTTCTTGCTTCAGTCTAAGCATCGCCTGCCAAGTCAAACTTCTTCCTGCATCTGCAGAAGGAGTTGAAGGAAGATCATTATAAGTATTCTTAATCAATTTATAACGTTGATTACCAATCGAACGAGCATGATCTTCATAGTCATGCCAATGATCTTCACCAAACGAATACTCTCTTATTTCAGCTTCTGGATCTTTTAAGATTTCAACAAAACTAGAACCTTCAAAAGTTTTACTTTCATCCAAACCCGCCATTTCTAAAATTGCTGGGGCTATATCAACTGAACTGACCAAACTTTTTGTGACTGAAGCTGGAGCAATAGCTGCTGGCCATTTGACGATAAATGGAGTACGGATGCCGCCATCGTACAATGACGTTTTGTCTCTAGGAAATGGGCGTCCATTATCACTCATA
Source organism: Lentisphaeraceae bacterium (assembly GCA_021232515.1). Taxonomy (GTDB): domain Bacteria; phylum Verrucomicrobiota; class Lentisphaeria; order Lentisphaerales; family Lentisphaeraceae; genus JAKVBD01. The sequence continues at coordinate 4,378 of JAJPOQ010000149.1, forward strand.
AAAATAATAACCGTATTTTCAGAGATACCTTGCTTCTCAAGCTCTTTGACTACTCTACCGACATAAAGATCTAAACGACCAATTTCATCATAGTATAGTCTTAAGTCTTCTCTTACTTCTGGAACATCTGGGAGATGTGGCGGCACGACTATATCGCTATGACGGTGAGGTGGATTTAATGCACCTTCTTCATAAGCTCTATGCGGATCTAAAGCAGCAAACCACATAAAAAACGGTTTATCCTTAGGACGGTTCTTTAAAACTGGAACCCAATCTTCACAACCACTTGGCTTTTTATCTGCTACCATCTTTGGAGGCGTCTTACCATCTCCAGTTGGTAGCTGAAAGCCTGCAACATTTGCCTCAATGACAGTATCGAAATGATCTTTAACATTGTTACCTAAGTGCCACTTACCTGCAGCTGCAGTGTAGTAACCAGACTCTTTCAATTTTTCAACGAAAGTAACTGAAGGTTCAGGCAATGGCCAGTGCAGTTGTTCTGCACCAGTATTGTGTGGGTATCTTCCAGTGATAATACTGGAGCGACTAGGGCTACAAGAGCTTGCTGTTAGATAAGCATGATCAAAACGTATGCCATCTTTAGCCAACTGATCAATATTTGCCGTTCTTATGCTTGGGTGACCATAGGCACCAGAATCATCCCAGTTCATATCATCTGCAATAATTAAGATGATATTAGGCTGGTCTGTATTTGTGCTTAAACAAGAAAAGTTTAAAAACGCAAAAATTAAAATCAGAGAAACCTTACACACAGTTTCTTTTACTCTCATATAACGCTCCAAATTTGGATTTATTTAATGAAAAAGCTCAGGATAAACACAACAGCGAAACCAACAAAACCAATTATTGTCTCAACCATCGTCCAAGTCTTCAATGTATCTTTAACGCTCATTCCAAAGAATCTGTTCACAAGCCAGAAACCTGAGTCATTTACATGTGAAAACACTGTTGATCCACAAGCAACTGCTATGGCAATAAGGCCAAGAACTGGTCCACTTGGAGCCATACCTGCACCTGCTAGTATACCAGCCATGATACCACCGCCAGTTACCATCGCGACTGTCGCAGAACCTTGTGCAACACGAACCAACATAGCAATAATAAATGCGAGAAGAACTGGAGGCATAGACGAGTCTTTCAACATCGCACCAAGCATTTGACCTACACCAGAATCAATCAAAACCTGCTTAAATACACCACCCGCACCTGTTACCAGTATGATGATACCTGCAGGCTCTAAAGCTTTTGTCGCTATATCCTGCACTTCATCGCGCGAATAACCACAGAACTTACCAAGTGTGTAAAATGCTAAGATCGTCGCAATCAACATTGCCACAAATGGGTCACCTAAGAACTTGATAACAAGCTTTACGTTTTCATGAACATCGAAGTAACCGATAACTGTATTTAAAAGAATAAGTGTAAGCGGAGTCAAGATAAGGAACATAACCAAACCGAAACTTGGCAGAGGTTTCCCTTCTTTAGGTTCATCGAAATCGACAAAGTCTGGAATACCAAGAGTAACTTTCTTTGAAATGTACTTACCAAATACTGGGCCCGCTAGAATCATCGCCGGAAGACCTGCAATACAACCAAAAAGAATTACCCAACCTAAGTCTGCACCAAGTAAGTCTGCAACAGCGATAGGACCTGGTGTCGGAGGAATCATACTATGAGTTACACCTAGACCGGCCAAAAGTGGAATACCGTAAAAAAGGATTGGCTTACCAGTCCTATGAGCCAAACTATAAACAATTGGTATTATGATAATTAGACCTACATCTAGGAATACCGGAATAGATATTAAAAAACCTGTTAGACCTAATGCCCATGGTGCTTTGTCGTCACCAAATTTTTCGAGAATATTTTTTGCAAGTCTTTCTGCACCACCAGAAACTTCGAGCATTTTACCAAACATAGCACCTAAACCAACGACTATGGCTACGAAACCAAGGATGCCGCCCATACCGCCTTTAACAGTATCTATTATGCCTTTCTTCTTGAAAGAAACTAAAGTACTTGAACTTTTCAGGTCAGCGAAATTAACAACTTTTTTCTTTACTTTTTCTGCATCCATATCTGAGTCGACAACTAAGTGGTCATCGTTAATCTCTAAGATATTCTCTGCCTGAACTGTAGCACCTGCCGTTGTATTTAAATAGAATGGCCCGCGAAGTTCGCCTTTTTTAGCACCTTTTTTATGTTTAAATTCAGCATTGAAATAATCGGCAATTTCTTCATTCTTCTTGCGGTCTTTTCCTTCTCCGACGCTATAGCCATCCAACACAACCTTTGTCTCAGAAGTAGACATAATTGGCATACCTGCACCAATTCCAACAATAAAACTGACTAGTAAAAGAGAAACGAAAGCATGAAGCTTCATAACAATTATGAGGTACAAAATTAACGCTATGCCAAATACTGAAGCGATTAAAAGTTGGGTCGGGTTTGTAGCCGCACCAATCGTATTATACAAAAACATACTAGACACTTATTTTATATTTCATTACATACAACAGTCACACTAACGAACTGTTTTACACTCTGTGAGGTCACCCACACTACCGAACTCACAAGAGATGTTCTTATATGAACTACGTCTGAATGAGCAAACTTACAGATAACTTCAATTATTTGTTTTTAAAATGAATTATCGAACTCTGAATGCGATACTTTTCTTACGTCTTCAATTTTGGAAATCGGACACGCACCGAAAAAAAAATTAGAATTTCTCCTTTTTTGCAAATATTTTGTATTCTGTAAGATTTCACAAGGCTGCCTCTATCACTAGCAAAATTTAGAGAGGAAAGTGGATGATTTCTCAAAGCTCGACAAGATTCTCCGAAAAATGCAGCTATTCTCCGAAAAAGGAATTTCTGGAAACTGATTTGGATCAAGAACAAGAAAACTCAACATTACTAAACGAAGGCCCTGTCTTCAAAGCTCTTTGTAGCATCATGGTTCCTATGGCCATAATGATGACAACGAACGTCGCTTTTAGTTATCTTGATGCTTGGTATATCTCTCGACTTGGAGCAGATGCTCTGAATGCCATGGACATATCCTTCCCTATGATCAACTTATGCAGTGCAGTCATATATGGCGGCCTAGGTACTGGCGTCAGTGCCGCAGTAGCACGAAAATATGCTGTAAAAGACAATGAGAAAAGTAAGACTTGTCTAAAGACTGGCTTCCTTCTCGCCATACCCCTATCTTTAGTTTTCACACTCGGCATAATTCTTGGTAAAAGCTTTCTATTTACGGAAGCGAGAAATGAAGCAAGTCGCGAAATGGCATATGACTATTGCTTTTGGTACTTTCTATTTATCTCGATTATGGCAATCGGAGCAGTCACAAGCTCAGCTATGCGAGGGGCTGGCTATGCCAAAAAACCTGCCATCTATAGTCTTATCTGCATGGGATTAAATGCCATACTGACACCTATATTTACCTTTGATGAGCTCAACCTGGGATTCACAACTTTACCTATTGGACTGGGCATGGGTATAAAAGGCGCCGCTATCTCTACCGTTGTGGTCTATACCATATTCACTCTGTTTCTTGTTAAAGACTTACTCACAGGCAACCAAGGTTTTAAGCTCAAGTCTATAAAGTTTACACCAGACAGAGAAATCATCCGAGAAATATTTAGTGCCAGTGCCATCGCTGCACTCCTCCCTATGCTGACTAACGTCGCAATCATCATCATCATCAAAGTCATGAGTACAAAAAGCGCCATTTTAGTAGATGCATTTTCTCTCGCAAAACGTTTTGAACTCTACTTAATTCAACTAACCGTCTGCTTAGGTGCTGGAACTATGGTTGTTGTTGGCGCAAGTCATGCCATAAATGATCTAGAAAGAGTGAAAGCCACACTTAAAATGTCCATGAAAATTCTATTTCTTTTCGGTATACCGATAACGCTTTTCATGGTTTGGGGCAACTCATATTATTATCTCTCTCTAACCCAAGAACAAAGTATTCTTAATGAGGGAAATACCTACTTCAAGTATGGTGCCTTAAATATGCTTTTCACCTGTGCTCTTATCCTCATGAACTTCTCATTCCAAGGAATTGGCAGACCTGGAAGACCCATACCATTTACTTTATTTTCGGTAGTCTTCTTTCAAGGGTTAGCAGGATACTTCATTATCAAAAATGGCTACGATACGAGCTTGTACTACAGCATTATCTCTGCAGGCACTACAGTGACATTTTTCTTAATCCTGCGTCGATTCTACAAAAGCCTTTAATTGGGCTTTAAAGCGATCGACTCTCTTTCTATTTGTACCAAAGTCAGAATGACCAACTCGGCTCGCAGAACGAAAATGAACTAACTTTGCTTCATTATCGATCAGAATTTCCAAATCATCCTTAAATCTCATGATGAGTGTTGTACAAACCACATGAAAATAAGCTGATTTCGAACTCTCCAGTTTCATGCCACGAGTCTCTTTGATAATTGATAAAACTCCTTCTTTCACTCGCTCTTCTGACACAGAAAAGCTCAAAGCTTCTATAAAGTGCTGAGAATCATTTTCTGGTGCCTGAGATGAGACACAGTTCGGAGAATCGGGACATGAAGCCAACTGTCCGTCCACTGCACCCAATTTTGCTTTAGGACTGCTCATAACATTCATCACCACAATTATTAAATAAATTGATAACAAAAAAATAGGTATCTTTAAAAATTTCTTCATTAGTCATGCAACCAAGCCCATAATTCTTGAAAACTTTCATAGTCTGAAATGATTGCATTTGAACTAATCCCTTTGAGTAGATTTCTCTTTTTCTCACACAAACCACCATTGTGCTCATCACTCGCTATACCTATAAAAGCCAGATTCAGTTCTTTAGCGGCTCTAGCTTCTGTACTTCCATCACCAATAATCAAAACTTCATCCTTATTAAGGGAATGCTGATCAAGAATACTCTTGATTGAATCAACTTTGTGCCTACCCGTACTTAAAGGATCCGTCCCAAAAACGCAATGGAAAAACTGGCTCATCTGCAATACATCCAATTCATGACTAACTTCTTCAGTTCCGGAACCAGTCACTACATAGTTTTCAGTTTTTTGTTCAGATAAAAATGCAAGCAACTCTCTAACTCCAGCAATCACGTAGCTTTCACTATCTTCATTAAAAGAACTAACTCTCTTTTGGATTTCGCCATTAAAAATGCGAGAATACTCAGACATGTAATAATCAACAGATTCTTTCGTCCCTGTATGCTTTAGAATCAAAGCCTGTAGTCTCTCCATCAGCTGACGAGGACTAGTACCACCAGCGTGTTTAACAAAGTCAACAAGATCAGCCTCTAAAACTTCGTCATTCTCTTTTTCCCCTAAAGGATCCAAGGCAATTTTCACATAAGTATAAAGAATGAGCTCCCATCCACGTCGAAATGTTGTTAAAGTCCCATCATAGTCTAAAACTATTGCCCTCACTTTCGATATTTTGGGTTTTTTGATATATTCTATTTCACTCATTATTATTCCCTTAAATTAGGTTCTTCACGGAATTGTGTGGTTTCTAATCTAGGCAAGAAAAAGTCGTTCTTCTGATTTAGTTTGATTTACCACAATTAAACAATCTCAGAAGGAACGACTAATGAACATAATTA
>JAJPOQ010000159.1 GCA_021232515.1 Lentisphaeraceae bacterium
GGCTGAGATGAAAGACTTTTTTTGTACATTAGATGCAAAGCTATTAAAGGTTATTAGAAATTTTCGCTGCACCTAATATAGCACAAAATAATCATAAGTAACTTTTAATTAAATATTTATGCAATAATCAGCAAGCCTTAACTAATTTAGAAGATTTTAGTGCAGCTACATTTTTAGGTGATAACTCTCCAAGAATTGCAGGAGAGGATGGAGTGTTAGTTTCAGAGTCTGTTATTTGGTGGAATGGTTTAGGAGAGAGTGGCTGGACTTCGAATCATTCAGAAGGGACTCGAGGAACAAACTGGACTCAACTAAAGTTTTCCCCGATTGGTTACAATCAGTTTGAGAAAGACGGCTCCGCTAAGTGGAGACGTATCTCAAGCCTGAATATGAACCAACCGAAGGCAAAAATTAGTGGTTATTGGCAATACTGGCGTGAAGATTAAAGGACAGTAAAACCTAAGCCTTTAAGTATAGGGCCGTTGAGCTCATCGGTATTTTTAACTGAGTAGTTATGGAACTCTCGGCGAAGTTGGTAGTTACCTCGGTTGAACTCAAAAGTACTTATGTCATCCCTCAAAGGTTTGTCATCCGTCAATATATCAAAAGTCGTTAGTACAGCTTCTTTGACGCCTTCGTAACCAGCTTGAGTTAAAGAAATAACTGGTTCCGGCATAGGAACGTTATTTGGAAACCACTCATTTAGTTCAAGTCCAAAGTGTTTACTCAAAGCTTGAACCGACATGGACGTTCCATTTGATTTTCCGTCCGCAGAGTAACCAGCGATATGTGAAGTCGCTATATCTACAAGTTCTAAAAGCTCAGGATCTATCGCTGGTTCATTTTCCCAGACGTCAATTACAGCTCCTCGTATTTCATTATTTTGAAGAGCTACTTTTAAGTCTTGGTTATTGATGACTTCGCCGCGACAAGTGTTCATGATGATCGCATTGGACTTCATTTCTTTGAGGAACTGAGTATCAACAAGATGATAAGTTTTTAACTCGCCTTCGCGGAATAAAGGAACATGAAGCGTTATGAAGTCTGCTTCTGCTTTAATTTTTTCAATAGAGCAGAAACCTTCTGGACCTTCAGCTTCTTCTCTTGGAGGGTCATTTACTAGAACCTTCATGCCAAGCGCAGTTGCTTTTTTAAAGATCTTCTTGCCGACGTTACCAGCTCCGACTATACCGATAGTCTTGCCTTTTAGAGATTCAGAATATTTTTCCTCAAGTCTGATCAAAGTAGATGTTATATACTGAGCAACAGATTCCGAGTTACAACCAGGGCAACTAGTCCAAGGGATGTTGTTATTTTTGAGGTATTCTCTATCGATATGGTCATAGCCAATGGTCGCTGTTGCGATGAATTTAATACTTGAGTCTTCAAGTAGATTTTCATTTACTTTTGTTCTGGTTCTGACGATCAATGCATCGGCATCTTTTGTGTCTTCAGGAGCTATGTCTTTTCCTGGTATATAATGGACCTCTGCATATGGCTCTAGTACGGTCTGTATATAAGGGATTTTGTCATCGATGATTATTTTCATAAAGTATTAATTATTCTGATGTTGGAGTTATTTTGCATGTTAAATTCTGATGGAAATTTGTGGGTACTATAAACCCATTTTCTATACAGACGAGTATAATTCTTGACTATATGTTTCTTTATCTAGTTTTTGACATAGACAGACTAACTAAGGGTCGGCATAGTTTAGCCGTGTTGAAAATTAGCTATACTAAAACAAGGATGAAAAGATGTCAGCTCAGGGTGACCCAAAAGGCTACTGGAAAGGTAGTCTTAAAATAGTAGCTGTAGTGTTGTGTATTTGGTTTTTTGTCTCATATGGTTGTGGGATTCTTTTTAAGGAACAGTTAGATACCATTAAAATTGGTAACGCTCCTTTGGGTTTTTGGATGGCCCAGCAAGGTTCAATCATCTGCTTCGTTCTCTTACTTGTTGCTTACATGGTTTGTATGAACAAACTAGACGCTAAGCATGGGTATGACGAGGAGGAAGACTCATGAGTCAAGATGTATGGAACTTCATTTTTATCGGCATCACTTTCGGTATTTATATTGGTATTGCTCTTTGGGCTAAAGCTGGTTCAACTAAAGACTACTATACTGCTGGTGGCGGTGTTTCTGCCTTAGCAAATGGTATGGCGACTGCTGCGGACTGGATGTCAGCGGCGACATTTATATCTATGGCAGGCTTAGTAGCTGCAAATGGTTATGATGCTTCACGTTTTTTGATGGGTTGGACAGGAGGCTTTGTTCTTCTAACTACTCTTATGGTTCCTTACCTAAGAAAGTTTGGTAAAGCGACAGTTCCTGACTTTGTAGGTGATCGATTTTATTCTAAATCTGCTCGTTTAGTTGCTGTTGTTTGTGCCATCTTTATCTGTATGATTTATATCATGGGTCAGATGCGCGGAGTCGGTATCGTCTTCTCTCGATTATTTAGTATTGAAATTTCCACAGGAGTTTTGATCGGCTCAAGTATAGTTTTCTTCTATGCCGGCTTAGGTGGTATGAAAGGTATAACTTATACTCAGGTTGCTCAGTACTGCGTGATGGTATTTGCATATACTATTCCAGTTATATTTATTTCCATGGCCTTAACAGGAAACATTGTTCCTCAGTTAGGTTTTATTGGAGACTTTACTAAAGGTGGAGCGGACGCAGTTCCTCTACTTGAGAAAATGAATACTATTTCAACTGATTTAGGCTTAGATAAGTATACAGACGGTTCTCTTGGTAAAGTTGATATGTTTTGTATCACTGCAGCATTGATGATCGGTACAGCAGGTTTACCTCACGTAATTGTTCGTTTCTTTACTGTTAAGAGTGTTAAAGCTGTACGTAAGTCAGCTTGTTGGACTCTTTCATTTATTGCGATTATATACTTAACAGCACCAGCTTTGGGTTTGTTTGCGAAAACTAACTTAGTTGACGAAGTAAATGGCAAAACATATAAAGAAGCTCCTAGTTGGTTTAAAAACTGGGAAAGCCAAGGTATGATTGCTTGGGTTGATAAGAATAATGACGGGATCATGCAGTTTGATAAAGGTTCAGTCTTTGCTGGTAAGCCTCTTATGGACGGAGAGAAAAAAGGTGATCATGGTCAGCGTTTGGTGACAAACGAGATCTCTAAAGATCCAAATGAAGTCTTTTATGAAAAAGACATCATCGTTTTGGCAAATCCAGAGATGGCAAGCCTTCCAAAGTGGTTGATTGCTTTAGTTATGGCTGGTTGTGTTGCAGCAGCACTTTCAACTGCAGCAGGCTTGTTGCTTGTCTTATCTACATCTATTTCTCATGACCTCATGAAAAAGTTAATTAAGCCAGACTGTACAGACAAACAAGAGATGAAGTATGCTCGTATAGCTTCTTTCGGCTCTTTGGTCGTCGCTGCTTACTTCGGAATAAATCCACCATCTAGTGTTGTTGCAAAAACAGTAGCTTTTGCTTTTGGTTTGGCATCTTCAACTTTCTTCCCAACTTTGCTTATGGGTATCTTCGCTAAGAAGATGAATAGAGAAGGTGCTATAGCTGGCATGGTTAGTGGCCTTTTATTTACTTTTGGTTACATCTTCTATTTTCAGTTCATCGCAGAGCACAAAAACTACTTATTCGGCATATCTCCAGAAGGAATTGGCTTTATCGGTATGTTTGTGAACTTTATCGTCGCTTTTATTGTGAGCGCTTTTACTCCTCCACCGCCACAAGAAGTTCAGGATATGGTCGAAGAGATCCGTATCCCAAGTGGTGCTGGCGAAGCAAGTCACTAAAAAGTAATCTGATAAGATTTTAGGCCGTTGAAGAAATTCAGCGGCCTTTTTTGTTTACAAAGAGTGTGACCTATTATAATGCGCTGCTTGTTAATTTTATGTTTTATTAAATGTGGAAATTAACAAAAGGGAAAGGGCACTTTATGGAAGTGATAGCAGTTTTATTAGCATTAGGTTCGGTGGTTTTAGCAGGTAATTTAATTTTTGCTGATTGGGGAGAGTTTGGAGATGCTGTGGTATTTTGGTTGAAGCCGGACTTTATCTCTTGGTTTCAAGGTGAGGGATTAGAAGATTTTTTTGCTGAGTTGAAGTTGGGCTTCCTAGCACTTTGTGGTTTTGGTACTTATTGGGCTGTTATTAAGTTATGTAGTTCATAGCTTTCTTTCTACAGGATTGTTAGAACTTTACCGTCACAGTAAAGTAAGCATTTATCCCGTCCATCATGGGTATAGTATTTGTCCAGCCTCGTGAAAACTCTACGTAATCATATTGTTCGTCTAAAAGGTTCTGCAAGTAAAGGTTTAGTTCGATGTGCCTTTCAGTGGGGAGCTGGTAGGTCATGTTGAAAGTGAGGTAGTGTAAGTCTTCGCCTTTTGAGTTCACTTCTTCACCATCATTCTCTTGAGGTTTAGCATAGTAACTGTCAAAGAGTCCAAAGCTAAGTTTATTTGTAGGTTTATAAATAATTCCCATTTTAAACATATAGTTGGGAGCAAGCATGTCGTCATTTTTAGTTTCTTGGTACATCGCTGACCCACTTGTGAACCATTGCTGGGAAAGTCGGTATTTGTACTCAAACTCAAGGCCTTTAACTTTTATGTCGTCATTGCTGTTTTGATACATAGATTGATTTGACATCCCGGGGACAGGTTCTCTCGAAACAAGATCAGAGTATTTACTGTAAAATGCCGTTAGGTAGCCACTTAATTCTTCTTGTTCATAGAATAATTGGAAGTCTGTTGTTTGTATTTTCTCCGGTTCAAGGTCTGGATTTCCTTGAAGAGCAGGAGAGTCGATGAACTGTTCAACAGGGCCTGCACTTCTAAAAGCATCTGAGTGGAGGAGCTTAATACCCCAATTATCATCAAAATTGTAAACTATACCGAACCTTGGGATTAGATCTTCGTCTGTCTGTTCAGGCATAACATACTGAGCACCTACGGTGAATTTCAGCTTGCTTGTAGGCTGGTAGTCGACTTGTCCATAAATGGCATAGTCGTACAAAGAGTATGTGCCAGGAAGTGGTGAGCCATATAAGTCTTCATTGCGGCGTTTGTTATCCATGAGTCCACCAAATATCAAGGTAAGGTACTCGGTCGGTTCACCTTGAAAGTAAGCTTCAAGTAAAGTGTCGGTTGCTAGGTGTGCACTTTCGTCAATTCTTAGATCGTAGTAGTTGAAGGTGGCATTTGTTTGCAAATCCCAGAAATCATTTAGCTCAAAGGTATAACCTAGATCAACAAACCCACGTCGAGCTATATTATCATTTTTAAAGTTCCAGTACGGGATTATGCCGAGCATATCGTAGTTTGTTTCAGAGTAGTAGGCGTTTAACTGTAAGCCTTTCCAAGTGATGTTTGAGAAGATACCAAAACTTTTTTCAGCATAGTCAGTGCTATCCGAGATAGTTGGAGACGAGGGGCTCGGATGTGCTGTAGACGTAGAAAAATCCCAGCCACTACTTTCAAGTCTGAAACCTGAGAGAATCATTTGAAAGTCATCTTCAATGAGAGCTGTTTGTAGTTTTTGTATATTCGTATTGTTAGTACCAACTCCATAACTTATAGATGATGCTTCGACTTCTTTGGCGCTTTTTGTGATGACATTTAGAACTCCAGCGAAAGCGTTTGTTCCATAAAGGACAGATCCGGGGCCTCGTATAACTTCTACTCTTTTGATGATGTCTGTAGGAAATGCCATATAAAAAGGGAAGTTTTGGCCTGTGTTAAAACCTTCTCGTACAGGACGACCATTTAACAAAACGAGGATATGATTGTCGGCTTGGTCTTTGAGATCACCTCGAATCGACATTTTATTTTGTCTGAACAGGTGTGAGCTGATTGGTTGAATGCTTGGGGCCTTATGCATGAGTTCCCATAAGTTTCTTGCGCCGTAACCTTTTATCTCTTCAGATGTTATGACGGAGACTATGCCAGGAGATTCTGAAAGCTTTTCTTCACGTTTGGATACAGTAGAAACCGATACTTTTAAGTTCATTAATTTTTCAAAACTTAAATCATACAATTCGTTTTTATCTTCTCCTTTTAACTGAAGAAGAAAACACAAGAAAGTTGTTAGACTATAAACGATAATTGTTTGGCGATTCATAAAGCCCTTAAGTGTTCATACATTATGTTGTAAGATTTTATAAAAGTAACAGTTGAACGTCAAGCATGAGATATGTGGAAAACGCTTAGTTCTAGTGGACTTACGTTAATAGTGTCCTAGGTTCTGGGCATAAAAATATTAACAGGTAATTTATGTCATTTAATGCTTTGGATCTTCCAGACTATATTCTACGAACTGTAGAAGAGCTTTGCTACTCTCAACCGACGGCTATTCAAGAACAGGCCATTCCACTAATTAATGAGAGAAAGGATGTTATCGCTGAAGCTCAGACAGGTACTGGAAAAACAGCAGCTTATGCTTTGCCAATCATTAAACATCTGAATGAACTTCCAGATAAAAAGAAAAAAGTCAGTGTCTTGTCTGTGACTGTTGTTCCAACAAGAGAGTTGGCAATACAGGTTGCAGCTGCGTTTAAAAGTTACTCGAAGCATTCGCCTAAAAAACTTAAGATGATCTCTTTGATCGGTGGCGAAAGTATTGAAGATCAAGTGCGTGGCTTACGCATGGGTATAGATATAGTTATCGCAACTCCTGGTCGTTTACTTGAGCTTATCCGTAGAACGGAGATCCGTTTAGTAGAACTTGAAACTCTTGTCCTAGACGAAGCTGACAAAATGCTTGATTTAGGTTTCAATGATGAACTTATGGCTCTTTTAGAAAAGTTGCCAAAAACTCGTCAAAACCTGTTATTCTCGGCAACTTTCCCACAAAAAGTTTTAACTTTAAGTGAGAAGTTTTTGACTGAGCCAATTCATATTTCAATTGAACGAGATCAGTTAACGGTAGATTCAGTAACTCAACGAGTAATTGAAGTGAATAAAGAAAACCGTCGTCCACTATTGCAGAAGTTGATCGAAGACGAAAAGAGTTGGGATCAAATAATGGTTTTTGTTGCCAGCAAAAAAGCAGCTAGGAACTTAGCGGTTAAACTGACAAAAGCGGGTATAACTTCAGTTGGTTTTCATGGAGACTTAGACCAAGAGCAGCGCTTTATGGCTCTTAAGCAGTTTAAGTCAAATAAAGCAAAAGTTTTAGTCGCAACAGACATCGCTGCTCGTGGTATCGACATAGAAAAACTTTCTTGTGTTGTGAACTATGACCTTCCTCGTTCACCACTTGATTATGTCCACAGAGTTGGTCGTACAGGTAGAGCAGGAGAGAGTGGTATTGCTATATCTTTTATAGATCACGATACCCAAGCACATTTTAAGTTGATCGAGAAGCGCTCAAACATTCAACTAGAAAGAGAGCAAGTTGAGGGTTTTGAATTAACAGGCGAAGCTACACCTAAGCCATCTGCGAAAGCACCGGTTAAAGGCAAGCGCAAGAGTAAGAAAGATAAGCTTCGTGAACAACAGACGAAGAAAGAAGACTAGTTTTTTCTAAAAAATAAGCTGATTTCTTGAAGAAAGAGATCGGCTTGCTTAGAATCAAGATTTTCTGGGGAGAAGTCGCCTTTTTCGAAGTATTTTAGAACTAGGTTTCGAACATCTTCTTGAGTGTCGAGAAGTAAGCATCCCATATTCCAACTTGGGAATTGACGTCCTATAACTTTTGCATAGTTGAGTAAAGTTAAGTCTTTATGCCTTTCGTCTTGAGCAATTTTTAAATAGAGTTTATTGATGTCTTTTGGAGAGCCCTCAAGAATTTGAATAAACTTTCCTGCTCCATAAATGAGTAGACCTGTTATATCCATATTTTTGTTTTTTGAAGCTGCTTTAAGCACAAGTTCTTTAACAGATTTAAAATCCAGTTTAGTCGTTGATTTACTAGCATAGATGAGTTGATAGTTAGACATGTCTACCTATTAAGTAACATTTGCAGTTGTTCTTTTTTACTTATTGGTGGGTTTACTTTGAGCTTCATACCTTTTGCAAATTTTTCGAGTTCAAAGCCTGTAGATGGGCCTATGAAGCTTAAGCCACTTGCTCGTCCATCATAAAAGCAGGCGGTGTTGTGTCTCTTGCAGTAAGCGAGTATGCCCTTTTCTTGTTTTGGCGCAAAGTACTTGAAGCCTTCTTCACTAATAGGGCAGACGACGGTGTTAAGTTCTCTGTTATGAATGCTCAACCCTTGAGAATAAAGCGTACTGATACAGGCAGCGCGTGAAGCTTTTCGTGACACCTCCTTCATGGGTTTGATCATGAAAAATAAGCCAATTACACCAATAAATAGGCATATCGCAGGTCCTCCAAAAGACAGTTCAATATTGTTTTCGCTACCTTTAAATTTAAAGATATTAATCACTATAAAAAATAAAATAACTCCAACAGCGATGTAACTAAATGTATTTGCCAAACCGAATTGACTTAAGTAAGCTTGTGAACCAACCATCAGCGCAATATAGCTAAATGCAGCCCAACGGCGCATGACCCATAAACCAAACGCGATGACAAGACTGCTGATCTGCATGGCTGCACTGGCATATTGCAGTTCACTGCCGAGTATAACTCGTGTTGAATCAAGAAAGCTTGAGTATATAAAGAGAGGAGCGCCCAGAAAAACAAGACAGCAAATAAATCCAATAGAAAGTGGTCTTTTTGGTGGAGCTTCACTTGATTGACGCTTAGGTTCTTGTTTATTCGCAAAAGGGGAGCTTGGCGCTTTGCTATGTTCTTGAACTTGTTCTCCAGTTTTTAAGTTATAACCACAGCTTGTACAGAGAACGGCTTTTTTCTTAATTTCTTTTTTGCACTGAGGACAGGCATTTTCAGGTATAGGTAGATCCTCTTCTTCGGGCTCTTGAGCTTTGTTTGCAAGTCTAAGTTTAGATTGCTTCTTTGGAGGCTCGAGTGTTGGGTCGTGATGTTTTTCAGCACTTGGTTCTACCGCTTCTGTTGTAACTTTCTCTTCGGCTTTTTCTTCAACACCAAGTTTTTTTAATTTGAATTGCTGACTCATTAGTTTCCTTTGGTGAGTTGAGAGCGCCGCTAGTTGAAAATTACTTTTCTAAATCCCTGTATATGAATTATAACTAAAAGTTTATTGGTTACTCCAGTAGTCCGATGATAATATATTTAACTTTGTATATGAATTTATGAAAGTGAGAGTAATTTTCCGGCACATTTTGGAGTGAAATATTTTCTATGAATTACTATACCGATATTTTTCCTGAGAGACCTTACTTGGATGGATTCGACTTCAATCGATTAGATCGTGCTTCTTATATAATAGATCTCGGTGCTTTAAAGAGGAATATAGCGATACTAGACAGTGTCCAACAGAGAACAGGTGCAAAGATTCTCCTTGCACTGAAAGGCTTTGCAAATTACTCGACTTTCCCAATGATTAGTAAATGCCTGAAAGGTTGCTGTGCGAGTTCTCCTCATGAAGCAAGACTAGCTCGCGAAGAGTTTGGTGGAGAAGTTCACTCTTTTGCTCCGGCTTACAGTCAGCGGGATATGAATGAGCAACTTGAGCTTTCGGATCATATAGTTTTTAATAGTTTTAGTCAGTTTAAGCATTACAAAGATCAGGTAAGAAATTCGCCAAGAGATATCGAGATAGGCCTTAGAGTTAATCCTTTACACTCAGAGACTGAAGTAGACCTTTATAACCCCTGTGCACCAGGTTCTCGCCTTGGTATATTGCCAGAGTTATTTGCTGGTGAAGACTTATCTGAAGTAGATGGTCTACACTTTCATACACTTTGCCAAAAAGGGGCGGCGCCTTTAGCCCGAACAGCATCAGCTTTTGAAAAGTATTTTGGGAAGTACTTAGATCAACTTAAGTGGATAAACTTTGGTGGCGGTCATCACATTACTCAACCAGACTATGATCTTGATCTTTTATGTGAAACTATTTCGCATTTTAAAAATAAATATAATGTGGATGTATATTTAGAACCCGGAGAAGCCGTCGGTGTAAATACGGGCTCTCTTGTCTGTGAAGTAGTTGAGTTGGTCGAAAACGAACAGGAAATAGCGATCTTGGATATATCCGCGACTTGCCATATGCCAGATGTTTTAGAAATGCCTTATAGACCAGATGTTCGAGACGCAGACAAAGCCGGGATTAAACGATTTACCTACAAACTAGGTGGCTTAAGCTGTTTGGCTGGCGACTTGATTGGAGACTACTCATTTGATCAAGAATTGAAGGTTGGTGATAAAGTGGTGTTCGATGACATGACGCACTATACCATGGTCAAAACAAGTTTCTTTAACGGCATAGGGCATCCATCTATTGTTCTTTATAATCCGGATGACGACTCTCTCAAAACGGTTAGAGAGTTTGGTTATGAGAGCTATAAGTCCAAGCTTTAAGGTAACTGAGACTTCACTAACCAATAGGCGAAAAATATAAAGCCGGTTAGCCCGGTAACCCCTGCGAGAATTGTCGGAATATAACCATGTAGATCTGCGGCGGCAGTATAAACTAGCGCTGGGTTATCGTAAGGATCATAAGTCGAATTTTCTTTTTCATATCTTTTAAGAGTTTGTTCAACTGACTCTATGGCTTCTTCCCAAGTTTGTGGCCTGTTTGCTCGGTCCTTTTCCATAAAGTGTTTTATGAGATCACAAGTCGCTTTACTGACGTCAGGCCTTACATAAGCCGGAGGATAAGGAGTATCTTTCAGGACGTTATCAAAGATCTCATCTGAGTTTTTACCTTTGAAAGGTTCGGCTCCGGTGATGAGCTCATAAAGAGTTGCTCCCAGAGAGTATATGTCTGAACGTTGATCAATATTGTTTGGGGTTTCGATTTGCTCAGGACTCATATAGTAAGGAGTTCCGATTATATGAGTTTCGCCAGAGTTTTCCGCCTTATTTACACTAACTCCTAGGTTCATGATTTTGACAACATTACTCTGAGTTAAAAGTATGTTTGAAGGCTTTAGGTCGCGGTGGATGATCTGCCAATTATCCCAAGCAGTTTTGAGGGCTCGGCAGCAAGTCAGGATGATGTTCAATGCATGATCTTCATCGAAACGACCAAATTGGATGATGTGGTCTTCAAGAGTTTTACCTTTGACGAACTCCATTGCCAAATAAAGGCGACCTTCCTTGTCAGTCCCAGACTCAAAAGCTTTGATGAAGTTATTGTGACTTACACGCAGATTCATGCGTATTTCATTTTTAAAGCTTTCTATTTCTTCTTCATTGATGATAGAAGGGCGGATAAGCTTTAGAGCGTAATCTTTTTCGTCGACAACCGATCGTGCTTCATAGACTTCACCCATACCGCCTATGCCGATCATTTTATCAACGAGATAGTCCCCAACCAGAGTGCCAGGTAAGATAGAAGCTTTGGGGATGTAAATTTTATTGTTACATTTTGGACATTTTTGCTTACTACCAGCAAAGGCTATATCGGCGTCAACTGTGGTGTAGCAGTTGATGCACATGCAGCGGATATTATTATCTTTGCTATATTGACTCATTTTACCAAACTGTTACTTCTCGTAAAGCTATAATTGACAGAGGACTTTCTAAATATAATTTCTTACAGATGAATTACACACTGTTATTGTCGGTAATGCCGGCTAATGTCACAAAAGCAATTTCAAGGTAATAAATATATGCGTTTACATAACTTCTTTTTCATACTCTTATTTTTAGTTTCGTCACTCACTGCTCAAGACAAAGAACTTGAAGCTGCGGAAGAATTGTTTTACTCATTTACGGAAGCGTATTTTGAACGCGACTTAACCAAAATGAAATCGTTTTGTCTGTTCAATGAAGATATGGAAATACTAGACGATCAACCTGCGTACACGAAAGCTAAACTTGTTGAGCTAAAGAAAACTTTACGAGCAACACCAGTTAAGTGGCACACTGTCGGTGAAGTGATCAAAATAAATAATGCACCTATTCGTGTTAATGAAATAATGGTGAACGACCGCAAGAAAATCGGTACGATTCGCATGTTAGAGATGGTTTATCCACTTATTCTTCGAAAGTCACGTGCAAGTAACACTTGGAAGATCGACCCAACGTTCATGATTCAGTCGGTTAAGAAGCATCTTAAAACTGAAATGAAGAGAAATGCTCGAGATTTTAGAATTGTTTTCGATGGCAAAACATTCCATTTAAATGAAGGCGAGAAGATCATCGTTGAAGATCTAAAAGGTGTCTCACACAGAGTGACTCTTTATAGAAATGAGATACAACACTATAAAGATGGTCGCGTAAAGTTTCACTACCACAAAGACATGGAAGTCTTTCCAAATAAGATGAAAGGTGGCTTTGTTTATACTTTGACTTCTGAGCTCGGTCCTGAGCTGCATTTGCTTATATATGATAAAGGCGCTGATTTGCAACAGGTTGCAGAAAAGTATATAAATGTATGGATAGAAAACTATGAAGTCAATGACGCACAGTTCGAGAAAAAACAGCTCAAAGAAGCTCGCCAAGAAATAAACGGTGAGATGGTAGATGGTAAGGTGTTATACGTTCGCCAAGGTGGCAAAGTTCTGTATAACCAGTTTTACTTCTTCGAGAGTGAAACTGGAACTGTTGTTGGAGTCTTCGCAAAGTGTAAGGCTGTCGATACTGGTTTATTGAACAAGTACCTCAAAATTGCCTGCGAAGACCTCAAGCCATTGGCTCGAGGAACTAAGAGGTAAATGAAAAAGATCATCGTTGTTGTCGTTGTTTTATTAGTCGCTGGTGTTGAATACATAATTTATTTTCAGCCTGAATTAAAGGCGAAGATAACAAACCAGTTTAGTGACCTCATCGGTGGTTCTGACCTCAAGTCTGTAGACAGTTATAAAGAAAGCTTTAAAGAAAATGGCCTTGTCATCAAAGATGAAAAGACTGGTTATGTCGGTGGTTATGAAGATAACTTAAAAGTAACCAGTTTTAATGATGAAAAAGGTAACAGCATGACCCTCGGTCATGAGGACGGCCAAGTCCAAGTTTTGAAAGCAGTCTTCGATTTAGACAGCGGAAGTGTGGAAAAAGTTGCTGTTGATGAATTTAAACGAATTTTTGCCGAGCCGGTAGATTTCTCTAAAAGTGGTAAAGTTACAACTGATAAAGGAGAGGCCTCTTGGGTTGTCAAAGATGGTAAGGTGGCTCTGTCGATAAATAGTAAAGATGTGAAGAAGGCTACTCCTGTAGAAGAGCTTCCAGAAGATCAAAAGTTAAAACTTGCCGAGTTTGAAAATCTTGTGTCGCAGAAAGTTAAGATGGAAAATGAATGGCGTATTTTGGATGATAAACGTCATTTCTGTTTTGACCAATTAGAATATAATGCGATAACAAAACGTATGGCTGAATTGAAATCTGATGCGAACAAACTTAAAGTGAACGCAAAAGAGATAATGAAGGATTTACCTATGCCTCACATCATGGCAGTAAAAGAAAAGCTTGAAGGCGGAGTTTTATGAAGATACTTCTCATGCGTCATTGCTTGGCTGCAACGGTTGAGCAGTCAGGAGTTTCCTACGATGCAGAAAGACCACTTACTCCCGAAGGTTGCCGACATGCAGAACTTGTCGCAGACTACTTAAAAAAGCTTGGAATTATTCCTTCAAAGATACTATCTACACCATTTCTTAGATCAGGTAAAACTGCCCAAATTCTTAGTGAAAATCTAGGAAATGTTCCTGTCGTAACTTCCACTCAACTCATGCCTGGTGCAGGTGTTGACGATTTACTTGGTGCCATTTCTAAAAACGCCTGTGACGACGAGTGGGTACTCGCTGTAGCACATGAGCCTGACTGTAGTTATATGTTGGCGCAGTTAATCATCAAGGCAGATGAATTCCCAAGAAAAGTTCTTCCTGGTGACATCTACGCTCTAACACTTTCAATTGAAGATCAAGATGCCAAAGCTGGTATCGTTTCATCTTTCTCTCCAATTAACTTCGAGAAAATTTAAAGTCCTATGAAAACTCCTATACAAAAAGCCATAGGTCTGGCTGTTGCCGGACAACATTTAACACGTGAAGCTGCTGAAGAAGTTATGAACGACATCATGACTGGTCAGTGCACAGATGCTCAGATCGCCTCTTGGTTAACAGCTATGATGGTCAAAGGTGAAACTGCCGATGAGATAGCTGCCGGAATTCACGTTATGCGTAAAAATGTTGTGTCTATCAAGTGTGATGACCCACAGGCGATCGACATAGTTGGTACTGGTGGAGATGGTATAGGAACTTATAATATTTCTACGGCTGCTGTATTTGTTGCAGCAGGTGCAGGTGTAACTGTCGCTAAACATGGCAACAGGGCCCTTTCGAGTAAGTCCGGTAGTGCAGATGTTTTGAGTAGCTTGGGAATCAACACTGCTTGTTCAGTCGATACTATGGAAAAAGCACTTAAAGAGATAGGCGTTTCTTTCATGTTTGCGCCTATGCTTCACCCAGCGATGAAACACGCGATTGGCCCTCGCCGTGAGATGGGTATACGAACTATTTTTAATTTACTCGGCCCTATGACAAATCCGGCAAGTGCTCGTCGTGGTTTGATCGGAGTTTTCAATAAAGACTATACTAAAGTTCTCGCAGAAGCTGCGGCTCAGTTAGGTGAAGAGCATATGTTCTTTGCACATGGTCTCGATGGTTTAGATGAACTGTCAGTGACGACTTCTAGTTATGTATGTGAAGTTAAGAACGGCTCTTTGACTGAAACGGAACTTAACCCAGAAGATTATGGTCTTTCAACTTGGAAGTTAGATGAACTTCTAGGTGGTCAGCCAGATGAAAATGCCGCAGCATTGCGTAAAGTTTTAAGCGGTGAGAAGAATGCTTATAGAGATGCTGTTATTTTTAATGCCGCAGCAGGTCTTTATACATCTGGTAAATTTGAAAACCTTGAGACGTCAGTCGAAGCTGCAAAGCAGAGTATTGATTCTGGCCAAGCTTTGATCAAGCTGGATAAACTAGTTGAGATAACAAACGCATGAAACTGACACTTCTTTGTCTAATGCTTATTCTTTTGGGAGCTTGTAAGTCTAGGCCAGAGCCAACTCCAGAATACTCTAAAAGTCAAAAAAGAAATATGGAAATTCGTATCGATGAAATAATGGAACGAATGGATTGGCCCGAGTTTGCTTTAGTTAAGATGTCTCAAAACAAAATGTACGATCATCCAGATTTTAAGAAATATACGGATGAACTTATCAAGCAAAATGATCGCTTAGTTAAGATTGAACACTGGGAAAAGTCGTTTAATCGTTTGTCGAAAAGAATGGCGAGCGATCTCGATGAGTTAAAAGCTGCTGTTGAATCCAAAGATCAGCTATTGATTAACCAGAAGTGGAAGCAAGCAAAAGTGACCTGTAAAAAGTGTCACGACATCTTCGAGTAGTTAATCAGTTGGCTTTTTTGGGCCTTTGAGAATTTTCTGCATAAAGACGACATCTAGCCACTTACCAAACTTGTAGCCAGCTTCTTTTATACGACCACACTCACTAAAACCGTGATTTTCGTGAAGCTTTATACTTATTTTATTTTGCCCATCTATAGCACCGACGATGTTGTGGTAGTTTTCTTCCTCAGCTCGTTGAGTTATTTCACCTAAAAGTAGGTCGCCGAGTCTCAATCCACGAAAGTTCTTGTGAACGTAGATAGAGTGCTCAACGGTATACTTATAAGCAGGGAAGTGACGGAAGTCGCCATAAGTTGCAAAGCCGGCTAGTTTGCCATCGATATTTAATAAACCGAGTATCGGGAAACCTTTTTCTTTCTTACTTTGAAACCAAGTGTGAACATCTTCAATTGTTCTAGGCTCGTAATCATAGAGAGCTGTAGAGTTTATGATGCACTCGTTGAGGATCTGAAGGACTTCCTCCGCGTATTTTTCTTCACACTCGATCAGTTTCATAAAAAGACCTTAACGTTTCTTTTTGTTTGATTTCTTTTTACCAGACTTACCTTTGATCTTTGAACTTCTTTTTTTCTTATTCTCATCGCCTTTGTAAACTTTTTCGAAGAATTTTTTCTTCTTAGGTTTTTCATCTTTCGAGTCAGAGTCAGAGTCAGAATCAACAATCCTACGAGGAGAAACCTTTGGTGTCTTTTTAGCTCCTTTCTTTTTAGAGAGAGGTTCCAAGACTGGTTTTACGTTTATATCGCGTCTAGCAAAGTTGACATCTGTAACTTTTATGGTGATTGGGTCACCACAGTTGAGGACTCTGTTTGTTCTTTTACCTTGGATAAAACGGCCATGATCATCCGCATTGTAGTAGTCGTCTTCAAAGTCACGTAGGTAGATGTTGGTGTATAGGCCAAACTCTTGGATGTAGATTTTAAGATTACTATGACCTATTTTCGAGATAAAAGCTGTGACGTTTTGGTACTCACCTTTATCAACTTGTTGGCGGATGTAGTACAGTTTAAATCTATGACTAGCAGCTCGGTAAGCATCGTCATTTTTACGTTCCATTTCAGTGATGTGAGAGGCTTCTAACTCTAAATTACGCTTACTTTGTATCTTGCGGTTACATTCATCTTCCCAGAGCTGTTGATGAACTATAAGGTCACTCATACGGCGGATAGGGCTTGTGAAGTGACTGTAGAGACCTTTTCCAAGTCCATAGTGCAGAGCTGCAGTTTCAGAGTAAAGTGCGCGTTGCATCATTCTTAAAAAGTCGTAAGAAATAACTTCGGCGTCGGCTAACTCTTTAACTTCGTTGAGGAAATTGACTGAGTTTGCTCGGTTTGTAAGGTCACCAGGGTTTAAGCCATAGATTGAAATGGCTTTTGCGGTGAATTCAGCAACTGATTCAGGGTCAGGTTCTGGGTGAACTCGGAATAAGCCCGGGATCTGCCTATTGCTTAATTCTTTAGCTACGGCAACGTTTGCTGCAAGCATGAACTCTTCAACAAGCTGGTTGGATTCAGCAGCTTTTTCGTGTTTAAGACCTTTAAGTTCCATTGTGCGATGGTCACACATAACGCGGACTTCAGGAGCTTCTAGAGGGATAAACTTTTCGTAACGTCGACGCCATCCACGGATTTTAGCAGATAGCTGATAGAGAAGCTTCAGAGGTTCACGAACTTCTTTTGGCCACTCTTTATGCTTGAAACCTTTATCAGCAAACTCTTGGACTTCTTCATAGTTGAGTCGCTTTTTAACGATGATGTTACTGTGGAAGCGCTCAAAACTTTCGACTTTACCAGTACGGCGGTTTATGTGAAGCATGACTGTATGAGCTGGCTTAAGTTCATTTTCATTTAGACTACAGCGTTTTGAAACAAGAACTCTAGGAAGCATCGGCATCATTCTACCTGGTAAGTAGGCAGTAAATGAGCGACTTCTAACTTTCTTTTGCCATACTCCATTTGGACTTATATAAGCAGCGACGTCAGCAATATGAACACCGATAGTGATAAGCTTAGGGTCTTCATGTTCGTGAACAGAAAGAGCATCGTCAAAGTCTTTTGCATCGACTGGGTCGATGGTCATGACGACTTCAGCAGTTAAGTCTTTACGTTCAATAGGGCGTTGTTTTAAACGACCAGCAGACTTTTCTTCTTCAACGGTATAGCCTGGTTCTATATCAAACTCTGAAATGATCGCGTCTAGTTCGATATTTAAGTCACCGGCATCGCCTGTTTTTTCAGTGATACGACCAGTAATTGTTTTAGATGTTCTTTCGAGAAGCTCAACTTTAACCCAGTCTCCAGGTACTAGACCTTCGAATGCAGAGACATCTTCTGGTTGAACAGATATGTCAGAGGCACCAAAACGAAGAGGTCTCACAAAGAGTTTATTGTTCTCAGAAAGAAGTTGGCCGTGAATGAACTGAAATGGACTTGAGATGAGTTCGACGACTTTACCAACAGGTCCTTTGGAGTTGTGTCTGTCAGTAACGTGAACTTTTACAGTGTCACCGGTGAAAGCACCACCAGTTTGATTTGGTGGGATAAATATAGAGTCTTCGTCTTCGCTTATATCGACAAAACCAAAGGCACCATCTTTGACGGTGATGGTCCCTTCAACATACTCAACTTCGCTCAGGCTATATATTCCACCTTGAGTCTTAAGGACAACACCATCTTGCCTTAATTCTCTAAAATTGGTTTTAAAAATATCTTTTTCGAGATCATTTTTACAGAGGGCCCGGCGAATCATTGTTTTGCGCAGCTTTTTGCCGCTATTTTCTTTGATAAATGCGATTATTTCATCTTTCATGAAGGTTTCCAGAGACGTGTTGTCGTAGAGGATTAAAAGTGCTGAACTTAGTCATAGTTATTTTTAATAAATATAGCACTAAGAATCAAGTTCAGCAGCCTTCACAAGAGCGTATTAACCATACTTTAATGAGAGTTGCTTATTTAACTAAGAGAAATATCTTAAAACTATGAATACCAAGGGTAATACAGAAGAGTCAAAAGAAGTTAAGCCAAGAAGATCTTTTTGGGCTTGTTTTATACCTTTGTCTCTTCTTTTAAGTGTCTTTTTGTCTGGGTCACAGATTTTAGAGTCTTATAGAGTGCGAACTTCATATTCAACGGATAATCAACTTATAAAAAAGTTAGCTTCTGGCTCCTTGCCTGGGAAGTTCCGTCAGTTAGAGGAAAGTTTCAGTCCTGCATTATATGATGAACTCAGCAGTCAAGATCCGAATAATGGTTATCTTGATTCATTATGGGTCGCTCACCATTATAGGAAGTCAGTTGATTTAAGAAGTAATAAAGTTTCAGACCAACAGCTTTTTTTGGAGTGTCTTTCAAAATGGAAAGATATGCTAAATAAACCAAAGTTTAATAGATACCTACAAGAAGAATATGAGTTGATTAGAGGTCTGGAAAAGCAAGGGATGAGCAAGCTTTATTTAAAGTTGACTCAACAAGGTGGGATAAGACTTCCGGTTATAGGTCTGTATAGATCTTATGCTAAAGTTGCTTTGAACCGAAGTACTGATGCGATCGATAATAAGCTCCATAAGAAAGCAATTGATGAGTTAGCTTTTTTAGCTGATCTGCTTGAGTATGTTTGTAAAAATCCACAGTTTTTTATTGAGATTTATGTAGTTGATGATGCTTCAGCTTTAATTCTAGAAAATGATAAGCTCCATAGTTTTTTAGTGGCGTTCTCTCATGGGGCGCTGGACTCATAAGAGTTACAGAAGTTACTATCTATTTTAGGTTAATTTAATAATAGTTCTAAGTGCTATTTGTAATTAATCTGCTAACCCTGACGCTTTGATGTTTGAATTGTGGATTAAAGCCGTTGTAATAATATGCCAATCGTATTTTCATAGTATTCAACACACCTTTAGTTGACCATTTTCCCACATTTACTCGTAAATTAACCGTGCGCATGATGCGCTCGATTAAACTTGTGGTTTTGCCTGACCATTGATTACTAAAGTTAGTAAACATATTGGGATAAGCGTTTTGCAAGTGAGAAAGGCATGACTTGCATTTATGCTTCTCCAACAATTTTATCAACTCCTGGTATTCCACCTCTTTATCCTTAAGCATTTGTTCTACAAGCTCAGTATCATCTATAATACTTTTCGGTAAAGAAACAAACCTGAGGCATCGTGCCATGATTTTCCTCCATAAGCGACTCTTGCGTTTGACACCATCCATCCAAAGGTAATGCTTAAATTGATGGGGGATATGCCAGAGACAGCGCTGAATATGAAGATCAATATTCGCATCAAAACCTTTAAGAATGGCACAATCACCATCAATACTTAATCGGAAGTGGCCCATCTGTTCGAAAGATTCTTTCAATGGTTCAAATATCTCTCGCCAGTTGTCTTCGCTCTCATACTTTCCGATATTAATTCCTGCAATATGCAGTTTCCCATTTGGTTTATTTTGAGCAAAAACCTTTAGTTCTCTACCTCTTTTTTTGATACCTTGAATTCCAATTTCTGTACCATCAGCCATACCTGATTTACAGGCATCTTGATCTAAGTCAAACTTAAGAGAATTACCGACTTCCTGGGTGCAACGCCAAGCTTGTGTCTGACTCATTTTAATCCCTGTAAACTTTAAGACTTTCGCACAGACTCTATAAGGCATCAAAGCATTGAATAAGGAAACGGTTTCTTTGAGACTTTGACCTATTTGAGTTCTAGGCTTCATACCCAGTAAGCTGCGTGCTATAGACTTCTTTTGGCCACAAGTTGTGCATTGAGTCTGTAGTTGAGGTATTTTTACATCACCCCATTGGGTTTTAATATTACTCTTTCTTCCTACTTTATGACTCCACTTCAAGCGACTGTTAACCGAACAATCACAAGTGCTGTCGTTTTTATATATGTCTCCAAACTCGAATAGGATAAGGCAAAAAATATCTTCGAGAATTAGCGGTAAAAGCTCCTTCAATAAGGCCGTAATATTATTAAGAGTGCAAGATTCCAGACTGATGCTATAATTTAAACAAAGTTTTGAGTTCATAAGAGATCCTATTTATTGTCGTTAATAAATAACTCTTATGGATTCTTTTCTTTTCAAGAAATTTTGACTAACGCCCCTTCAGGGAACGCGACCAGTTTTTTAAGCCAAAGTCAACCGCAACTCTTAGCTCGTTTTGTAAATTTGGATAAATTGAAGTGGAATTGGCAAGATGGCATTAATCCCAATATAAATGACCATGGTCGTCAACTGCTAAGAAATAAAGCTTCATTAATTACAAAGAATCAAACCAGAGGGTTTCGACTTCCCAAAGTGGATGAAGATGTTTTCTTACCCTTGAGGAAAATGGAGTATACGTATCTTGAAAGGATGACCTTAGCTTGTTTCGTCTTGTTTTTGGTACTCATTATTGGCCTGAAGTCTTTTTGGCCTTGGAGTGTTATGAGCTTTCCCGCTCAAGATACTGTGAGGTATCGAAAATATATTTTTATCTTTGGGCTACTTCCTCTTATCATTTATCAATTCTATAAACTTCTTCCTTTTTCATCATCTTCAGTTCATATGTCAGAGGGTTTGCTCACGTTTATAATTGAACTCTTTTTACTTGCTTTGTTTATGGTTTTAATACCTACTTTTATTATTTCCAAAAAACATGAAGTGGGTAAAACAGATTTCTCTTTACGAACTAATAGTTGTGTGATAGTCAGCCTTTCTAGTTTAATGCTATTATCATTGATTTTTTATTTTTTGAAGTTTCAAGACATTCATCTGGATAGTCTAACTAGGATTTTTTTAAATGATGAATTCTTCAGTCCTATTAGGTCTTTGCATTCGTACGAAGTAGAGATGAATACACTGCAGATTGTAGCTATTATGTTGATAACATGTTCTGCTTCGGTTTTGGTCTCTAAAACTATTGTTGGTGTACATCGCTCCAAGTCAATTGGTCGAGTTTTACCGGAAGTCTTTAGGTATCTTTCAATGACTATTCTAACTTTATCTGTTTATAGCTCATTATACTTAACTTATATCGAAGATGTATATCTCAGTCAGGATACAATCATCGGAGTTGATTCACCGATATTGAATATAGAGGTAGAACATGTCGAAGAGCTTAAATCAAAGCTTGGTCTAAAATGATGTGTCGGTGTGCGTTTTATTTATTTAAACTGTTTGCTTTGCTCAGGAAATACAAAAGGTGTTAAATGCTGCTGAAGTAAAAACTAAAGCAGCAGAATGTTAGTAAAGCCTTTTATTTCTTGAACATACTTTCGATGAGTTTCGGAAACTCTGTAATCTTCTTTAGTTGGATGTTTTTGTAGTAAACTTCCGCCGCCTCAGACTGTATTTGAATACGGCCGGATGTTAGCGGAATACGGCCAGGACCATTTGGATCTTTCTGAGTGGTTTCATACAAAATCATATTTGGCGTGCCATTTACAACAAAAACAGACTTTTGACCAATGGTGAATATTTCGATGGTATTCCAAACTCCATGTGGTTTTTCTTCACTAGGAGAGTGGGAAACATAGTTGGCTGTTTCAAGGGTTTTTCCACTTGGGTCAAAATAAGGTCTTTTGCGGTTTGGAACGTGCTTTAGAGTCGTTTTGGCAGAAGGTCCAGCGAGTGGTATAAAGTCACCGCAGTCACCTTCTTGTACTTGGCACTCTAGTGAACTGAGCCAGACATTCCAAAAGGCTCCATGTTTGCCATTTGCATGAAAGAGGATTCCACTATCTCTTAGTTTATTTAGTCTTGGTTCCCATTTTTTATCGCCCCACTTAAATTCACATTTGAAATGGTAGTTTTCGTATTCATTCAGCGTCGACAAACCAGCATATATTTGCCCCGAAATCTTGAGCACGGGTTCACTATTTTCCTCGATCATACTAAAAATTTTAAGAGGATCATTATTCAAGCCAAGTGGAGTTCCTTTTGTGCCATTTTTACTAGTTGATGGAGGCATGCCAGGAATGAGGACAGACTCATGTGGAACCCCGACGAATATCTCCCATTGAGATAAGTCTTTATCTAAGAGGTTTTGCCATTCTTCCGCATAAATTGAAGTACTGATAATTAGATTGTATGAAATAACTAGAATGATGGTTTTAAGTGAGGTGAATTTAGACATTTATTTTCCTTTTAAGTAAAATTTATTGGTTGCTGATGATCAACTATTCAATTATAAATTGTTATAAATCAATAGTCTGTGATATTGGTTTTTGATTTATATTGAATTTTTGGAAACTATCGACTATTAGTTGTATATATTCGACACTATAGAAAAGGTGGAAGTCTGTGGCTAGTGAGTTTGAAGAGAGTTTTTTCGATCAGTTAGATGGCTCTCAATTGAGTTGGATCTTTGAAGGTATTCCAGATATATATTTCTTTGCAAAAGATTTAGAAGGGCGTTTCACTCTGTGTAATTCAGCATCTTTAAAGGCTTTTGGATTATCTCGAAAAGAAGAGCTAATTGGTAAAAACGACTACGATATAGCCAGTGAAGAAATAGCGAGTCAATATCGAGAAGCTGATCGACAGGTTATTCTTTCTCAAAAACCGATTCGCAACCACATAGAGCCGGTACCCTCAAAGAGTGGCATTATTAAATGGTACTCGACGAGTAAAGTTCCTCTGTATGATAAGACTAAGAAGGTTGTAGGCGTCGCTGTGATCATGCGTGACCTTTCAGGTTTTGGAGCACTGCTTGAACCTTACCAAGAAATGACTGAAGTAGTCAATTATATTTTTCAAAATTATCATCGGCAGATCACAGTTGAAACTCTAGCTGAATTGGCAAATATATCTTTGCGTCAGCTTGAGCGGAGATTTAAAAAACTTTTTTCATATACACCACTGAGGTATATAAATGAGCATCGGATCCATGTTGCTTGTCAGAAGTTGCGCAAAACAAATGTTAACATTGCCGATATAGCAAAGGCTGTTGGATTTTATGATCATGCCCACTTCATTCGAAACTTTAAAGTTTCAAAGGATATGACTCCAAATCAATACAGAGACAAGTATCGTGGTTGTCATTAATAGTTGCATGAAATTAAATTAGAAGCCGATTATGCTTGATAGTAGTCATCTAGGCTTATGTTTTTGTTATTTCCCTTTGTAATTCATGATGTTATAACATAGTATTTAATGTGTTTGTTGTGTAGTTGAGGAAAGATATGAAACGTTTTACTTTGATAGAATTATTAGTTGTTGTTGCCATTATCGGTATACTTGCATCGTTACTTTTGCCTTCATTAAGAAGTGCTCGAGAGAAAGGTAAAAGAGCTGTATGTAAAAGTAACTTAAGTCAAGTTCATAAGACTTTGATGCTTTATGCTGCTGACAGTAACCAAAGAGTTTCTCTTGGTATTCGTTCAGGTGGTAAGTACCAATGGACCTATTTCTTTAATGCCCAGCCTTCTAGTCAAATAAAAAGTTACTATTACTACTACACTGCGGGATACATCAACACACCTGAAGTTTGGATTTGCCCGTCGCAAGAGAGTGAATACCACAAGTTCAATGGAGACCAAAATAACTGGCCACCAAAGAATGGTTCCACTAAAACTCGCGCCTCCTACAGTCACCGTGGAAAATATGTAGGTTCAAAGAGTAGACTCTTTCCTAGTTTGGCGAGGTTAGAATCCCAAGCGCTGATGAGTGATATCCTTACTAAAAATGATTCGATTAATAACCACCACTTTGATGGAGTAAACTACAGTATGCTTGATGGTTCGGCTTATTGGGCACCAAAAAGCTTATTTTCAGTTTATACTGATACTTTCACATCTTTCTCTACGAGAAATAACTCCAACTGGGTTAGCATGTATGAAGCACTGGCAGACAGAGTTCGCTAACTCTGCACTTATAGAAAAACTCTTAGGTAAATAGTTACTTTGTCGCTCTCTGTTTATTGATGTTGCCTTGGATTTTCATCCAGACTTTACCACCAGATATTTCGCCTCCATCAGTTTCTTCATCGACGGATTCATCAATTGCTTGGATGATCGCTGAGGAGTTTCCGAGTTTTAATTCTTTTGAGATCTTTTTAAGAGCTCTGTCATAGCCTTCTTTTCTCGTTTCATATTGAGAATAGATCAAGGCGTTACACATGATGTGAAGAACGGCAGTTGTCAGCACCAAGATAAGCGTCAGCTTTTTGTTTTTTATGGAGGCAGCAACGATACAAGCGGCGAGAAAGAAAAGAATAAGGGCGTTAGAAAAGAGGATCATCAGAAATTTTCTTTTTGATTTAAATATAGCGAACTATGACGTCACTGTAAGGAATATCTATGTCTTTTTTGGCGAAATATTTTTTCGCTGATTACTTCTCTGGGTTTTCGAACCAGATAACACCCCAACCGCCATTTTCTTCAGTGGTGACTATGTCTATATCTCCATCGTTATCGATGTCACCTAAATAAGCGTTATCCATTTTTTTGCGGGTGTTATGGCCTGGAGTTTCTATAGTTTTGACCTGCCAATCGGAAGCGTTGAATCCGTCATTTTTGAAGCTGGCTTGCCATAGATGGCCGAGTTTAGGGACTATGACTATCTCTTTTTGTTTATCGTTGTTTAGATCGATGAGACCTATGCCTTTAGGAAAAAAATCTTTGCCTAGTTTTTCGACATCTAGAGGTTGCTCGATGATCAGTTCTTTAAACTGCGGGTCACCTGCAGAGTTAGTTCTTAAAAGTAAAATAAGCTTTTGTTTTTTCTCGCCGATTCTACCACCGGTTATAAGGAAGTCGTCTTTGCCGTCTTTGTTTACGTCTTCGATGATCATAAACATCGATTCATTATTTTTATTATAAAGGCTTTTGCGTGGCCAAGGTTTATAGATTTTATCTGGTCCTCCATTTACAAACCAAAATGTCTCTTGTCGTCGGTCTTGAACGACTAAGTCTTTGTCTCCATCTTTATCAACATCATAAAAGATAGAACTCATGACCCACTTGGTTTTACCAATGACAAACCTCTGCCAGTTTTTGGCATCGTGTTTTCCTTTTACAGGTTGTTTGTACCAAAAGCTTCCAGCCACTAAGAGGTCGTTCAAGCCATCGCCATCTATATCAAGAACTTTGGGGACTCGACCTTCTTGAGTAAAGAGAGTCATCTTTACCCATGCAGAACTATTGCGGAGTTTGGCGGTCCCAGGATTAAAGTAAACTAAGCCTCCATTGGCTATGTAGTCTATGTCGCCGTCATTGTCTAAGTCACCCATGCCAGAGTCTTCACACTTACCGTGTTTAAACTCTATGAAGTCTGTCCATAACTTAGTGTTGCCATTTTGTCCTTGATTGAAATATAGGCGACTTATCTTGCCTTCTTCATAGTTGACAAATAGGTCGACATTCCCATCTTGGTCCCAATCGTGGATGTTTATCCCATCTGGTCCATGATCATTTGGATCGGGTTGAATAACGTGACACTTCCAGTCAGTTGGTCCAGCTTTGCCAGTTAGATCTTGCCAACTTTGAGCACCGATAAAAGTGGTCAAAACTACGAATAGTAATGATGCCGTGTAAGTGATGTTTTTATCTATTTGCATGCAAATAAGCAATTCTTAAGTTGCTCTTTTACAAGTGTTTTTGAAATTTGTTTTCGTTGTGGTTTAATCGTCAATAGAGGCTTTTTCGTAAAGTTGACGAACTTCACTTGCAGAAAGAGCTCTCTGTAGAATAAATGGTTCGGATATAAGCCCATTGAAAACTCGTTCTAGAACTTGAGCATTTTTACCTATCATGATCGGGAATTCGTTGTTAAATCTAGAAGCAAAGATCTTTCTTTCTGAGTCAAGGAAGCCATTTATATAAAGTCTAGCTTTGTCTCCATCACTACTGAAGGTTACGAAGTGCCACTTGTTTAACTGCATTTCCGAGTGGCCATCTATAGCATTCATATTTCGGCCAAAGCCAGCATGTAAATGAAGACCTTCAATGCCTAGTTGTAAACGTAGCGAATTGTCTCCTTTAGAGAGAATAGTTCCTCCTGGACTAGGCTCTGAGATGGAGACCCAGGCACCATAGGTAGCAGGTAGTTTTAAGTCAAAGCCTATAGAGTTACCGATATTTATAACACCCTTTAGTGCCTTGGTGTATGGAGTTCTGCCATCAACAAAGTGCCCATCTACAAGTTCGGCAATACCTTCTTTGAAGCCTTGTATTCCTAAGGGGTTTTCTGTTTCCATATTCATGAAAAATTTAAGGGACTTATCTTGGCGGATGGCATCGGCATAAAGCTTATAGCGTAGGTAGTTTAAGCCTTTTTTTGACTTGAATATATTACCAGAATTAGCGATGGCAGCTTCGCCCATAGTGAGAGTTTCTTTTTTACCTTTATGAGTGAACTCGACAGTGCCTTCAGAAACTTCTAGAGATGTTCCATGTGTTAGCTTTCGGACGGTAAATTGAGTCCCAATGACTGTTGCAGTTGCATCTTCAGTTATGACTTTTAGTTGACCGTTTATTTGTTTCTGGGCCGTAACTAAGACGATTCCTGATTTTAAGAAGATTTCTTTATTTGAACGGACTTCTGCATCCCCAAGGATTTCAATTTTTGAACCATCATCAAGTTTGTAAGGCGCATACTTTTTTGTGGCGATTTTCATCCCAGGAGTCAGTGTATTTGAGCTACTTTTATTAGTGAGTTGTGACTCGTTTTGTGTAGGTTGAGAGATCCAAAAAACTAAAATAAGTGCAGCCGCTATAGTGATGAGCTTTGGTAAATATTTTTTGAATTGAATAGGCTTTGGGTTTAAACGGCTTTGGCTCGTTTTACCTTCAAGTAGGTCACTGGCCACTTGCGTATTTGCGTGCATTTCAAGGCAGTAATCAACGAACTCAGCACCAACTTGATCATCTTGTAGTAAGTCGTGTAACTCTTGTTCTTCACTTTCAGAGAGTGAATTATTTAAGTATTTATCAAATAGGTCTTCACTCATTTAATGCCACCTGAGTTTTGACACATTTACGCACGGTGTCACGAGTCCGATGCAAAAGTATTCTTATAGCATTTACAGAGCGGTTCATTTTATCTGCGATGGTTTCACAACTTTCTCTTTCTTTGTAGAAGCCAGACATGACTTTTAGAGCTTCTGGTCGCAATTGACCCATACAGCCTTCTATGACTTTGGTGCGGGCCATATTTTTCTCATGTAGTTTTTTTGTGAGGTGTACGTCAAAGTGACGGTCGACTATGTCGTCTAGGGCAGTCTTTATACGACTGTGTTTTTGTTCGCGACGAATAAGGTCTTTGGCTTTATCTCGAGTGACTTTTTTGAGCCAATTAAAAAGGCGGTCTTCATCTATCTCTTGCCACTTAACGCTAGCTCGAATAAACGCTTCTTGGACGGCATCTTTACTTAAAGTCCAATCATGCAGGATCGCGTTTGCATAAGCTTCCAATGAGCTTTGGAACTTAAATGCATCGCGCATGAGTTGTTCTTGATCTTGTGCCATAAATCCTGCTAAAATTTTTGTTTATTATAAAAAGTTCCCGGCAGAATTGCTACCGGGAACACTGTGTGTGCGTGTGGAGATGGTTTAAGTCAGTTCTAAACCTCGCATTGTGCCAGTACTCGATGAGAAGCTTTCAACTTCGACTCCGAGTCGGTGGAGCATGCTTAAGTAAAGGTTTGTCAATGGGTAGTTATTTTTCTTATCAAATGCCAAGTGACCTTTGTGTTTAAAGCCGCCACCTAAAACAAGAGTCGGTAGATTGTCGTTTGAGTGTCTGTTAGCATCACCCATATTTGTACCGTAGTGAACAATGGTGCGATCTAAGAGATTCTCTTGACCTTCATTTACAGACTTTAGAGAGTTGACAAAATTATTTAAAATCTTGAATTGCTTTGATTCATAACTCTCAAGTTCACTGAGTTTTTCTTGGCGTTTGCCGTGGTGGGTAACGGGGTGCCACTGGTTGCCACCAAAAATAAGTGTTACGAGTCGAGTTGAGTCAGTTTCTAAGGCGAGCTTAGTCAAATCTAACAACATCGGAGAAAGTTTGAGGACGTCTTTTTCACCGTGAGATTTTTTAGGAGTTTTGGCACTTACCTGTGGTTTCGGTATACTTTGCCAAGCCTGCATTTTTTCTAAGCGAATTTCGGCTTCACGAACCGAGTTTTGGAAGGCGTCAATTTTGTGTTGATCGTGTTTTCCGACTTTCTTGCTAAAGGCCTTTGATTGACTGAGCAGAGTATCAAGAATACTTCTTCCTTCTTGGAGTCTGGCTTTCTGAGCCGCTATATCGGACGGTTTGCCTTTGATGAACATTTTTTGGAAAAGTTTTTCAGGTTTTTCTTCACCAGGAAGTAAAACACCAGCTCTTGTGCAGGAGATACTTTCAGCCCGGCGAGAACGAAGAGATAAGCTTGGGAATCTGGTCTTATGGCCGATATACTCAGCTGCAACTTGGTCAATGGATACTGAGTTCTTGAATCCACCGCGACTTGGATGTGCGGCACCAGTTAAGAAAGCGACGTCGGCATGGTGGCCACCAGTTACATCCGGTAGAGAAGTACCTGAGAAAACGGTCATTTCTTTCTTGTGCTCTTTCAGTATCTCAAGGTATTTTGTATTTGTGTAATTGAGACCTTCTTCTTTAGGGAAAAAGTGCCAGGGCACGATTCCTTGATCGACTAGTATATTGACCATTCGACGAGGTTGTTCAACTGGCCTTACTTTTGGAGATGTGCTTGCCATGGCGTCGAGCATAGGAAGCGCTAAACTGACACCAAGACCTTTAAACGCAGTTCTTCTACTTAAAGGTTTTGGTTTGATCCAAAAAGTGTCTTGTGTCGATTTCATTGTTACCTGCAGTTGTTTCTTTTAAGACAATCCGCAGGCTGAAATGAAACATTTCACTTAATTTGAAAAAATCATGAAAATTCTAAGCCTTTCATTGTTCCTGTACTCGAAGAGAAGCTGTTTACGTTGACTCCAAGTCGGTGTAGTTCAGTTAAATACAGGTTACTTAGAGGGTAGTTGTTTTTCTCATCGAACTTCAAATGACCCTTGTGTTTGTAGCCACCACCGATGACTAAGTAAGGTAGATTGTCATTTGAGTGACGGTTGGCGCAACCCATGTTTGTTCCGTAGAGGACACTAGTTCTGTCGAGGAGGGTCTGATCATCTTCTTTGACCGATTTTAAATCGTTCAAAAAGTCATTTAAGACTCCAAACTGAGCATCTTCTATAGCTCCGAGTTGACTAAGTTTTTCTTTTCTCCAGCCATGGTGAGTCAGTTGGTGCCAACCTTCATTTATATCGTGCCCTTCAATGATGACTTTTGGATTGAAGTCGCCTTCGATCATGATGGTTACTAAACGTGTTGAGTCAGTTTCAAGAGCAAGTTTTGTCATGTCGTACATGACTCGGCTGCGGTCAATTAAGTAACCAGGCTTTAAGAAGTCTTGTGGCACCTTTGCCTTGACTGTAGGTTTTGTTTTTGATTCCCAAGCTTGCATCGTTTGGAGCCTTTTTTCGGCTTCGCGGACGGCGTGCTCATACTGCTCCAACTTTTCTTTATCTGCTTTGCCGACATGGTCTGCAAGGTTTTTAGACTTTACACGGACAACATCGAGTATACTTCTTCCTTCTTGTAACTTCGCCATTTGTGCTTGGACTTGTTTTTTATCGCCTTGGATGAAAAGTTTTTTAAATAAGTTGGAAGCTTTCTTTTCGGGTGGAATCATGACTCCACTGCGAGTGAATGACAGGCTTCGCTTATTTTCACGACCAATAAGTATGGGTAGAGACTGAAAGCGAGTCTTTATACCAACGTGTTCAGCTGCAACTTGGTCTAAGGAAACCGAGTTTTTAAAACCGGGACGACTTGGATGAGCCGCTCCAGTTAAGAAAACAACGTCAGCATGGTGACCACCAGTGACATCTGGAAGCGAAACTCCGGATAGCATTGTCATGTCAGCGTGATGATCACTCAGGTGTTTGAGGTAGCGAGTTTCAGTCCATTTTTGCTTAGCCTTAGGGAAAAAATAGCCAGGAACTATGCCTTGATCTGTGCATATGGCAACCATTCGCTTTGGGACTTCAGGAGTTTTTGCGACCGCCATGGCTTCTAGATGTGGTAGCGCCATGGCCACACCAAGACCTTTGAGCATGGTGCGGCGATTGATCGACTTCGGTCTTATCCAAAATGTCTGACTCATAGTTATTTCCTCCTAAAGATTTTACTTTGAACGATGCCATGGATGATGTCCTTGATCCCGACGACATCTGCATCTTTAGTAATTTCTTCGATAGTCTCGGCATCGGTAAAGTGGACTTGTGAACCAGTCGCAAAAGTTAAGAGTTTCTCGGTGACGTTTTTAGCGAGGCCTTTTTTGTCTTTAAGGAGTAGCTCTCTAAACTCATTGATAGTGGTGAACTTTGTTCCATTAACAGTTTCACCAGTGCTGTCCACATCTAGTTTGAGCTTATATTTTGCATCTTTACCAAGAATTCTTTTTTTAACTTTGTCCCCTTTATCAAGGTTCCTATATCTTTCTCTATAAGCTCCCATTGGATTAAAGCTTTCAAGAGCAAATCCAGGAGGGTCAATTAACTGGTGACAACCTATGCAAGAAGAGTTGTTTCTATGCTTGTCTAGCAGCTCACGTATAGTTGTTGCTCCACGTGTATCTGGCTCAACAGAACCTGCATTTGGTGGCGGTGGCGGTATGTGTTTGCCGATGATTTTCTCAGTGACCCAGGCACCGCGGATAACAGGAGAGGTGGTTGTACCATTTGCCGTTATTTTTAAGATACTAGCTTGAGTTAAAAGTCCGCCTCGGATGTGATCTTTAGGGATTTTTACTTTTCGTAATTTATCACCATCTATTTTATCCAGCTCATAAAGTTGAGCGAGTCTTTGGTTTACTACAAGGAAATCGGAGTCAACTAAGTGAGTCGGACTTAAGTTCTCTTTAACCATGGTTGTGAAAAACTCGTAAGTTTCACGCGCTATACAGTCTTGTAGCCAGTCGTCAAATTCGGGGAAAAGTTTTGAATCTGGGATAGTGAGGTTTATGTTCTCAAGTTCTAGCCATTGGTCAATAAAGCTGTGAATGAAGCGCTTTGATTTTTTGTCTGCTAGCATGCGGTTTACTTGAGACTTTAAAATGGCGTCGTTTTTAAGTTTACCATTTCTCGCAAGTTCAGTAAGTTGCTTGTCAGGCATAGATTTCCAGAGGAAGTAGGAGAGGCGAGAAGCTAAAGCGTCGTCGCTTAGGTTACCGAAGTTTTCTTGAAAGTATAAGAAGTCCGGAGAACAAAGGATGGCTTTATAACCAGTTTTCATAGAGTCCTGAAAACAGTAGTTTTCCTTTAGTCTATTTTTGACAAGTTCTAAGTATGGTGCGACTTCTGAACGTTCTACTGGACGGCGGATAGCTTTTTGCATGAACTTATAAAGTAGTTCTTCTGCATCTTGCTCTGGGTTGTCAGAAACGACCATCCATTGACTCGATTGTCGTTTTATGCTTTTTATACCAGTAAAGTTTTGGTAACGTTGCAGTGGTTCACGGACTTTCATCTTGTTATCCCACTGAACAGACTGTAAGTCACCGAATAAAAGTTTGTGACTTGCAGGAGGCCAAGAAGAAATATGCGGACCAGTCATTTGAAGCTTTTCAACAGCAATAGCCGTGCCGTAAGCTCTGTCACTCATGGTAGCGATTTGAAATAAAGGTTTTTCTCCTCGAATTAAATTAAGGTGAATACTTACTGGCGCCTCATATTTGTTAGGAGGTACGTTGACATTTCCTTGTTTTCTAAGAACATTTTTTGATGGATTAGCGTAAAACATAAGAACATGGTGTTTGTCTGTTTTCTTCTCATCGGATAGTTTAGTTTCTTTACCTTTGCCAGTGCTTTTGACTTCTGTTCCGTAGGTCCACATTTTTAATTTGTACTCTCCAGAGTAGTGAACTTTAAAGTCAGAAATATACCAAGGAGTTTGAGCTGAGTTCGGCTGACGAAGCATGTAAATTTTGCCATCTTTTTTTATGGCGTCATTGCCGATGTTGAAGCGGTGAGCTTTAACCGCTTCTATATCCCACTCTTTATATTCAGGTTTTGGCTGTGGATTCATCGCTCGATCAAGTATGAAGTCGGCAGCTTCGAGGTATCTAGCAATTTGAACATGAGAAAGATTTTGAGAGTGGGCGATGTTATCAAAACCATGTGACTTTTGATCAGGTGGAAGGAATTCTTTTATTTCTAAATCTTCTATTTCAAAAAGATCCTTAAGAGTGTTTTCGTATTCTTCACGAGTAAGACGACGAATAACTGTTCGACCAATCATCTCATGTTTTGTGCGAATGTTTGAGTTTAAGTGCTCGGATAGATTGTTGGTGAACTCATGCCTCAATTCTGTCGTTGGTTGCTTCTTTTTCTTCTTAGGGGGCATAGTACCAGACTCGACCTGATGATAAACCTTGGCCCATAAGTCTTCATCTATTTGAGTCATGTTCTCCAAACTAAAAGAACTAAGGTCGACACCACCTTTTTGAATGTCTTCATCGTGACAGTCAGTGCAGTATTTGCCGATAAACTTGTTTATATGTTTTGGGTAGTCAACTTTGACTTGTACTTCTTCTTGCGGTTGTTCTGCTTTATTTGGCGAGATGTTGAGCAAAGCGATGCTCAGTCCACCAATTAAAATAGCAAAAATCACTATTGGAACTTTCATTCATACTTCCTTTACATTGCACACACATGAAGTGCTGATTGATAACGAATTCTTATCAACAAGCCGCAGTAAATTTCAGAACATTTCACTTATTTGGAAATTTTTTTTGATTTAAACACACATAGATAAATAACATTCATGTCTGATTATCTTACAAATTTTTGTATATGAGTTCGGTAAAAGATATTTTGGTTTAAGGGTGAAATGTTTTTGTTTCTTTGGCGGACTGTTATAAAAAGCACAGGTTTTTATGAAAAAATTTACTTTGATAGAGTTACTCGTTGTCATCGCTATAATCGGCATACTTACCAGCATTCTTTTGCCTTCTGTTCACAAAGCTAGGATGGCAAGTAAAAAAGCTGTTTGTATGAGTAACTTACGTCAAGATGGTTTGGGTATTCAAACCCATGTAAGTGATAATGGCGGCATGTTACCACCAAGAGCACACGGTGGACAGACTTCTTGGAGTGGTCATGGAAACTGGAATGGTCGTACTTGGGATGAAGCTGTTTATGCTCAAATAGGTGGAGAACTTACTTGGGGGCAAAATAGTAAAACAGCCGAAGATGCAAAGTTAGAAACCATGCAGTGCCCTCTTGATGAAGGAGAAGGTGCAGAGAACCGTCAACGCCGCTCTTATAGATGGAATAATGGAAGAGCTAAAGGAGTTGGTAATAACTTGCTCAGTGAGTTTCACCTTGCAGAGCCGGTGAGAATGGAGGCTCTGCAGTCAGCTTCAGGATCTGACGAATCCATAGTTATTATTTCAGATAATTACCCTATGGGTGGTGTTGGTTCTTATGATTATTCTTTAGGTTTCAATGGCGGATCAGTTGGTAATTGGTGGAACTTTAAGACTGCAACTGAGAGGAACCATCCAGATATGAGCCGAAATGGTCTAACTCTTGGTATGGCGGTTATTCCTTTTAAAGCAACTAGCTTATTATCAAATACTAACGTCCGTAAGTATTTTGACTTCTACTATCCGAATTAATATTTTGTAAGATCTTTTTACTAGCTTATTTGTAAAAGCCTTTTCTCTCTCATATAATAAAGTTGCATGGAATAAATGTAATCCATGTGTGCTGCTGTGTTTAATGAGGATATTTTTAATGAGAAAATTTACGCTAATAGAATTATTAGTGGTTATCGCCATCTTTGGCATATTGTTAACCATACTTTTACCGTCTTTAAACAAGGCGAGAGAGCAAAGTAAAAGGGCTGTTTGTAAAAGTAACTTAAGTCAGTTGAACAAAACGATCATGCTGTACTCTGTGAACAACAATCACAAGGTT
The DNA here is from genome assembly GCA_021232515.1 of Lentisphaeraceae bacterium. Lineage (GTDB taxonomy): Bacteria > Verrucomicrobiota > Lentisphaeria > Lentisphaerales > Lentisphaeraceae > JAKVBD01. The sequence goes on from JAJPOQ010000159.1 coordinate 34,406, forward strand.
GCTCTTGGTATAGTCTCGAGTCAACCTTATCAGAACTCTTACTTTTTTGCCAACTTAACTCTTTTTAGAGAGTGGACTTACTATCATTATTATAAAGCTGACTACGTCAAAGACCCTCAGCTTTGGGCTTGCCCTTCACAAACAAGTGAGAACTTTAAGTACAATGGTGAGCTGAATAAATGGCCGCCGCTTAATGGATCAACAAAAACTCGTTCATCTTATAATCATCGCGGAAAATTTGTTGGTGCCAGTCACGAAACAAACCCTTTTATTGCTTCTCTAGAGTCACAGTCTTTGATGAGCGATATAATCACCAATCCAGCTATGCTGAAGTACCATCATGGAAATGGCGTTAACTTTTCTATGCTAGATGGTTCCGCTCACTGGGCATCGCTTCGCTCCTTTAAAACAGACTTAGATACGATGGGAGCTTTTAGTCTCGCGAGTAATCCAACGTGGATTCGTATGTACGAAGCTTTTGAGGGTACGGTAGGGAATTAATTTCTAAAGAATTGTTACATATGATAAATTCATATCGTACCTACTTTTGTGAATGTAAAAGGAAAGATGGTATGTATGTGAGTAAAGTTTTTGTGGCGGTTTTGTGTTTTCTTATAAGTTCTTCTGCTTGGTCCGAGGAAATAAGTGGTGACTATTATAAGAAAGTGATCTTTGAAGATGACTTCTCGGGTGAAAAACTGGAGAGACCTTGGCGTTCTTACAAAAGCGCTTCTAAAATCGAAAAAGGTGTATTAGTCGGTATAACCCCACCAACAGCGGATCACCCTTCGGTAAACTTTGTACCTTTGAAGACAGCTTTCAGTGATGTTGAAGTTTCTCTTAAGTTTAAGTTTAGAGGTTCGCCATTTTTTAACATAAACTTCGACGACTCAAAGTTTAAAGAGTCTCATGCAGGGCACATCTGTAGCGTTGGCTTTAACTTAAAAGGTATGCGTTTTAAAGATGGCAAGAACGGTGTTTTTAGAAATGATATCCGCGCTATGAAAGTTGCTAAAAACGTTGATGAAAAGACTAAAGAGTATCTTAAGACGATGGAAACAACTATTCCATTTAAGTTCTCACCGGGAAAATGGTATAAGCTAAATGTTCGCATAAAAGGTGAACTCATGCAGGTGTTTATCGATGGTAAACTTGCCGGCCAGTTCAGCTCCCCAGGTATGGCTCACCCGACCAAAAATAAACCTTCATTTCTAGTCGTTAAGAAAGCGATGCACATCGATGATGTCGTGGTGAAAGTTCCCTAAGAAGAGGTTTTTATTTCTTCTTTACTATCTACAACATTTTTCGGTGTAAATAAGTTTGCGACCCATTGTACGACGATATCGCCGATAACATAGATGTAGACGGCTCCTATTGGTGGATTGACTGTTTGAAATAAATAGGGGCTTTCTGGTTGCCATGTCCAACACTTAAAAGATGTGCCTATGACTTCAATAGTCATAACAATGACAGCCATAAGTAAATAAAAGTGACTCCAACCTTTTAGTTGAAGAATGAGAATAAGTAGTAGGCCAAAGAAGGGAGTGAAGTGATCTTCAAATATTAAGCCTGCAATAAGAATACTCACGACCAAAATTGGTTTTAAAAGCTTTACGATCACCTCACTTCTTGCTTCAATTTTGGGCAAGTTTGCGAGCATCATACAGCTAGCAAAGACGACAGAATGACCAAAGGGAATATAGAAAGGGATTTGCTTACCGCGGTAGAAGTAGAGTTCAAGCCAAGGACTCGAAATCAATTCACCTAGATAAGATAGAGGAAGCATGACTAAGATGACACGGCGCAATGCTGAGTCTGAATGATAAAAGAGCCATGCGGCCCAGATTGGTAAGACTATCGTAGTACAAATGCGACCGTTGCCGAAATTTTCAGCAAAGTATTGAGAGTCGAATCAGAGAAGGAGCGTTAATAATAGAGGGAAGATGAGTACAAAACGCAATTTGGTTTTGTCTGTCTGAGCCATGCTTTACTTCCCAACTTTAAGGACTGTTTTGTAGATTTTTTTATTAAGACTGGAGTCAAGTTACTCATCTATAAAGTATTTTCTACGGTAATCATATCCTTTTGATTTAGCCTAGCACCGTTTTATTTAAGATAGGCTTTCAACTCTTTGAGTTCTTTTGGGAATTCTTGAAGAATTAGTTTTGTTATTTCCTTAGCTCCTTCTAGATCGAAGTGAGTTACATCTGTTTCTTCTGGATTGAACTTGGCGCTGGCTTCGGGACCAATTTCATTGTGATACTCAATACTTGCACGATGTAGGTCTATAAATGGAATATTATTCTTTTGGGCGACTTCTGCAGCGGCTTTTGCCCATGGCGTTAAAGTAGAGGTGACCTTATTGTCTTTATTGAATTTACGACGGGTTACAGAACTAATGATAATTGGCTTGTTGCCAATAGCTTTGAACTCGTTAATGTAGATTTGCAGAAACTCTTTATAGGTTGTTTGTGGAATCGTCTCACGTTTCGGACCTTTACCTGGTTGACCGTTATGACCAAACTGGATAAATACATAATCAGGTTTTGATGCTAAGGCCTTTGGCAAACGTTTCTCTGCTAACCAACTTTTTGAGCTCCGGCCTCCCATGGCAAAATTATGAACTGTGACTTTATTATTGAAGCGTAGTGCAAAAGCTTTTCCCCACCCTGCACTTGTTGTTACAGTCGAGTCACCAATCAGGGCAATAGTAATCTTCTTTTGTTCTGCAGACATGAGACTCTGACTAAAGAATAATATAGCTAGGAAGATTATAGCTGACTGAAAATTTTTCATATGTTTCTGATCCGTTTGAATTGGTGTGTTATAACATTACTTCGAAAGTTTGAGCTTTATTTAAGTATCTTTGCGCATAGATAAGTCGTTTTGCGAAAACTTTATATTCTTTACACGGAATTGGTTTTGGATCAGGGCCATGGGAGATATAGATAACTTATTACTCAACTGCAAGTTTCTCTTTTACCACCAATACTGAACTGTCGGGTGACCGCTATTTGCGGCGTGAGGGTTCATCTTTCCAACAGTTCTGAAAAGACTTGAACCATTTAGCAATGTGACTACCGTTCCTTCTGCACCCGCCTGTTTTGGTGGAACACTTCCTCTGTAGAGAAATGCTCCTGAAGAAGTATGGTTGAAGATAGTTCGAAAGGTTGATTGAGGAACTTGATTGAAGTCTGCAAGTAAGACGAGTTCGCTATCTGCATAAAAGTTTAGGGGCGACTCCCAACTAGTATAATTTGTGAGATTGTCAGCTTGAAGAAGGCCGCCTAAAAGAAGAATAGTTGTCGCTTGAGCAGCAGTGCTTCCTTGGCCATACGAGTAACTTTCTATAGGGAAGTTCGGACAGTCGGTCACTTTCCAATCTTGAATGTAAGGTTCCAAGTTTCGTTTGGCAGGATTACCGAGAATCTGAGCGACGTGACCGTTGTTTGGGCGTGAGGGCATCTTATAATTGTTGTTATTACCAAATAACTGGATAGCCAAGTAGTATTGATGATGATTGCTTAAACATACTGCACGAGATGCTTTTTCTCGAGATTTAACGAGGGAAGGGATAAGGAGAGTCATCAATAATCCAATCATTGCGATGACCACTAGAAGTTCGATTAGAGTAAATTTCTTCATTTATAAACTCTCACTTCACAGATACCCACTGGGCCAGATGATTTTAGGAGTTTGAAACGAAGATGCTTTGTTTCCAAAGGTTTGAACTGAATTACGAAACGTCTTTTCTTAACAGAGCCAGAAGAGTTGGAAATCTTAATCCATTCGCCATTTACTTTTGCCTCAATTTCAAAGTTGACGGACTTAAAACGGTCTTGGAGACTTAAGTGAATTGTGCTAATTGAAGACGTCTTTGCGAGTTTCAATTCAATCGGTTTAGCACTCCAAGGAGCAGCTTTACTGACGCCTTTTATCTCTCTGTTCCAGCCATCGATTATTTCTCTGTTTTTAGTGAAAGAACTTAATGCCAAATCTTTTGGATCCTGATTCTTAAGCTTAGGTATGAAACAACCGTTTTTAAGAAGTGTTTGCTGGAGTTCATCTAGGTGACTTTTCAAAACTCCTCGAGGAGTAGTTTTTTCTCGACTAGCAATGGCCGCAGCTATACCGACAGCTTGACCAGTAGCAGTAAGTGGACGTTCGACACGGACACCAGTTAGAGCGACGTGACTCACACTCATACAACGTCCTGCCATGAATAGGTTATCTATATTTCTTGAGTAAAGGCTGCGATAAGGAATGTTGACGCGACGTCCTTTGTAAGGATGTAAAACGAAGGTTCCTTTGGTGAAAAATCCATGTGGATGGTGATCGTCTAAACCCCAATCTGTAAAGGCAATGGAGTCGTGGTGAATGGTTCTTTCTTCAAAGTCTTTTTGAGTCATGATATAGTCGCCCATAAGACGACGACTTTCGCGGACTCCAGGGACATAGTTCATCCAAGTCATTTTGAGATTTTTAGTTTTCTCAACTTGCGAGTAGTTCTTTTGGTACCCCCAAATACCGATGTGAACTCTAAAGAGATGATCACGTATTTTTTCGGCATCGTTGACTGTGTCCTCTGTACCACCGAGCTCTAAAAACCAAGTATAGGCACCACCGAGTCTATTGACTTTGTTACCACGGCCTTTGACAGCTTTGTCATAGGCTTTAGCTCTTTTAGTGTCTTTTGCGTATATGGAAAATTTGCTATCGAAATCACTCGGTTTTGTCCATTGATAAGCCCAAGCAGGAGTAGAGAATGTGACTGGACTTTTTTGTTTCTGGAATTGAATCTTATAAAGACTGTTGCCCATGGTAAATTTGTTGGCTTTGACTGGCGCCATACTTTCTCCGAACTCATGACGAGATTCGGTGCCATGCCTGTATTCTGCTCCAGTGTAGTAACCAATCCATCCATGCCCAGTTGTGTCGGCAAAAAGAGGAGCTTGAAATGACATGCGTTGGCCTGTCTTTACATCGATGGCAATAACTGAAGAGATAGTCTTTTTATCTTTCATGGTCACATCAATCGCTCGTGTATTTAAAAAGAGATCGATATTTGCTTCAGCCTCAACCAGTTTTAGATAATGACTTGAGTCGCCAAAAACTCCACGACCTTGAATGGGGTAAAGCTCTTCAGCAAGGCCAGTGACATTTGCTCTATCTACAGGGTGTTCAGTTTGAGTGCCCATCGGTGGAACCTGTATTTCGCTAGAAGCATTTCCTCCAAGCATAGGTCGGTCCTGGATAAAGGCCACTTTAGCACCGTTCCTAGCAGCACCAAGAGCAGCCCCCATACCGGCAGAGCCGCCACCGACAACAACTAGGTCATAGTGGCCCATTTCTTTTACTTCGGTGCTTACACCATTGTACTTTATCCGTTGTTGATTGAGTCTTTTGAGATCATTTGCAGGTTTGAAGTTTCCGGTGCTTAAAACAATGGCATCGACTCGTCCCCACCAACCAGTTTTATCATGGATTATTAAATCGGCAGTTCCGGATTTTAGATTAAATTTACCGCCATTAAACCATTGCCACTGATCATTTTTAGCTTTGCCAAAAATTACATTTGAAGCTTGGCCGTTAATTGAAACTTGGAATTGTCCTGGGGAATGAGAAGGAAACCAATCGCGGCAGCGGACCCAAAGTGTGTATTCATCTGATTGTGGGACAGAAATCTTACCAGAAGCATCTTCAACGGTTTCGCCGAGACCTACAGACAAAAGGTATGGCGAACCCATGATGTCAATGTGCTGAGGGTCATTGGCCCAGCCACCGGTATTTTCTAATGACTCAGCTTCTTGCCAGATGACGGTTTGGGCACTTAAAAAGCTTTGGATGAATAGAGCGATTAATATAAGTTTTTTCATAGTTTATCCTTGGTTCTCTGAATGGTTAAAAGGGCACTGTTGATCAGTTGTTTTGCAGAAGTGAATTGACTGAGGTCATAATTAATTTTCCAGGAATTTTCTTCTTGAGATGGGTAGCCTAAAAGGTCAAATGTCTGGAAGTATTTAGCTTCGCTGTTTGAAACTTCTACTGAGTAAATAAGTGAGGGCTGTTGGTCATGTGGTTGATTGATTTCGATTAGTAATGTGTAAGTCTGATCTTTTGGTAGCAGGTAGTCTTCTGCATTAAAAGAGTTGTTAGGTGTAGCTCCTGAAACAGCTAGAATATCCTGTTGTTCTTTTTGGGCTTCTAGTTTGGCTTTTTCGTATTCACTTTTTTTGAAATTCCAGAAAGGTAGTTGAGTCGTGGCGTTTGAAGAAGCGTGAAGAGTTTTGATGTGATAGTTCGATTGGTTTTCTAGCCAGATGGCTATGTCAGGAGTTTGAATTGAGGTGTTTAGACCTGATTGAATTTTCACTGAGAGTTTATAAGTCTCAGCAGGAGCATAGTCATAGCAGATGGTAGAGTCTTGTATTTGAAAGCGATCTAAGGCAGGGCCAGTATTTTTACTTAGTTTGAGAATACTTTGCACTGGTGCTGGTTGAGCGATGATTATCGCTGTGAGCAGGAAAGTTATGACAAAAACAGAGAGTGTTGATTTACTTTTGAGATACTTTTTAAGTTGGTTGAGATTGTTGTAGAGGTGGATGAGGATGATGGCTAGAAAGAGAAAGCCTAGAATAGCATGAATGCTTATGATGGAGATGTCATAAGGCAGGAAAAAGGCCATGACTCCTGTCGTCGAAATGACCACAAAAATCATAAAAACTAAAAGGGATATAAGCTTCCGATTCATTCACACCTGTACAATTATTTAGATGTACAGAGCGAGAATAGGTGGTTTTGGACAAGCTTATTAAATTTTCTTTAAATTAAGTTTTTAGAGATGACCAAAAGAGATCTTTTTTTGCTGTGAAGGAAGGTAATTGCAGAGGTTACGGAGATTTTAAGGTAAAGGGGCAGCTATGCTTTGTGGTTACTAATAGAGATATTAAACCACAGAGGACACGAAGAGCACGAAGACTTTAAGATAAAGAGGATAGATCTTTTTTGTGATTGTGGAGAAAACTGAAGAATTATAGAGGGTATTTACTGTTCGATAATTAGTCTTGGAGGAAGAACTTTTTCATTCTTTGAAGAAGCAAATGCATGTGCTAATCCAAAGCGTTCTGTTTCAGCAGTTCGACGAACTATGGCAATGGTGATTTGTTGGTTGGTATCCGCTTTGATGAAGTTCAGTAGTTCTGCTGATGTTACCTCGTAAGCCCCACTGTAGATTCCCTGAGGCATGGAAAATGATCCGAGTAATATCGTCGCTTGTGGGTTCATCTTGCCAGCATCTGCTACAGTTGCAGGGGCATTTTTCCAATTTAAGCTTTCAGTTTTCCAGTTATCTAGTACTTCACTTGAGACACCATAAACATCAAAAGTCGCGTCTTTTACATAACTCGCGAATCCAACTTTTGAGTCGAGCATGTTAATGTTGAAACTGACTTTTTTAATAGACTGAAGATCTAAGCCTTTAAGATCAAACTTTAAGTATGCTTTCCTCGCGTAATCACAAGTAGAGTTCTTGAGCATAATTAACTGAGGGTTGTTATGAGTTTTTCTATTTCCACCTCGAATGATGAATTGCTCAGCGCTAGGGAGAAGAGTGATTGTATTTGGATTAGTTGTGGTAGTATTTGCACTTCTTGGAATTTCTTCATCCGAAGAAATGTCAGTTAGTTTTTTCGAATCAGCAAAAACTCTTTGACCAGTTTTGTAGCGGGTACTTTGTGTCATGGTTTTACCTTGAACTTCTATTTCACCTTCGAGGACTTCGACGTATGATGTGGCATCTGGATTAGTGGCGTCGTGACTAACAAGAAACTTGGTGCCATGATCGATGATTTTTGCTGAGGGGGTATCGATACTAAAGCCAATAGCTTGTTCTGGTACATCGGCGAGAATAGTTCCGGAGTGGATGAGCATTTTCATGTCACTGACAAGCTCAATATGCGCAGGCGCTTCTATTTGAACTGTGACGCCATTTATAAATTTGAGTTTGGCAAGACCTTCTTCAAGTCGCATTGAACCAGCTGAGAGCGGTGAGTTTTTGGCTGTTGCTAAGGTGCCTTCAGACCATTTACAGTGTTCTACACTTGTTAGAGTGGCAATAGTTTTCGCTGGCTTTGTGTTAAATGTTTGACCGAGAAGTAGGCCGATGATTAATGAAGCCGCGACAGCCAGTTTGAGGATAATAGCGGAGTCTTTTTTCGTGTGAGTTTCTTCACTTGCTAAGTCTAGGTCATAGTCTTCTAGTCCGGCGTTTTGCACTGAGAGGTCGAAGTAAAAGTCTTGAGCATCTTTGTCAGATAAAGTTAGTTTTTCTAGTTGGTCAGCTTCTTCTTGAGTTAGGCTGCCATCGATTTGTTTTTCAAATAGTTTGCCGATGAGGTATTTGTCATTTTCATTCATGTGAATTATCCGGCATTTATATTTTTATTGACACAGCTTCTGAGATCGAAACGAATGCGGCTTAGAGCACGATAAGTGGCAGTCACGGTTTTGGATATTTTTTCGGCGACTTGATCGATATTCATTTTCTCAAAATAACGAAGCTTTAGCATATTGCGTTGTTCAGTTTCAAGTTTTGCGATGCATGAATGAAGAGACTCTATTTTTAGCTCTACTCGTTCGGCTTCTTTTGTATATTTATCGTCGAGCATCTCATAGAATTCATCTGAAAAAACAAAGCGATTGTTCTCACGACCTTTAGTTTTTCTATAGGCGAGAACGCGATTGAAGACAAAGCGGTGAGCCCAAGCATTGAAGTTAGAACCAATTTCAAACTTTTCGAAGTGTTGCCACATCGCCATTTTGCTTTCCTGGAGAACGTCGTCGGCAGAGCTGGACTCTGGCAAAAGTACACGGATATAGTGCTGTAAGCGTCGTTCGTGCTCAGCTAGCAACTTTACAAAGAGAGTGCTTTTGTCTTGATCCATTGGGTCTTTACCTATAATTGTTACCTATACAGTGCAAAAAAATAAAGAGTTGGACAAGAAATGATTTAAAAAATGAAATTTTTAGTGCATGAAAACTTTGATCAGTTCACCGTAAGACTTCACATTAAAAGTCTTGTAGATGTTTTTAATATATTCATTGGCAGAGTTTTCGCTTATACCAAAGTGGTCCGCTAGTTCCTTTTTGCCATAGCCGTCCAAGATAAATAAAAGAGCTTTATGTTGGCGGGCAGTCAGTTTCGAATAAAGACTTTTGTCGAGCTGCTTTTCTTTTAAAAATAACCAAGGTATGCGGCTAAAAACAGAGTCGACAAAGTCTCTATCTGTTTCATCAAAAGGTTCTTCTTTCCATTTTCGGTAAAGTAAGATACCACAATGCTGGTTGCCTTCTTGATTGACGGTATAGGTCATGGGGTGGTCAACATTTCCAGGCTCATAGTATTTCTTCGTGTACTCAGAGTTGTACCAACCGTTATCATCAAGAAATTCGTAGCGTAGGTAGGAGCTGTTTCCGGTATTTATATGATGAGCAATAGAAGGGACCATATAAGGGTCTTCTAGCTTCGGATCATTTGCTGCATCAAAGAAAAGTTGTTGCTGAAACGGTGAAAAGTTAGTTAGAACGTTCAGTGCTTTAGGGCCTGCAGTCATACTTGGGTCGAACTCACTCTCGTACCAAATGTAATTGGTCGCACCAATGATCTTAACAAAATTGTCAAAAAAGTAGCGCCGTCTCTCACATATACTGACTTCCATCGACATGAGTGAATTCATGATTTGGTAGAGAAGTTCTTCATTTGATTCAGAAAGGGTTTCAGTTTTGGTGTTCAGTAATCTACCATTTTTAACTGATGCTAGTAACTCCCTTCTAGAACTTACCATAAAGTGAGCAAGAACTTGCTTGGCGTAACCGTTGGCAGTGTGGTGACTAATCTCGAGTTTTGCGGCTATTTCTTTATTACTCATATTCTCTAACAGACAATCTAAGATTTCTTTGAGTCGCGGAGATAGACCAACTTGTCTTCTGCATCTTTGCATGAAGTCATTTTGTGGAGTTTCAACATCTGAGAATTGAGGAGTAAATTGTGATAGGATTAGGAGTTTTTCATCTTCAGAGCAATGACGAGAAGTCATTTCAGATAAGGCTTCAATCCAAGTGTGATCTAAATCAGCTTTATTGGGCATAGTAACTTAAATTTAAACTTTTTTTCAAAAAATTTGCAATAACCACCTAAAAAGGGGGGCTGCAAAAAAACGCTCGCAGATTATTTTTAAATCAACTAAGCGACAGAACGCTGATAAAACAGATTATCAATAGTCGCATTTGCCACTAAAAATTGGCATTTAGTACAGCTTTTCTTGGAAGTGAGAGACTGAGGGCGTATTGGGCGGATACGAATGAGGGCAAAAATGTAGCGAGGAATTTATTTCCTCGCTTATTTTTTTGTTATTTTCTCTTCTTCTTTTTCTTAGTCGAAGGATAAGTTTGCTTAATAACTTGGTCAACAATTGAACGATTGTGCATGTTCTCAAACGCTTTGAGGATAGGATCGTTTGTTAAAGTCATATTTTTTTGTAAAAGTTTTTTAAATTGAGTAATAGTTGTTTTATACTCTGGATTGTCGATAAGGTTGACTAAGCAGTTCGGGTCTTTTTCAAGATCGTAAAATTCTTCGATTGGTCTGTGACGAAATAGGTTTACGCGCGATTCGATGTGTTTATTTGTTGTTGTGGCAGCTTCCATGGCTTTCATAGTTCGGCCTTCGTTGTTATTCTTATAACGACTTTTAGAATCAAAAGCATTATAGATATACCCAAACTTTTTATTTTGGATTGCTCTCATTGGAACTGCTGCAGAACCAGCTTTTTTGTCTATTTGCGTGAAAACATATTCTCGGCCATCTTCGTTTTGTCCTTTGAGAAGTGGAAGCAGTGAACGGCCGTCGAGTTTTTCGGGTTTAGGAATTCCTGTTAGCTCTAAAAATGTTGGGAGTAAGTCGATTGTAGATACGTAGTGCGTATTGTCTTTCATGCCGGTTTTGATGGTGTTTGGCCAACGAACGAGAAATGGTGTTCTTGAGCTATGGAACCAAGTGTTGCACTTCGCAAATGGCATGGCGATGCCGTTGTCTGACATGAAGATAACTAGAGTACTCTCGGCAAAACCAGATTTATCAAGTGCTTCCATAACAGCGCCGAATGTGTCATCTAGGCGTCTAGTTGAGTTTAGATACGCGGCAAACTCTTCTTTTACTTCAGGTAAGTTAGGCAGAAAGCCGGGAAGAGTTACATCTTCAGGTTTATAGATCTTTGAAGGCATTTCAGCATTTTTGAGAAGTTTGTTTGGATAACAATATGGTCGATGTGGGTCGTGAGAGTTAACCATAAAGTAAAAAGGCTTTTGCTCTTTTTTACTTTTAGCGAAGAAGTCTTCAGCTCTTTGTTTATAAAGTTTAGGGCTACGGCCATTTCCTAATTCTTTTTGGTCAAACGAGAAGTCCCAAGATGACGTTGGTTTAGGAGTTGAGTGAGGGACTTTTCCCAAGATGCCAGTTAAGTATCCACCATCCTTCATGATGTCGATGACATTTGGAATATCGGGGCGACTAGGCATGAAACCCATTCCTCCAGAATTGTGACTATAAAGACCTGTGCCTATAACCGTTCTACATGGGTAGCAAATAGCAACATTCACATGAGCTTGTTGAAACTGCATACCTTGGCCGGCGAATTTATCTAGGTTTGGAGTTAAGTCGGCGGGTTGTCCTCCATAAACACCTAAAGATTCAGCATGTAAATCATCGGCAGTGAAGAGTAATATATTCATTTTTTCTGCAGCAGATAATTCTCCTAAACCTAGTAATAGAAGAAATGCGATTAGTTGTTTTGTAGTGCTTCAGCGGGAATAGGACAGTTGATCATTTTCTGTTAGATACAGATTGAGTTAAAAATAACATCTTAGGCG
>JAJPOQ010000174.1 GCA_021232515.1 Lentisphaeraceae bacterium
TTTACATCATCAACAACCCATGGTGAGTTGATCCCAAGAATTTGACTATAAAGTACGCTAGAATCCATAAGGCCTTTTAGAAAGAAACATAATCATTCAAATGAAAAAGATCAAAATCCCACTGAATATCCTGTAGGGCCAGAAAAATATATCTTTGTGAATAAAGCCCATTTGTATTACAGAGTCTTTAAAAATATTTTATGTCTTATTTTTTAGAGTAGTTTATGCATGCTATATGGAATCAAAAAATTCATAGAAACTCAATTATGAATATTATTCGATTTCTATTCAAAAAATATTGTAATCCAACTCAAAGGCCGCTTATTACATCATTAATGAATATTATTCGATTTTAATTCAGAAATTAAAAAAGATAAGTCAAATGACGACAAAACAAGAAAAACACAAAGCTCGAGAGATGAGTATTCTCTCTATTGCCAGTGAGATGATTACTGAAGAAGGTTTTTTCAACCTACGCATGACTGATCTAGCTAAGAAGTCGGCGATCTCTGTCGGAACTCTATACGTACATTTTGAAAGTAAAGAAGACCTTCTGATCGGTATTGGCATAGATGCCATTCGCAACAGGTATAAACTTTTTAAGTACTCATATGATAAATACAGCAACTCTATTGAACGCTTATCTGCTATTTTAATTTGTGATCATATTATTAATGAAAAAGTTGGCGAGATCTCTGAAATCGAAAGGCTTGCACAGTTTCCTTCAGTATGGAAAAGGGCCTCATACAGGCGTATGGAAGAAATGAATCTACTATGCCAAAATATTGGCGAGTTTGTCCGTAGTATTATTGAAACTTCTTTAGACTCTGGCGACCTACGAGCCTATAATGACAAAACAGACTCTATAGCTACTTGTATAAACATTTCTGCATGGGGGGTTTGTATAGGGATGCACCATGTTTTCAATTCTTATTGCGTCAAAAGTGAGGGCCTCTTAAAGCCCAAAGATATAGAACATGCCTATGTCGAAACTGTTCATGCTTTGATAAGCGGCTTTGGTTATAAGAATGAAAACTTTAAAACTCGTTTATATGAAATTTATTCCGAATTGAAAAAAGACTCAAGAAACTGTAAAAAAGAATGCGAGCCTGAGGCTAAATAATGAAAAAAATACTTTACTTATTACTAATTATTAGCTGCTCAAGTTTTTCTCAACAAAGACTTACTCCTGTTTTTACCAAGAAGGCTAGAACTAAAAAAACTCTAAATAGTCAAATAGTTACTGGCAGTCTAAGATCTCCGAAAATAACTGACGTTGCAAGTATCGAAGCTGCAAGAGTTGACGAAGTTCATTTTAAAATAGGCGATACTGTCAAAGAAGGGGACACTCTTGTAGTTCTCGATAATCGCAACATACGTCATGACATCGCTATAACTTCAGCAAAGTTTCTAGAAATTGAAGCAGGCTTAAAAACTCTAAAAAGTGAATTAGTTATTTTAAAAGAAGATCTATCTTCTAGAGAAAGTGCCAACAAAAAATTTAAAGGTTCAGTAAGTCTTAAAGACATAAGAGCGACTCGTTTAGTAATAGCATCTACTGAGGGTAAAGCTCTTGAACTCGAAGCTCAAAAACCAATTATTTCATCTCAGTTAAAGAAGCTAAGGACAGCTTTAGAGAACACCATAGTTAAGGCTCCCTTTGATGGATCCGTACTTGAGCGTTATACCCAGAAAGGTGCTTGGCTCGAAACTGGAGGAAAGATTGCTAAGCTACAAAGCTTTTCATTAAAAGTAGCTCTTGAGATTCCAGAAAAAATAAAGCCCGAACTCCTCAATAAAGAGACCGTTAAAGCCTATGATAATTCAGGCAAAAAAGAACTGTTACTGTCAGATTTTAGAGTACTAAGACAGGTAGATAAGGAATCAAGAAACTACCTTCTTTTAGCATCGATAGACAAAAATAAAAATCTACTGCCAGGTATGTCAATTAGTGCTCAAGTACCTTTAGGCACTAAAAAAAATCAGCTTCTCGTACCGACAGACGCTATTCAGCGCAATGGAGCTGGTTACTTCGTCTATAAAATTATATCTGGTAAGAATGGAACTTTGGCGAAACCTGTAAATGTAGAAGTTCTGTTTAGGCATGGTAGCGAAACAGCTATCGTCTGTTCCATGATCGAAGATGGCGATGCAATAGTAGTTGAAGGTAATGAGAGACTATTTCCAATGACCCCAGTAAAGGCACTGGAGAAATAATAATGGATCTTATAAAAGGCTCTATAAGACAGCCCATAACTGTAGTTGTAGGAATTTTATTTGTCCTACTCGCTGGAATGGTAGCCTCAAAAAAAGTACCTATACAGATGACTCCAGAAGTCGAGGACACTGTTATTGCCGTTACAACAACATGGGAAAATGCGAGCCCTCAGGAGATAGAGTCTGAAATAGTAGACCCTCAAGAAGAGAAGTTGCAGGGACTTTCTAACCTTCGGTCAATCTCGAGTTTAAACTCCAGAGGAAGTGGTGTTATTCGTCTTGAATTCAACAATGGCGTCGATAAAGAAGTTGCTCTTAGGGAAGTGAGTGACAAACTTCGAGAAGTTGAAAGTTACCCTGAAAATGTCGATGAACCTGTAATAGAAGCTAGTGACCCAGACAGTAGTGACTACATAGCTTGGTATGTCCTTACTAGCGACAATCCCAACTATGACATAAGAGAGTTTCATGATATAGCAGATGAAAAAATAAAACCTGTCCTTGAAAGAGTATCAGGAATATCTGAAGTAAACATTATCGGTGGTTTAGAGCGTGAAGTTCAAATTCGTTTTGATGCTCTAAAACTAGCACAATATAAAATGACCACCCAAGACCTCTACGATGCTATTCGCAAAGCAAATGTCAATTTTTCAGGTGGTGCATTACAACAAGGAAAGTCAGATGTCAGGATTCGTGCTGTTGGCCGGTTTTCAAACATAAAGCAAGTAGAAAACTATGTCATAAGAAATACTCAAGCTGGTCCTGTATATATACGGAATGTTGCTGAAGTTGTCGAAACATTTAAGGAACCCACATCCTTTGTTCGCGTTAAAGGTAAAAGGTGTCTAGCCTTTAACTTCCAGAAAGAAGTAGGTGGTAATGTTTTAGAGATAATGAAAAACTTGGCAACTACTATCGAAAGTTTTCATACTGATGGCGGTGTTTTCAAAACAGAATCTGCTCGCATGGGAATTGAAGGCAAGATGAGCATGGACATATCCTACGATTCTACACTTTATATCAATCAAGCATTGGCACTAGTTGAAGACAATCTTTACGTTGGTGGATTTCTAGCAATCATGGTTCTACTACTATTTCTACGTTCATTTCGATCTGTTGGTATAATCGCTCTGGCTATTCCAGTATCTATGATTGGAACTATAGTTTTGATGGTTGTTCTAGGCAGGACAATCAATGTTGTTAGTCTTGCCGGTATGGCTTTTGCTGTCGGCATGGTTGTCGATAATTCAATTGTAGTGCTTGAGAACATCTATCGTCACTTAGAAATGGGCAAAAAAGGTTTTGACGCAGCTTACTCGGGTACAAAAGAAGTTGCAGGCGCTGTTCTTGCTTCAACACTGACTACAGTAGTTGTTTTTCTACCCATACTGCTAATTCAAGATCAAGTAGGGCAATTGTTTCGTGACATTGCTATATCTATCATGATCTCCGTGAGTTTAAGTTACATCATCGCCATAACTCTTATCCCTTCAGCTGCAGCACTTCTTTTAAAATCTGGAAAAATTAAAAAGAAAAGTAAAGACTCAAAAAAAGCTTTTCTCTATAGGATACTTTATACCATAAACGGTAGCACTATTGCTCGTTTAGCAATAATCATTATCTTTGTCACGGTGACTATCATTGGCATCGTAAAACTCATTCCTCCTTTAGATTACCTACCTGCAGGAAATAGAAACATTACATTCGGGATAATGATCACACCTCCGGGCTATAACATCGATCAAATGGAAAAGTTAGCCGACCGCCTAGAAGACACTGTTAGGCCTTTCTGGGAAGGGAGAGAAGATCGTCCAAGCTTTCCAGATCCCTCAAATCCTGATCAAATGATGCAACCTGCAGAAATAGAACAATACTTTGTCGTTTCGAGAGGCGGTACTCTTTTTCATGGGGCGATAAGTGCAAGTTCGGAACAAGCTGCTGACACCGTTGCGTTATTTAACGGCGCAACCACTCAAGAAAAACTTCCTGGGGTTTATGGATTTGCCTTTCAGTTTCCACTATTCAGGCTTGGTGGCACCAGTGGATCTGCAGTAAAAATGAACTTAACTGGAAGCAACCTAGAACAGGTAGCAAATGCTGCAGGGGCAATTTTTGGAACAATCATGCAGTCTGGTCAAGGGACACTTAAACCTGACCCTGCAAACTTTAATGTTAAAGCACCTGAGATGCAGATATTTCCCAATTCTCTAAAATTAGCTGAAAGTAAGATGACGCACACTGACCTTGGATTATCAGTTGCGGCAAACTCAGACGGTCTATTTGCCGGAGATTATGATTTTGATGGTGACTTAATTGACCTTAAGCTAATCAACAAAAGCAGTCTAGATGATATGCACATAAACGCACTCGAAAAAACACCAATTGCAACTCCAAGTGGGAAAGTCATTCCCCTCAATAAAGTTGGCGACTTCAAGTGGGTAGAAGCCCCCGAACAAATTAAACGAGTTGGTCGTGAAAGAGCTGTTACTCTTGAGTTTACTGCACCTAAAGGTATGCCGTTGGAAAGCGCCGTTGAGTTACTTAAGGCATCGGTTAAAAACCTTAGAGAAGTCGGCGCTATCGCCCCTGATGTAAACGTAAACCTTGAAGGAACAGCTGGTAAACTTAAGGAGATTAAAACAACGCTTATGGGAGATGGAACACTCTCTAGTATTATTGGTAGTTCACTTTTTATGGCAGCTGCTGCGGTATATCTTCTTATGTGCGTACTTTTTCAAAGTTGGATTCAACCATTTATCATCATGTTTACCGTTCCACTTGCTACTTTTGGTGGTTTTGTTGGGTTGGCAATTGTTCATGCCATGAGCTTAGGAGATAAATATATGCCTGTTCAAAATCTCGATGTTTTAACTATTCTTGGATTTATAATCTTAGCAGGTGTTGTTGTTAATAATGCTATTCTTATAGTTGCCCAAGCTAATAATCTCATGATCGGCATTGACGACTCTGGAAATAAAATAGAACAACTTCCAGCTAGGGAAGCTATTTCAGAATCTGTCAATAGTCGCATAAGACCAATTCTTATGAGTATGATGACATCGATTGGTGGAATGCTACCTCTTGTAATAACTCCAGGTTCTGGCTCTGAACTTTATCGTGGATTAGGTGCTGTAATAGTTGGTGGGATGATACTCTCAACCCTATTTACACTTTTTCTTGTACCAGTTCTTATGAGTCTAATCATGGACTTGCAGGGTAAATTTTCTAAATACTCTTCAAACATCTCTAAAGCTGCTGTTATAAGCATCATTTTACTATTATCAGGCTGTGTTAACTATCAGCCTGAGCCAAACCTAAAAGAAGTCGTTACCATTCCAAATAAATGGCAGCAGCCAAAACTTCCAGAAGTAAAAGGTGACCTCAAAAAATGGTGGACGTCATTTAATGATCCAACTTTGACAAAGCTAATAGAAGTCGCTAAGAAAAACAATTCCGACATTCTTATTGGACTTCAACATTATCTAAAAGCATTAACCGTAATAGAGGGAAAGGAAGCTGACCTTTTACCAATCACCACAATAGATGGTTCTTTAAGTCGAAATAGATTTTCAAACAGTCTAAAGGATAATTTCCAGCCACTAGAAGCAATAAATGATATTCGTAGTGGTATATCAACAAATTGGGAAATTGACTTCTTTGGACGCATTCAAGACTCGATAAAATCATCTAAATTCTCAGCTCTATCAAAAAGAGAAGATCTTGATCTGCTAAAAACTATCATTGCTGCAGAAGTTGCAAAAAGCTACTTCAACTATCTTAGTTTAGGGGAACAAGAAAAGATAGCTAAAAAAAATATCGAAATCCAACGGCAAAACCTCAATTTAGTTCAAGCACGTGTAGATGCAGGGGAAGCCACCATGCTCGAAGTTTCAGAAACCGAAACTCTTCTTCATCGCACCCGAACAAACCTACAGTCAGTACAAAAGCAACAAGAACTCACACTAAATGCACTGAACCTACTTGTTGGCAGTCCTCCTGGAACAATTAAACAAGAATACTTTAACTTTACAAAACTACCAAAAATAGAAAAAATCTTGCCGATAGGCCTACCGGTAGATGTCATTCGCAATAGACCTGACATACGTAGTTCTGAATATACTGTAGCTGCAAATGCGGCGAATTTAAAAATTGCAGAAAAAGAGTATCTTCCTAAATTTTCACTCAATGGTTCCATCGGTCTCAACTCGTCTTATCTACAAGATTTCTTAAGAAGAGATAGCAGAACCTATTCTTTTGGTCCTTCATTTAATTGGCGAATACTTGATACGGGAAATATTGAAAGTGCTGTTCAACAGCAAAAAGCGACGCTTCAAGAGAGTCTTGAAGTTTATCGCAAGTCAGTTTTAACTGCTCTTAAAGAAATAGAAGATAGTTTAGTTTCATATAAGAAGGAGAAAAAAAGAGAGGGACTCTTAAAACAAACTTTAGAAGCATCTGTAAAGTCTCTTGAACTTTCAAAAGGTTTATACAGAGAAGGTTTGAGAGACTATCTCTCTGTTATAACTGCTATGATCGCCAAGCAAAGAACCGAACAAGAGCTGATACTAAGTGCAAAAGTATCTATTGATGCAGTCATAGATTTATACAAAGCCTTAGGTGGCGGTCAGTAAATATAGCTATCTAGCCTGCTGTATTTGGTATAAAAATATAAAATACCTAAAGATTCAAAAAAGCTACTTTTTATTTGATTCTATTTGATTGAGCCTATGAGCTAGAAAGTCTAACATTTTTTTAGACATCTCTTCATTTCCTCCTTCTCCCCAAAGCACTGAAACTTTTGTTCCAGAGTCCAAACCTTCAAATTTAACGTCAACTATATCTCCAGACTTATATATACCAGTTAAAAAGCCTTCTGAACTTTTAAAGTTACCTGAAACTTTTTTAAATCTAAACTCTTTGAAACCCGCATGAGCTGCTTTCCACATAGTTTCAACGTCATAAGGTTCGGCAGCAATCCATGTACCATCCCTCAGTACTTCTGCTACTCTATGCTCACTTTTTTTTGCAGAGCTCGCAACACTCTTTGAAACAGCACCTACTGTAGAAACAGCTCCAGACACACCATACTCTATCGTTTTTACTGCTCCCCCTACAGCAAGACCAGTAATAGTCAAAATAAAGCAGCTAGGTTGAAAAAGAAGTAAGATAAAAACTAGTACAAGTTTCAGCATAAGCTTACACCTCAATATTTTTTTATTAATAATTATTCGTGGCCACGACTGCGAGCTTTTTCAAGAAACTTTCCAGCATTCATACCAACTATTCCAGCAACTACAACGACCAAATAAATCTGACCAATGATAGCCTGAAAGACACAAAGGAACCTTGCAGGAAAAGTTTGAGGGTAAATATCGCCATAACCGAGCGTTGTTAAAGTCACAAAACTATGGTAAAAGAAAGTAGGCAGTAAATACTTCGATTGAGGCTCTCCCGGCAGTACTTCGAAACCACTTATTGCTTGTACATCTGGAAGGTGAAATGCGTTAGGGTCATAAATTTGAAACATGGTATAAAAACAAGCAAATGACATACCTGATAATAGGTATATACACAAACTTCCCGCCAATAAATTTTGATTCTCTTTACCTTGAAAGTGAAAGAGGTCCTGACCGATAACGACAATAACAAGAATATAGAAAAGAGAACTCGATAAAAGAGTGATTATCTCATTTTGATAAAATGCCGTAAACCCTGACCATATACTCACTAATGCTGGAATGGTAAATAAGACTAATAAATAATAAATCTTACCTTTGCGCTTACTGATAAATAAAGGTATAAGAAAAATGAATGAGCTTAAAAGTGTAAAAAAAAGCTCAACCCAGTCTAGCTTTAGCGCTCTAAAGGGCATAAAGCCTAATAAAACTAAAATAGCGCATAATAGCCATCTATAATTTACAGTTTTTTTGAAATCTACCATTATTTAAGAACCAAATTTAGTATCAACGAAATATACTACTTTAGTCTGAGGGAAATGGTAGTAAGACCTTTACTGAAGTCTAAATAAAGATTAATTTAAACAACTTTAAAAACAACCTTCAAGGAAGTCACTATGAGAAATCTTCTAAGCTTACTTACATTTTTAGCTTTATTCTCTTGCTCAACACCAACCTGGGATAATATGACCGAAGCAGATATATCGTCTTGGAAGTCAATGAATGTTGACATAGAAAAGGCCAATAGCCTAAACTATGCGGGTGTTTCTCCTGCTGAATACTCAGAGTGGAAAAATCATGGTTTTACTCAAGTCGACAAAATAACAAATTGGAAGAAACAAAAATTTTCTCCAACTGAAGCTGCACAATGGGTAAAAGGTGGGTTTTCAGTAGACCAAGCTGTAGAAAATCGCCAAAAAGGCCTTCAACCAGTAAAATAAACTTGACCTTCGATAAGAGCTACTATGTAAGTAACTCTTATCTTTTACTTTCTGCCCGACTTCCCATGGATAATTGATCCAGGGTCTTTTTCTAACATGCTAAAGAAAACTTCAATTGCAGAAAGAGCTGTTTCAAGTCTTAAAAGTGTTGCTTGGAAGTCTTTCTTTAAAACTTTTCCTTCATCACCCAAACTTTTACCGTAAACAGTAAAGTCTTTCTTTAGGTCAATCACCTCTGCTGAAAGTACCTGGACACTTTTTAGCGTGGTATTAAACTCTTTTTCAATACTTGAGATAGATGTATTGAACTGCTTTGCTGCTCCTGAAATGGATTCTAAAGATGTTCTCGCATTTGCTGAAAGTTTGCCTAACTGGACTTTTTTGACCTCGGCATTCATCGTTTGAGCTAAGTTTCGTATATCATTAAATGAGGTTTCAATATTTGTAAGAGTCTTTTCTATCACTTTCGACTCGATAGTTTTATTTAAAGTTCCGAAAATCTTACGTAAATCTCGAGCTGCCAATGAAACATCAGACAAAGTTGAGTCTAACTGAGGTTTATTTAAAGTTTTATTAACTGTACTGAGAGTCCCTTTGAGTTCGTCACTTATCCCTTTGAAATCCATCTGAGCAATTTTCGAAATTGCTTCATTTAAACTCAACATGGTTCCTTCAAGTAAGCCTTTATTTGAAGGTATATAACCGTCAATCTCAAGTTCAAGGTTCAGCACTCTCTTTGGATCTTTGCTAAAGCTTAACTCAATAAACTTCATACCTGTTATACCTGCCATGGTAAGTTCACAGACTAAACCTTTTTGAATTTGCTCTTTCAAAAATTTATAGGCATCTTTTATTTTTTTAGTATCTGACAACTCTAAAGAATTCTTCCTCTTTTTTGCTTTTTCTGAGGTTGGAACTATCTCCATAGTCACTTTGACATATTGATTTTCATATATGTCTATATCAGAAACATTTCCTAACTTCACCCCCTTAAATTTGACATCTGACCCTATTTCAAGTCCCTGTACAGATTCATCAAACACAGTCACCAATTGATACTTCTCTTGAAAGGCACTTCCCAAACCATGAACCACAAGGGCAAGCACTATGAGCAAGCCCCCTATGACAACAAAAAGTCCCAGTTTAAATCTATTTGCATTCAACATACGTTATTAATTTTCCTGTCTTAGCATTCCATCTCTATTTAGAAACCGTCGAACGAAGTCGTTCTTACTATTTTTTCTGAGTTCTTCTGGGTGTCCTAAGTCACACATAGTTTTAGTCTCTTTATCTAAAAATAAAACCTTGTCTGCAATTGAGTAGATAGAGTCTAACTCGTGAGTAACGATTACCATGGTTGTACCGAGTTCATTCTTCAATTTCAGTATAGTTTTATCAAGATTAGCTGAACTTATAGGATCTAAACCTGCGGAAGGCTCGTCGAAAAAAAGCAAATCAGGGTTAAGCGCCATAGCTCTGGCCAACCCCGCTCTTTTCTTCATACCTCCACTTATTTCAGAAGGATAAAACTCTTCGTAGCCTTTTAGCTCAACTATCTCAAGTTTTTCTTCGACGACCTTACTTTTTTCCGCATCTGTTAAATCTGTATGTTCAAGAACAACTAAGATATTTTCAGCAAGTGTCAAAGAGCCAAACAAAGCACCAGACTGGTACAACACGCCAAATGATTTCATGATTTGTTGCTTTTCTTCAACATCAGCAGTCACAATCGACTTATCACGAATAAGTATCTCTCCTTTATGAGGCTCATAAAGACCAATTAAGTGTTTTAAAAGAGTACTTTTACCACAACCTGAGCCGCCAAGTATAATAAATATCTCACCTTTATTGATAGAAAAATTTAAGTCTTCCATGATCGTTCTGCTGCCATAGGCCATAGTTAGATCGCATACTTTTATTATTTTCTCTAAAGGATTCATGAGTTAAGTAGTACCGTTATAATGGTATCTGCGATGATCAAGAAAAGTATACCATTTACAACTGCAGTAGTTGCTGCTCTACCTACTCCTTGAGCATCATTTTTACTTTGAAGCCCCTGTAAACAGCCGACAAATGATATGTTTATGGCAAAGACTAAACTTTTAAATAAGCCCTCTAATATATCTGTAAAATAAATCGCATTTACACTTTGATTAATGTAAGCTGCCGTTGGTAATCCAAGCTTAAAAACACCAACAACATAACCCCCTAAAACTCCTGCGATATCACCGATTATAGTGAGAAGGGGCATAACCAACACCATCGCGACAACTTTGGGAAAGGCTAAAAAGCGGAAAGGCTCATGCCCCATTGTGTAGAGGGCATCTATTTCTTCATTTACTTTCATTGTGCCTATTTCTGCAGCAAAGGCTGAACCTGCTCTACCACAACAAATAATACCCACCATAAGTGGTCCCAGTTCTTTGACAATAGAGAGTCCGACTAAGTCAGCGACATATATATCTGTACCAAACTGGTGAAGTTGTATGGCTGCTTGAAACCCTAGAATTAGCCCCATAAGAAAACAGATAAGGCTCACTATTGGGACGGCTTCTCTACCACACATGTCCATGTAGTAAAATATATCCATCCACTTTACTGACTTTGGATTTTTGACAGCTCTTAAAAGTGAAAAGACGCACTCTCCTGCAAAAATGGTCAATTGCTTAAGAAAGTCTAAAAAGTTATAAGCTTTGTTTCCAGCATCAATAACTATTTCTGAAAACCTTGAACTCATATAACTAAATCTTAATCTTCAAAGTTAAGCTTTCTACAGCTTTTTTCATAGAACTTACAGCACTTTCTATATCTGTATCAGATATTTTTTCACGTATTACTATTTGTCTCCATGTACCTTTAACTTGGTAATCAAAAACTATGTCTGCAGTATGCTCATCTAAATTTATTTCAAAAACTCGAACTATTCCTGTTATGTCAGCCGTAGAAGCAGCTTTGGGAAGTAAACTCCAGTACCTGTATAGCATTTTTTCTGGAGTTGAACTCCACCGAGAAAACTCTTGTTCAATAAGCTGGTTACCCTGCTTAAAAGTGACCTTAGATGAATAGGGGGCTTCAAGAGAAACAGACTTTATATCAAACAAAACTGGTGAAACATCATATTTCGGTCTTATATCAAAAATAGTTGTGGGCTCATAATTATTAGAAATACAAGAAGTTAATAAAATAAGAGCTGCTAGGAATAAAGTTTTCATGGATACCTGAACTTATGTATTTCTTAAAAACTTATAAGACAACATACATAAATCCAGGCTATAAAAATTAATAATTCTTAAAGTTATTTAAGCTGCTCAATTGCAAACTTGTACTTATCAACAGTGTTTTGTAGCTTTTTGCGTTGTTCAAGCATTCTAAAAGCTGAATCAAACTGCTTAAAGAATGTATGAGTATTACTTTTGATTTCGTTCATTCTCTTTCTTAACTCACGATCAATTGCTAAAGCTGACGTTTTGGAAACTCTCTGACCACTTTTACCACTTGACCATAAATCTTTGATTGAATTTTCTAATAAATTGACTTTTTGCGTTGTTGCTGTCAATTCTGCCGCTATTTCTGCCATCGTTAATTTGGAATTTACATTATCTAACTCTTTCTCAAGACTCTTAGATTTATCAATCAGTTTCTCGATTCCCTTTTCCATCTCTTTTATTAAGCGCTGCTTTTCCTTGTCTGCTTTATCTACTCTTCTTGAGTTATAATGCCCTTTAAAATTTTCGAGAGATTTCGCAATTTCAACAACTTGTTTAATTCGAAGTTCAATCTTCTTGTCAAGCCAAGCTTTAACTTTTTCTAAGTCTTCCCCAAGAATTCTATTACTGAACTTCATTTCGCTCATTACTCTTTGACGTCTGTCAGAATAATCTTTAATAGATTTTTTTAAGCTCTCAATTATCTTTTCTTTGTCTCTAAGTATCCTATTACTGGTGTTATCTGAATCCTTAAATTTTTTAATAAAGCCTATGGTCTCTTTAACTTCTTTTTCGATAGTAACATCTTGTGCTTTTAATTGAACAACTATTTTTTCGAAATGCTTTTCAAACTTCTCTTTCTCTGAATTGTGATTGGTTAGAGCAACTTCAAGCTTCTTTATTTTTTCTGCATTATCTGCAAAAGAAAAAGTGGATAAAGAAAATACTAACAAATAAATACAAATTCTCATTTTACCGTCCTTAAATTAAGATTTAACAATCGAATAAAATGTATTTTCAACGTCTTTCAATTCTATTGGTGATAAAAGTGTTACTATATAGAAGGTATGATTTAAAAAATTGCTGACTTCATTTATAATTTTAAAATGTCAAACAGTTAGAGAAAAATCCATTAGTAGTCATAACTATCGATTAGTGTGGTTGCCGCTATGCAAAAAGTGAAGAATTTGGACTGTAGATACATATGCTTTTCAATTAGTCTTGATGTTTTTTGAGGCTAGTTCCCCAATCAATAGTTCAAAGTAGTAAGAAATGTTACCGAAGAAATGTCATGAATGATGTTTCTCTACTTTGCTTCTTCTGTAATAATTGAAATGACTCTAGGACTGCTAATTGATGACTGCTTAAACGCTGTGCTTTGACAACCTTAGGTTTTAGAATGTCACATACTGTTTCTTTTTCGACATAAAGTAAGTCTAGTAATGCTGATTTTTTAATCATTCTCTACCTCTAACATTTGTTTGTTTGAAAATAGGTTGATTAAAAGTTCTTAAAGTAACAGTGACTTTAAGCTTTTTTATAATATTTATACCAATTCATCTAGGAAGATTACCATAAAAAAGCGAAGCTCGGACCTTCCAAGCTTCGCTGTATCTTTTGTGAGAGTAGTTTAGTATTTCAAAATTCTTGATATTTCATCCTCAGTCTCTCTTATGTATTCTTTCTCTAATTCAAGTTTTTTTAATCTTTTAAAAGTGTTTGCTACTCGCTTCTTTTGATCTTTAGACTCTTGAGAATTGGCCGTATCTTTGGTATCCGCTCGTCTACTGGTTTGTTTTGCAGAGACTGGCATAGCCGACAATCCTAGAGCAAGTACAAGTGCAGGTATCTTTCTTTTCATGTTATCTCCTATTGGTTATAAACACAAAATAACGACATTATTTTCACGTGTCAATATACAACTTAAGTTTTTCGCGAATTTTTTAACATGTGAACTTATACATGAATTATTTTACATGCTTATTGACATGTATGATTATCTTCCTATGTTCGTACCATGATTATAATGAGCGACTAAAACAATTATGGAGTTGAGAATCATGAGAAGGTTAGATGATATTTTGAAAGAGATAATCAGAAAATTTAGTTTAAAAAGATTAAATTATCTTAGGGACTGCAGCTATCCACCAGCGAGTGAGAAACAAGTAGCGGGATTATCAATAAATATAAATTCACAATTTAAGAAGTACCCATTTTTAAAGTAACTGTTATTCCTCAATAAGAAATCCTGAAATAATATCTACGATATTTCTATCATGAATTGTATGTCACTGTTCGTGATGCTAGTGTTTGCAAAAACAAGAGCTAAAGTCTGGAGAATTAGATGAGTAAAAGTAAGACAGAAAAAGACTCCAACTGGACCTTTTTAACAAATCACGCACATGTTTTATTGTGTCTTGCACAAACATCTTCAATGAGAATCAGAGACCTTGCAGTAGAGGTTGGTATAACCGAGCGCGCAGTTCAAAGAATTATCGCAGAATTAATAGATGAAAACTATGTCGAGAGAATTAAAGATGGACGTAGAAACATGTACAAGCTCCATATTGATAAACCTCTAAAGCACCCTGTAGAGTCTCATAAGGATGTTAAAGACCTAATTCAACTAATATTCGACTAAGAATAAAGCTACACTCCTTAAATTAGCTTCAGTAAAAACACTGAGATGACCAATGATTTTACCATATTTTTCAAACAATAAATTTATTACAGTTCTTAAGTACGTTTCTTCTTTTAGCCACCAACAAGTGGAGTACTAAGGTGGATCCAATCATCCTTTTTTTTGTTCTTGGTGTTATACTAGGAGTTTCAAAGTCAGAAGTCCGCTTACCTAGTCAAATATACGACTTTATCAGTATTCTTCTTTTACTGAGTATTGGTCTGAAAGGTGGCATAGAGTTAGCCAAACAGCCATTCAGCACAATGCTCCCGCAAATATTAATGGTATTGGCAATTGGCTTTATATTGCCGATAATCGCATTTCCCATACTAAAATACTTTGGAAAGTTTAAAAGGGCTGATGCAGCTTCAATAGCAGCTCACTATGGCTCTGTCAGTGTAGGAACCTTTGCAGTTTCTTTAGCCTACCTAAATACTCGAGAAATATTTTATGAAGAGTACATGGCCTTGTTTGTTGTTGTACTTGAAATCCCTGCAATTCTTATAGGGATAATATTGGCTAAAGGTATATCTAAGGAAACGAAATGGGGCAAAGTGACTCACGAGGTATTTCTTGGTAAAGGTGTTGCTCTAATGGTTGGCGGATTACTAGTAGGCTACTTAGCTGGTCCGACTGGTGTACAGTCAATAGCACCTCTTTTTTTCGATCTATTTAAGGGAATTCTCGCACTATTCTTACTTGAAATGGGACTCATAACAGCCTCACAGCTAAGTAGTCTTAAAAAATACGGATTCTTTCTACTTGGGTTCGGAATAATAATGCCGATAGTTTTTGGTTCTCTCGGTGTGATTATAGGCAGCCAACTCATGGGTCTTTCGCTGGGAGGCACAGTTGTTTTAGGTACTCTTACAGCAAGTGCTTCATACATAGCAGTTCCAGCAGCAATGCGTATCTCTGTACCAGAAGCTAACCCAACCCTTTCTCTTACTGCATCACTAGGGATCACATTCCCTTTCAATATAATGATTGGGATTCCTCTTTACTTACGTATTGCTAATTCAACTCAAAATATCTTTGGAGCTTAGTTATGGAACAGCTTAAAATACTTACAATTGTTACAGAATCTGTTTTAGAGAATCAAATTGCCGAAGATATAGAAAAACACGGAGCCCACGGCTATACCATAACTGATGCTCGTGGTAAAGGTCACCGAGGACTGAGAGATGCTGGTTGGGACTATAACTCAAATATACGAGTAGAAATTGTCTGTAACCTCAAAACCTGTAATGCCATAAGTAAGTTTCTACTAGACACTTATTATAACGACTATGCCATGATTACTTTTTCATATGATGTAACTGTACAAAGAAGTAATAAGTTCTAGAACTGAATAGCTAAGTTACCTAGTTAATGAGCTCTTTTAGGTGATATAACTAAGGAACAAGGACTCTTACGGATTATTTTAGCAACAGTGCTTCCTAAAAGAAGCTTTTTAATAGCAGAGTTTCCGCTAGAACCAATCGATAAAAGATCTATATTTTTTTCCTCAATTATCCTTAAAATCTCAGCTACTACTGAGCCTTTACGAATAAGTATTTCATAATCTAAAACACCCCTATTCTGCATTGTCTCGAACTCCAAGGATATGATTTTCGATACTGCTGAGCTTACGTGGTCAGTCACGATTAAATCATCATGGTTTGAGTTAAATATATGAGTTACAACAAGCTTAGCTCTAAAGAAGCTTGCAAACTTTATTGACGATTTTAGAGCAACTATACTACTCTCTGAAAAGTCAAAAGCACACAAAACGCTTTTCACAGTAATACTGGTATTATCATTTACGACAATGACCTTCTTATTTGATAAATTGGCGACTTTTTCAGTAGTAGTACCAATCAAGTTTTCAAGTATATAATTTTGTCCAACACCCACAAAAATTGCTTTGGCATTTAACCTATCTGCATGATTACAGAGGACTTCATATGTATTTCCTGTTTCAATTATACTTTTCTCAATTCTACCCCCAAGACCAACTATATGCTTTTCAAGGCACTCCATTTTAGAATTTACTTTTTCCAAAGTAAGTTCTTCACAAGCATCTTCTTCATATGGTAATAAGGATATATAAGGACTTTCCTCTTTAATGTGAATTAAGGTGATAGAACTGTTCAATTTTTCAGCAAAAATGGTGGCTTTTTGACAGATGATTTCACTATTGTCTTTAAAGTCGACTCCAACAATTATAGTATGAGATGGCATGTTAGCCTCCTTTAAAAGTCTAATGTTTTTAGAGCTACTAAGCCTAATGCTAGATAACTAAGCTAAGTCTTTCGTGAGCGTTCCAGTTAACATCTGGTTTAAAGCAGGAGAGTCTAAGTATGTTAGATATTGGCTTTTTTTAAGCACTTTCACCAATTCTGAGTCAATTGAAGAACGGTCACCTTCAGATACTAAAAATGAGTGGCACTTTAAATCAGGATTAACACCTTGAACATTGCGAATCATTGTTTCAACTTTTGTTAATGTCCATACCAACCACAAACCAAGATCGTTAACGTTAAATGGAACTATATATGTATCTGCAAAGCTCATCGCTAACTCTTGCTTGTAACCCAAACCACTGTCTATGACGACAACGTCATAGGTCATTTCAAGCTTATCTAAATACTCCTTAGATAATTCACATTTTAACTTGATGTGATCTATAGAATTTAGATTTTCAGGGGTTAATAGTTTGCCAGATATAGATTTAGGGTCAAGATCTAACAAGACTACTTTCAAATTGTTAATGTTAGCTTGGTAACATGCAAAGCTTACTGCCGCTCTTGTCTTAGTCAGACAATATTTCATACCTCCAATTAGATATACCATAATTACCTCGCTAATTAAACATTTCTTTAATATACTGCATGTCTATTCATGATACAATATACACGTTAATTCATTCGTGCTTTGGAGGTAATATTCAAACAAACCGTAATAGAAGATAAAAATTTAATTTGCTAGGTTTTAGTGATGACTACATCCAAGAAAATAATTAGTGCTTGATTTGACTATAGTAAGTCACTCAAGAAACAAATGTCTTGGAAGATTAGAATATCTAAAATATATTAATGATGGATCATCCAATTCATATTTTGGATGTTAGTTATTGTGACTCTTAGTATTTTTTTAATAAGGATTAACCATGAAAACTTTTTTAATTTTAATAAGCTTATTTTTTAGTACTTTTCTATTTGCTGAAGAGTCAAATAAAATTTTTTGGATAGATGTTAGAACTACAGAAGAGTTTGATAGTGGTCACTTAAAAAATGCGATACATATTCCTTATCAAAAGATAACGAATAAAATCGGCTCAATTACCAAAGATAAAAATGCCGATATAAGAGTTTACTGCAAAGTTGGTGGTAGAGCGGGGATAGCTAAAAAAGCTCTAGAGAAGCTTGGCTATAAATATGTAACTAACTCTGGTGGTTATAAAGACTTACTTAAAAAACAGAAGCAGGCTAAGTAAGTCTACGACTTGTTAATCTAGCTCAATAAGTTCTATATCTTTAAAGTGAATTTCCATATTTCTATTACCATGTAACTGAAGTCCAATTGGTCCTTTTTCGATGGCTGTAGTCGATGTGTATTCATTCACTTGCTTACCATTCAACCAAATTGTATAGACTGGACCAACTGCTTTTATTTTCATGCTATTCCAGTCTCTAGGCTTTAATAATTCTTTAACACCTACGGATTCTTTTCGGTAACCTTTTTTGGGAATATATGGAGATGTAGTCATGTCTCTCTTCAGACTTCCTGATATACCAATTTGTATTTGATCCTTATTCCTTATATGTACACCAGAATCATTCTCTTCTGTTACCATTTTAAACTTCAAACTAACTTCAAAATCGCTATATTCCTTTTTTGTCCATAGTATTGAACCTTGCTTTTTAGGTCCACTTTTACAGACTAAAGTTCCATCTACAGCCTTCCACCAGATATTGTTTTTAGGCGTTTTCCAATTACTTAGATCACTCTCGTTAAATATCTTTACTACTTCGGCTGCACTCAGATTGCAGCTAATAAGTATGCCTAGAATTAATAATAATTTATTCACAAGTTCTCCTTTTGATTTAACTATCCTATCAATTAATCTTCACAAACACGCCTATTTGCGAATTCTTATTCTCTTTTGCGAAGTATAGCCCATTATAGCTAATTCATACTTTCTTTAAGTAGGGTCTACTTCACTACCTTCCTCTCTCTCGTTCTTAGTTAGGTTCTCTCAGTTTCCAATTCTTCTTACCTTCGTGGTTAATAAATTCTGTGTGAAGCGTAATCTGTATGATAAATGTTAAACACAAAGAAGAAGATGAAAGAAGAGTGATTGCTTGAGCCAGCATCACGAAAGTATAGACTTTTATTAGTCTCCCTCTGTGAGTCATATACCTGCTGACCAAGACTCTGGAAATAATGTTCACGGCACTCATAAAACCGGTTTGGCTGGAGAAAATGGTTACTGGAGCTATGGACTAAATACTTGGACTTGGTCTGCGGATATCGACGATTTGAGAACTTCCGATCCCTACTTTCGTAGTTTTGCAGAAGCAGGGAACGCATCCAACACTCCTCTCTTTTTTGTTTCGTCTTGGATAAATGCTCAACCAAGAGAAACCAAACTCCTGAAGCGGTCGATGGTAGTGGTCGATGGTAGTGGTAGCAACAACTCTAAGCGAATTTATTTAGATAGGCACTATCAAAAGAAAGTTAATTACACCATGATTGATGGCAGCGCGAAAACCATCAAAATAAACAAGCTTTACCACTTAGACTGGAACCAAAACTTCCTCTATAAAGACCTACCTTTATTCTAGACTTCCCTCTCTATGTAAGCTAACACATTTCATACTCAAAATAAATTCATAATTATTTTTACTAAACAATGTTAGGTTTCAGGTTTCGCGGGAGTTAGCAGATGTCGGTTTAATAATGCAATGGTGTGTGAATGAAAAAATATTTTACTTTAATTGAACTTCTCGTCGTTATCGCGACTGTCGGTATACTCATGACTATTCTGCTTCCTTCTCTGACCAAAAGTAGAGAAATTTCCAAAACTGCCGTCTGTTTAAGTCAACTTAAACAGCTCAGTCTGGCTTACAATTTATATACTGGCAGTAACAACCATAAGACGATCTGTAAACTTCCCTTGTTCTAAAGAAGCCAAACTCCTCCAAGTTGTTACGAGGTGTCTACTTAACCAAAACTAAATGATTATCACTAAATTAAGGATCTTTTTGTGTGTGAGAAAAAATTTATACTGACCTTCTTCTTTTTTTTAATATCTCTTGCAACTCAAGCAAAAGAAAAAGCTATTCAAATAGATGAACAATACCGTCAATTCCTAACTGACTACTGCACAAAGTGTCACAATGCCAAAAAGACAAAAGGCAAAGTTAGGCTTGATACAAAAGGTTTTTCATTTGCCATAAAAACTGTCAAAGATGCCGATAAATGGCAACACATCCTCAACTCGGTAAACTCTAAGGAGATGCCACCTGAAGATGAAACCCAGCCTAAAAGCCAAGATAAGATAAAATTCCTCGAAATGCTCTCAGGAAAACTTGTTGATGCACGTAACATGCTAAACGATACAGGCGGAAAGATCACCATGCGTCGACTCAATCGTCGTGAGTACAAAAACACTATGGAAGACTTACTTGGTGTTTCTGTAAATGCTTCAACGCTGCCAGATGACTTTTCGAGCTCAAACTTTGACAACGATGGAACTAATTTATTTTTATCTGCCGACCAAATTCAACAATACCTAATGATCGCCAGATCCTCTATAGAAGACGCATTGCGTCACAAAACTCTCGATAAACCACTTAAGATAAGATACGAACCTGAAACTCAGGCCAACGAAGGAGTCACCAAAAGACACAGTGAATATCTAAGACGTTACAAAGGAGCCATAGCCTATGAAAAGTCACAAAAGGCTGGAGAAAATAAACAGCCAAAAGACTTTGGTATAATCGACAAAGCTGAAGTTAAGTTTGCCAAAGACCATTATGAAAGGTTTTTCGCTAGTTATGACGATTACTTAAAAAACTCACTGAGCAAGACTGGAGTCCTCATGAGTCTTAGGCACCCTATACTCAACTTCTCTTTTAAAATTGATTGGTTCGACCAAATGATCACGATTGAGAGGAAAAATGGTACTGAAAGGAAAAAGAAGCTTAGAACGACCTTTCCGAACGGTGTCTATAAGATCCGTGCAAGAGTAGCTCTTCTGCCAAACAGTCCACCTGAGCGCAGCTTTCTCGACCTCGGCTTCATGGATAAAGAAAAGTCTTTCAATCGTCTTAGAACTTTTCAAGTCACTGCCCCTTTGAGCAATCCGCAAATCATAGAACAAACTGTCGTGATAAATTCAGAAAATAGGCTCATGACTTTCAGAGAAAAATCAACAGAATCTACCGCCTTCTTTAAGTATGAAATGAGTAGAAGGGAAACGGGTAAAGCAGCCTCTCCTACACTCTGGATTGATTGGGTCGAATACGAAGGTCCATTACCAAGTAAAAAGCAGCCTCTTTTGTCTCAAACCATTGCAAAAATAAACTCTAGCGTCCTAAAGTCAGATCAAATAAAACCAATCTTGAAAGACTTTGCTCAAAAGGTATTCAGAAGAGGTAAAGTTGAGGATAGCTACACAGATAGACTAATCGGTCTATATGAAGAAGAATTAAGTGTTGGTCTAAAACCTAAAGAAGCTATTGTTGAGCCATTATCAGTAATCCTATCTTCTCCAAGCTTTTTATTTTTAGCTGAACCAACAGCAAGCTTAAAGAAAAGACTACTCACACAAAATGAATTAGCGATAAGACTCTCCTATTTTTTGTGGAGTTCAGCTCCAGATCTTAGACTTCAAAAAATCGCTGCTGCCGGAAAGCTTAAAGGCGAGATTCTTCGCAAAGAAGTAGACCGCATGTTGAAAGATGAAAGAGTCATGAACTTTATTCGCTCATATACTTATCAATGGCTAGGCATCGAAAGACTTAATTTCTTTAAGTTCGATGCAAGAAAGTACCCCGAGTTCGATGACTCACTCAAAGCTGCTACAGAAGAAGAGATCTACCAAACTATCAAGTTGATCATTGACCAAAAACTAGATACCGGAAAACTACTTAAAAGTGACTTCGTTGTTATAAATGCCCTCCTCGCGAACCACTATGGTATAACTGGTGTAGCTGGCGATGAATTTAGAAAAGTAACATTGCCGAAAAACTCTGTTCGTGGTGGCTTAACTGGTATGGCTGCAATACTAGCCATGGGTTCAGACGGCAATCACACTTCGCCAGTTGAAAGAGGTGCGTGGGTCTTACGCAAAATTCTCAATCAACCACCTCCACCTGCTCCGGCAAATGTTCCACAACTAAGTCGTCTAGAGAGTAAAAAGCTCTCTGCTCGACAGATACTTAAAGCTCACCAAGAGGAAGCCCAATGTGCTCACTGCCACAAAAAAATTGATCCCATCGGTGTAGGTATGGAAAACTTCGATGCCGATGGAACATGGCGCACACATGTCAAACTTGGCAATAAAAAACACACCATTGATCCATCCGGGGCTATTTATCGTGGCCCCTCATTTAAAGGTTATGTGGAACTAAGGGACTTCATTTCTTCAAAGACAGATGACTTCAATAGAGGTCTCATCACATCACTACTCAGCTATAGCATGAATCGTAAATTTGGCTTTTCAGATCAAGACTTGATCAATGGTTTACAAAAGAAAATGAAGCGCAACAAAAATAGCCTTCACTGGCTGATTCATGAAATAGTTCAATTAGAAGATTTTAAAATCAAAAGGTAAGGATTTTTATAATGAATAGAAGACACTTTTTGAAAGGTATAGGAACAACTCTCGCCCTTCCACACATGCTCTCTCTGCACGGAGAAGAAAAAAAATCTACTCAAATGAATAATATGATATTCTTGTCATTTGGTTGGGGTGTTACCAAAGAGACCTGGTTTCCAAATGTGAAAGATACTGGCGCAAACTACAAGCTACCTGAAGGTTTAAAACCGCTAGCTCGCCATAAAAAAGACTTCAGTCTAGTCCTTGGAACTGAACACAAGTTTAACTCCGGTGGCCACTGGGGCAGTACAGTTTTTTTAACTGGAGCCAACCGTTACGCTGTGCCTGGAAAAAGCTTTAGTAACACCATCTCTGTCGACCAAGTAGCTGCAGAAAAATGGGGTGCAAACCACCGCTTTAGTTCACTGCAGTTTGACTGTGACAATGCTGGTCAATCAGGCCATGGCCCAGGTCTTTCTCTCTCATGGAACAAAAACGGCAAACCTCTTGCTGGACTGCGAGATCCTTTCCTTGTATATCACAAGCTTTTCGGCAATGAAAAGATGTCCATCGATGAAAAGAAAAACTTAATCCGCAGACAGGGCAGTTCTCTTGATGCCGTCTTGATGGATGTCGGTTCTATGAAAAGGAAACTCAATCCTCAAGACAAAGATAAACTAGATGAGTATCTCGAATCTGTAAGAGAAATAGAGCAGCAACTAGCAAGAGAAAAAGCTTGGATTGGCAAGCCAAAGCCTAAGGCCCCTTTCAAAGAACCTAAAAGAGGCCTTAAGGGATATAAAGAAATTAAGTTGATGTATGACTTAATGGTCGCTGCCTTACAGACAAATACGACTAGAGTCATCTCTTACCGTCAACCCGTCGAGTCACTCCTAAAAAGTTTGGATGTAGACATCTCAAGCCATAACATGAGTCACTACGGTAAAGGTTCCCGCTTGCCTGTTTCAAAGTTGAGAGACCAGAAACAAAGTGAACTTCTGGCTTACTTGCTCGACAAACTAAAAGCGACTAAAAATAGTGAAGGAGTTAGTCTCTTCGACAAAACAACTTTGACCTATGGATCAAATATATCGAACTCACACAACATAAGAAACTGTCCGGTCATCATTGCGGGAAATGGCCAAAACCTAAACCTTGGACAACACATTGCCATGCCAAAGAGAACCCCTCTTTGCAACCTTTGGTTGTCTTTACTTGAAGCAAATGGTTTAAGTCAACAAAAGTTTGGCGATAGTAGTGGTCTCATTGAGCAAGTTTTAGCTTAGGTAAAAGCGAGGAGAAGCCTTCTGGGAGCACCATCAGTCAGGTGGTTTAGAAGGCTAATTCAGTCTTAAAAAAATATCTCACAAAGCTACCAAGACACAGAGGAAAACTGGCTTCTCCGCCACACCGTGAGGTCCCTTCCAAATCTTCTAACCTTCGTGGTTAATAAAATATCAAAGCAAAGAACCCTTCATTCCTGGGGGCACCACCGGCCCGGTGGTTTATAAGAAAGCCTCATTTAAAAAAAATGAATATCTCACAGAGCCACCAAGACACAGAGAAAAAGCTGTCATATCCAACTCTGCGATTCTCTCACCCTCACCGTGAGGTTATCCACTCTCAAAGTCTTCTAACCTTCGTGGTTAATAAATTCTACTTGAGCCATAATCTATATGAAAAATATAGATGGGAAATTCTCTCGCGGAGGCGCAGCGGCGCAGAGGGAAAAACCACGAAGAAGGTAAGAAAAGCATAATTTACATAGCCTCTATACTCTGCGGTTCTCTACGCTTATACGTGAGGCCTATCCTCCCTTCCAAATCTTCTAGACTTCGTGGTTAAACAAAATCCCTTTACTCATCTCTGCGATTCTCCCCGCCTCTGCGTGAGCCTATTCCCTTCCAAATCTTCTAAACTTCGTGGTTAAATAAAATCCCTTTACACATCTCTGCGGTTCTCCCCGCCTCTGCGTGAGCCTATTCCCTTCTAAACCTTCTAACCTTCGTGGTTAAACAAAATCCCCCTTACACATCTCTGCGATTCTCTCCGCCTCTGCGTGAGCTTAATTCTCTTTAAGGGTAATGATATTATCTGAACAAGCTCCTCCATTCGTGTCCGAATAGTTTTATTGTAAGAGCTCTTATATCGCTATAACCTTCTTTAAAGTGTCCTCTTTATACAATGATAAGATAGAGAGGCTCAACCCATTTTAAGGAAGAGAATAAGATGAATATTTTAAATAGAAGAGACTTCCTCTATAGTTCGGCAGCAGTCGCCTTAACGTCTTCTGCCACTGCCCTTGAGCCTATAAGTCGCATCAATCCAAGAATAAAAGGGGTGAGTCTAGCTGCATACTCGCTAAGGAGCCAAATGCGCTGGATGAAGGGAAAAGCTAAAGATGGAAATATGGGAATCATGCAGTTTCTCGACTATGCAGCTAGAGAGCAATTCAATGCCGTAGAACTGACTGCTTACTTCTTTCCTCCAACTGCCGATCGCAGCTATATGAACTCAATTAAAAGAAGGGCCCATATACTCGGTCTAGATATATCTGGTGGCGCTATCGGTAACAACTTCTGTCTTACTCCTGGGAGTGCTGAAGCAAAAGCTCAAAGTGCTTACACCAAAAAGTGGATCGACCATTATGCTGACCTAGGAGCTCCTGTTATTCGTGTTTTTGCAGGAAAGCATGGTCCAAAAGGAGCGACTGAAGAACAAATACTCAACAACCTCGAGTACAATCTTTCAGAAGCTCTGGCATATGCCGAAAAACGCGGTGTCATCTTAGGTATGGAAAATCACGATTCCATGACAAATATCGATAAACTTTTAGACTTTGCAAAGACTATCGACTCTCCTAATTTTGGCATAACTTTTGATTCCGCAAATATCGCCAAAACTCCTGACCCTTATGCAGAACTTGAGAAGTTGGCGCCATATACAGTAAATGCCCAAATCAAAGCTAAGATACCAGTCAATGGCGAACTCCAAGATGCTGACTTTAATCGTCTAATAAAGATTCTTAAAAGTGCTAACTATGCTGGTTATGTCGTCTTTGAGTATGAGGAAAAAGAAGATCCTTTTACTCAAATCCCAAAGTTCAAAAAAATTCTAAAATCTTTGATCTGACACAACACACACCGACTAAACCTACTGGAAAACAATTATGCCAAATAAGATTTATAAATTCGGAATCATTGGAACTGGAATGATCTCCAAGTTTCACGCCAAAGCCATAGAAGCCATACCAAATGCAGAACTCGTTGCCATCTACGGTAGAAATGCCCAAACCGGTCAACAATTGGCAGGTGACTATAACTGCAAGCTTTACACAGATCTCGATGACTTTGTTGCTGAAGATCTCGATTTTGTAACGGTCTGTACACCTAGTGGAGTTCACATGGAGGCCGCTATAACTGTGGCAAATGCCGGGAAACACTTAATCGTCGAAAAGCCACTAGATGTTACACCAGAAAGAATCGATAAAATGATCGAAGCCTGTGAGAAAAACAAGGTTCAACTCATTGGTATACTTCCTCGTAGATTCAACGAATCCACCAAAGTTTTTAAAGAAGCTGTCGATCAAGGGCGCTTCGGAAAAATTGCCCTTGCTGACACTTATATAAAGTGGTGGAGAACTCAAGAGTACTACGAAAGTGGTGCTTGGAGAGGGACTTGGAAGTTTGATGGTGGCGGCGCTTTAATGAACCAATCTATTCATACTATTGACCTACTTTTGCATCTCATGGGAGAAGTTAAAAGTGTTTGTGCATTCAGTGGTTTAGTTGCTCATGAAAATATCGAAGTGGAAGATGTCGCCGTTGCTATTCTCGAATTTAAAAACGGTGCTCGTGGTGTCATCCAAGGATCAACTGCCTGTTGGTCAAAAGATGGTCACCCCGCTCAAGTTCAGATTTCTGGCGATGCCGGATCTGCCTTTATGGTCGACGACAAATTTAGTGTTTGGGAATTTAAAGATGAGCAAGAGAATGATGCTAAAGTTCGCCAAACATTTGGTTTAAATCCTGAGGCCGCTGGAGCTGGTGCCGCCGATCCCAATGCCATAAGTTTCGAGTGGCACCAACGCAACTTTGAAGAAGCCATAGCTGCTGTTGCAGACAATCGTCCTGCGAGTACCTCTGGTGATGAAGGTCGAAAAGCCGTCGAGCTTATTTGTGCTATTTACAAATCGGCTAAAAATGGTGGTAAAAAAGTAAATCTGTAACTAGATATTAAAATTGATCTCAATAGAGTTCGAAGCCATATAGTGCCAGTAAGTTTCTTTATCTAAAATTGTGATCGTATCACCATCTGAAACACGAACTACTTTGCCGGTTATTGCTCAGGCAGAGATTGTCAAGGAGACAAAGAGTAATAGAATAATTAGTTTCAACGAGTTGGAATCCAACTAAACTAAATTTCTAAAAATGTGATAGTGTTTTTTTCTGGTAACCATAATGCTTTAACATTATTTAAAACCTTACCGCCAAAAGCATTCTTACCGCGAAAAGTCATAAAAAGAATCACTCCGTTCTTGCCTCTATCAGTATACTTTGTTTCTACATGTTCAAAACTACTTGGATCATTCATTCTTTTCTTGACGACGCGAACAAGTTCAACGTGAGATCCGTCCCATGCAGAAAAATAAGACTCTAGTTTTTTCTTTCGTTTTTCTTTCGCAATTTTCAAAGCTTTTTGATCTTGCTCTTTCTTTATAAGAATATTGAGTAGTCTTTCATATTTTGCTTTATTTGATTGGAATTCTTTTGGTTTATAACCTATCGCAATTATTTGATCCATAAATTTAACCAATTGCTTTAAATCATTTTTAGTTTTATTTTTTTTATCTGATAAGTCTTTAATCCTAGTTAAGATCGCCTTTGCCAACTTTTCTTTTTGAGAAGATTCATTATGGGCTAATTTTGTTTTATAGTCTTTAGATTCTGGATATAATTGTAGCAACTGTTTTAATACTTGTATTCTCTTACTAAATTCATTTTCAGGTAAGTTACTCAGTTCTTTTTTAAGAGATATGGATTGATATTGAGATCTGAACTTGTTTAGTTCTTTATTTTCTACGTTTTCATATTTCTTTAGAAGAGAATTCATTCCTTCAAGGTCTTTATTTATCAACATTCTATCAAGGCTAATTAAGACTGAAGCAGAATTAGTTTTAAAATCTTTTAGCTCCTTTTCTTTTTTCTCTTCCTGTTTCTTCAATGCTTCTAGCTTCTGTTTCTTCAATGCTTCTAGTTTTTCTTTCTTCTTTTTTACGGCCAACTCTCTTTGCTCTGAATTAGAATTTGTTGTTAAATTTGATTCGTCGCTATTAGGGGACAATAAGCCTGCAATCATTAAAAAAACAAAAAAGATTAGGCAGCCGCTTTTAAAAGACATTTTCTTTTTCGTGTTCTCTTCATTTGTCGGTGTTGGGTTCCCACATTCTGGGCAAGACTTAGCATTACTAGAATATTTTTTTCTACATTCTTTACAAATAATTAGTGCCATAATTAGTCCCTATTTTTGTCATCATATCTATGATATTTATCTGTTGTGTGCACAACGATCATTTTAAAATTTCTTTCAGCTTTCCATAGGTTGAATATTTTGCTTTGACCGTCTTTAGAATTTTAGCATTGAAGCCGTTTCGCCCTCTAAATTCCATTGTAACTATTATATAGTTTTCATGCTCTTCGTAAGTCGTTTTAACATGTTCAAAACTATCTGGATTATGCATTTTTTGTTTTACTGCCCGCACTAATTGTATATGGGTTCCATTATGAAACTGTTGCTGGATCAATTTTTCTTTATTATTTGCTTTTATTTTTTTTTCTTCTTTGAATTTTCTCTTTATAAGTTCGGCATTTCTTTGTCTATTGTACCAATCGACTGAAGGTTTAACTAATGTGATAAAGTCCTCGTCTTTAACGAGCGCATATTCATGTACGATTTCCATAACGTCTTGATGGTATCTTTTCCGCTGAAGATCTTTAATTTTCTTGAATAGGCTTAGTTTTTTAATTTGGTATGTGTTTAGTGCGGATTTTTGTTTTTTATCCAATTTAGTTTTTTTATTTTCTGCTATTTTTTGAGCATTCTCTTTAGCTTTTTCAAAAACACTCTTTTCTTTTTTTGAACAACCAATGATTAATATACATACTAAGATTGCTTGTAGGTAACGTCTCATTTTCTTCCTTTTGGTCGCATAAATAGTGATACCTTCATCTGTTTGTACTTAACTATCACTTAATACTTCGAGTATAATTCCATGTACGACTTTAGTGATATTCTTCAGTTAAACGCCTCTTTTATCTTTTCATTTCCAGCTCGCGAATTTGCCTATTTTTTCAGTTCTTTACGAGTCCCGTAGTAATTCACCACTCTGTAGTGTTTTTGGCTTGTTGTTTTTTCGACATGAATCTGAATTAGCACCTTTATCTTTTGTTGATCGATATTAGTTACAGCTTTTACTCTGCCTATTTCAAAACCGTATCTTTCTAAAGCCTCATTATTAGATTTGTAGAAACTATTAGTATTAATCTTCTCTTTCCGGTGCTTACCAAACTTTATCTCATTTTAGGAAATAACATATTCAAACAATGTCACCTCAAAGCAAAACAGGTACTACAAAAGTATTTTGATTGTAATTTAGTGTACTACTGTAAGCTTTATTAGTCATGATTCCTATCATTTTTTTGCCTACTTTCGTAAATTCAACACTTATGAGTTGAGTTCAAGAAAGTTGGTTTTAGATATCATTTTTTACTTGGTTTGAAGAAGCCATAGCTGCTGTTGCAGAAAATCGTCCTGCGAGTACCTCTGGTGATGAAGGCCGAAAAGCCGTCGAGCTTATTTGTGCTATTTATAAATCGGCTAAAAATGGCGGCCAGAAAGTAAACTTATAACTATCTATTTAGAGACTTCTTCTGTGATGATTTCAATGGCGGATCCCATCAAGTTATGATCAACTCCGGTTGTGAACATCGACACCGTATATAGTTGGAGTCCTTCGACGTACTCTTGCGACCAGTTTTGAAGTTTTTTAAATCCTTCAAGACTTGTCCTTATTTCAAAGTTTCCATTTTCATCTAACTCAGGAAAAATCTGCTTATAGAAGTTTCCAGCAAACCCTCCTTTTGGTTCTTTCACCATGAAAAGTATGTCTAACTTTGCAGCCTTATCCATCCGTCCTTTTACGACAACCTGTGAATTGCGTTTCAAAATAAGAGGAGCTGGGGTTCGCCACTGGAGTTTTTGACCGACTCGATGAATGGTCGTATTTGTTTGTAAATAGGCATGAAATATCTGCCTGGGAGAAGACTTGACAAAAGCTTTATTGTCCACATAAACTAACTGGCCTATAAGAGAATCTTGAGAGGCACTATCAAAGTCGCTCTTCCAGTTATGAACTGGCTTTAGTATCTCCTTCACAAGTAGTTTTTCTGTTGCTTCATTTGCTGCGATAACGGCTTCATTTGCCTTAACTCGCACATCTTGAGCATCTACTTTTCGGGTTAATTTAACGGCTCCTTCACTGACACTTAGCAGAGTGTTATTCA
Organism: Lentisphaeraceae bacterium; assembly: GCA_021232515.1. Taxonomy (GTDB): domain Bacteria; phylum Verrucomicrobiota; class Lentisphaeria; order Lentisphaerales; family Lentisphaeraceae; genus JAKVBD01. The sequence goes on from JAJPOQ010000174.1 coordinate 29,873, forward strand.
CACTTGAGTCAACATTGAACGTCGTCCCCAAGACTTCCATTTTTGCGGTTGGAGTACTGATCAACAGAGGCTTTTTTTGTGGCTTTACATTCGCCGACATATAACCTTTGTATAAGTTTAGTTTCTTTTGATCAACGCCAGATAGACTTGCTGAAAATTGGCCAAACAGAGTTATCTGAGTCTTATCTTCATAAGTTAGTTTAATCGAAGATTGCTCTGACATAGACTCGATAGAACCACTGGGGAGTTCGGTACCTTCTGAGATGCTTTCAAAGACTTTACCATCGTCACCAAGCCACTTAAAAGAACCAGTAACAGATGAAGCTGTAACCACTAAGTCTTTTTGCTGTAATTGTGGTGATACTAAGACAGTTAAGGCAATGGCAAGCAATGCCGCGATAGCAATGAAGAGCTTACTTTGAATGCTCTTTGGAGACTTTGCTGCAGTCTTCTTTTTATTTAAATTTAGAGACCGTTCCATACCGGCCAGTACAACAGACTGTTCTGAGACAGAGTAAAGAAAGTCTCGAGCTTCGACGTCTTCTTCAAGAATGTTGTTTAGCTGATCCATCTCGTCACTACTCAGAGCATCGTCCAAGTAACGCAAAATTAACTTTTCTTTATCAATCATCCCTTTTCGTCCCCTACAAAAGTGTCCGGCTGCAGTTTGCACTCCATGCAAGATTTTATGTTTTTATGCAAACGCGAAAGTCGCTTATAAACCGCATCTAAACCGACGCCAATTATACGGCCGACTTCCCCACAAGAGTGACCTTCAAAGTAGCGTAACTTGAGCAGCTCACGCGATTTTTCAGGAACACTTTCTAGACAATCCCGTAAGGCATCCATCTGTTGATTATTCTGGGCTTTACTTCTTTGTAGCCACTCATTTTCCATGATCTCTAAGACAACGGCATTTATACCAGTGTGCTCTTTTTTATGCTTCCTTTGCCAATCTATCGCTTCTCTTTTAGCAGTGATAAACGACCAGGAAAGCAAGTAGTCTTCAGATGCAAAGGTAGCACCTTTAGTAAGAGCTTTGAGAGTGACATTTTGAAAAATGTCTTCCGCCAATTGCGCGTCTCTGATTATCAGATAAATAGTCGCCGAAAGCTTTTCGCGTGTCTTCATCAAGACCGAAAGTATATCTTCATCTGTTAAATTCATAAGCTCTTCTAAAGTTTAGTTTCTTAAATTATCTGGAGTGCTTCAATTGTAAACATCTTAAAGTTTTGGTCACTACCAATCAACTAATTCATAATTACCACGAGATCCAACAAAGGCCCGAGTCCACCTCTTATCTCGAAGGTCATTTAACGTTCGACCGAGAGCTCCACCATCCAAGGTACTTGCGTTCGCTCTCTTTAAGTGGCGCAGAGCTGGTCCATAACGGTTCTTATTAAACATCCAGTGTTGTTGTGACTCTGAAACTAAGTCCCAGCTATCCAAAATAAATGAGGTCTCTGAAGGCTCTACGGCTGTATCCAATTTCAAAAAATGGCCCCACCAATTATCATCTCTAGGATCATCCCACTTTCTGACTAAAGCTTTTTGAACTCGTACTCCGTTCTCCCACCATTGAATAACGTCGGAGCGACCATAACCGGCACCATTTACAAAAGTGTATGGAGCTTCTGAAGGGCACCTCATTACTGGCGATTCTTTTGGTAGGTAATGATCATTTAAAACTGTTTGAGACCAACCATCCCAATTGTGATAACGTCGAAAATAAAAGATCCAATTATTGTTATCTTTGGCGTAATTGTACTCTGCAATCATCACTTGCTTTAAGTTGCTTTTACATACCGCACTTTCACTTGCAGCCCTTGCCTTAGCCATGGCAGGAAAAAGCAATGATATAAGAATGCCTATGATGGCAATAACCGTTAGTAACTCAATAAGAGTAAAGAGTTTTTTTGAATTCATCGAAACCTCCACTTCACCAGAACCTGAATTTTAATATAGTCTCATGCAACGAGCGACCTGTAATAATCCTGACAGATAGATTAAAGTTTTTTAATAAGTGTGTAGTAAGCGTGCTTATTTATTAAGTTTTTACCTACTAAGGATTTAAGCTGGCTGAAGTCAAAACTGAAAACTTTCTCTTCACTTAGAGGAACTTTGAACGTCAGTACTTTCTTATCTTCACTTAAGTTGACGTCACTAAAGCTAACTGGCTGTATGCCTCTCACTGGGCTGCCATAGTTTCTCGTATAGTCATAGTGCCAACTCTTGATCGTAAAGTTGCTGATGCTCTCTTGATCTAGCTCTTTCGTAAAAGTCACTTTAAAGCCATCTTTCGTCAGTTTTACGTCCTGCATTTCAAAAGGCAGAGTTCCGTCCCAACTCACTTTTTGTAAGCCATACATCTTCGCGCCTCTTGAAAGCCAACCTCTACCAGTCTCGCCTACCCACAAGGAACCTTCTGCATCAAAACGAAGGCGCATAGCACCACTCTGAAAGCCAGTCATGAAGTCAAATACACAACCTTGGTAAGTGTCTCCTATCTTCTGCAGTGAAACTCGAAAGAGACTTGAACGGCTTTGATCACCAATGAAGAACTGATTTGAAAATGGCCCAAACTTACCGGCTGTGTTATCCCACTCTGGATTACCCGGTGACTGAGCTATTTCGTTATGAGGAATCCAGACAACGGGTCTTGTTCTCATCTTATCAAAGTCAGTGTCCTTCATGGACTTTAACTTCTCTGCAGTAAAGTCTTTATCGATGAGCGATGCAGGGTGTCCGTAAAAGTGGTTTTCACGCAGGTGCAGCAACATCGACGTGCCGACATAGTCACCTTGATTATCTGTATAAAAAATATCTCCAGAAGAGTTCTTTCCTAAACCTGCTGGTGAGCGTAAGCCACTCGCAATTATTTTAAATTCTCCACTCGGGCTAACCTTATACGCACAGCCTCGATAACCACCTCGAGTCACCATCAAACTCAAACCAAAAGCCTTGGAGTCTTCATGACCTAAGTTCAACGTTCCTACGTAGTTGCCCTCATTGTCCTTGACTCCACCAAAGTTGAACTCGTGATAATTGTTATGGAAACCAAACTCACTCGTTAACTCGATGTACCTGTCTGCAACGCCATCCTTATTTGAGTCAATTAAACGAGTCATCTCAGGTTTTTGTGTTACAACTACTGAACCATCTTCCTCGACAAGTAAACCACAAGGTTCATGGAGACCTTCGGCAAATTTCTGCCAGCGCTTATTTTGAAGCTTCCAGACATCTCCAAATCTTGTGGCGCAGTAAACATTTCCCTGCTTATCTATGTCCATGCCTGTAACGTGAAAACGAACCCCTTCTGGAGTCTCGATAGTTTCTATCTTATATCCATCTGGTGTCGCTGCAGTAAGAGAAACAATTAAAGATAAAAGTGCGAATAAGTATTTCATTTGCCAGTCTCCTTCTTTGTAACCTTCACAGTGAATTTCTCATTGTGCTTAGGATCAATAATCAAAGTATTGTTAACAGTCTGCCCATGAAGACTTTCTAAAGTCACACCTTCTGGAACCTGTAAAGATAGTTTTTGCTTAGATTCACTTCGATATGTTAAGATGAGTGACTCTCCGAGTGCTGTCATTTCAATCGAAAGCTTCTTGTCATTTACTTTAAAATGAAATCTTGCTTGAGGATAAGTTGAGTACTCTAAGTAATCGACTTCTGCTTTGCTGGTATTCTCTAAAACTGTTATGCCTTCATCACCAGAAAATATATAAGGAGTCTTCACTAAACTAGCTAAACGTCCTCGACCAAAAACATTTGGTCCAATATCGACAAACTCCCCATACCAAAGACCATTTATTGAAGCATTTCGAGGATTTATGGCTACATTTACTTTCTCAGGAAAAGCTACGGCAATCGTTTTACTTGGTAGTCCATCAATTCGCTTTCTTAGAATTACCGGCTTTGTCGTCGAAGCTATAACGATCTGTCTATTTTGAGATTTAATAAAAGCCCCTTTTGACAAAGGCATAGTCATTCCATCTTTTTCTAGCTCGATATGAAAACTTGCTTTTTTATGTATTTTCACATAATTCAATTCAAAGTCGTGCTCACCCTTCTTGAGCTCAACTTTATGCTCAAAAGTGTATTGCCACTTCTCTTTCTGGATATCTAACTTAAGTGGCTTACCATCTATCAACATCTGTATATGAGAACCTTGTCGAAGGATTCCTTTAAGTAAATATTCGCCACTCTCTGGGATAACTAATATACCTGAGTTTTGAATGCCAAACCAATCAACTTCTGGCAGGTTTATATCTAAGTAAGGAAGCTTAAGCACTCCTGACTTTTCTGGTTTTAACTTCGAAAGCCCTAAGTCCTCAATCGGCTTATCGGCTCTTAAGTTTTGGAAGATTTTGTAGGATAAGTTTTTAAAACCTTGCTGACGAGAAAGGATAAAGTTAACTACATCTTTAAGATCATTTTCCTTAAAGACAGTTTCGAAAGGAATCATTCCCTTTTCTGGGAAACCTTTCTTGATAGTTTTTAAGATTTCACTTGGAGTTCCACCATGAACCCAAACTGTGTCTCTCAAGTTAAAGCCAGAGCCACCTTCGAGATTTTTTCCATGACATGCGAAACAAACCGTTTCGTATATTTTCTTTCCTCTCTGAATAGACTCATCGTTATTCGCATTGACTGAAACTAGTAGCCAGAAGCCTAAGAGGAATATGCTATTTTTAATCATATTCTCACTTCATTTAATTTAAATTTTAAAAAGAGCTGAGCCTTCTGAAGAAGACTCAGCTGGTGTGTTATGCGCGTGTTGTGGGAGAGTGGTTAAGCCATACCGGTCAACGTGCCAGTACTTGACGCAAACTTACTGGTCTCTATGCCGACGCCATTTAGAAGGCTCAAATAAAGATTTGCTGTTGGGGTTTCGTTATGTGGCTTAAAGTTTAAGTGCTGGCCGTGTTTAAAAGAGCCACCAAAAACAAGTGCAGGTAGATTTTTATTTGTATGCTTACCGGCGTGCCCAAGAGGGCTCGTGACGATGATAGAAGTATTCTTCAAAAGGTTACTTGAGCCGTCTTTAGTCGTTTCAAACTTATGTAAAACTTTTGCAAATTCAGCAAATAACAAACGGTCAAATTTACCCCAAAGTTCTTTCTCAGTATGAGTCAATCCATGCCAGTCTTTAGTGAAGCCTAAAGAAGTCAGCGGCTTACTCATCTGAATGCCCCAACTCAAAACTCTGGTCATGTCTGTTTGTAGAGCCAGCTTGGCGAGTTCACCCCAAGTCTCAAAGTAAGCTTTGTAGTTATTTACCGCAGATATATCTTTCATCTTCTTTAAGGAAACTTTTGGCGGTGGTTCATGGGCCCAATCCTGAGCCTTTTCAAGTTGCTTTTCGACATGACGAACTGAACTATAGTATTCATCCAACTTTTCTTTGTCGTACTTACCAACCGTCTTTTGTAAGCTTTTAGTTTGAGCAGAAACGAGGTCTAGGATACTGCGACCTTCTTGAAGCTTCTTCTCAAGTTTTTTGATGTTTTGAGCACTCTCATGAACGAAGAGTCTTTGAAACACTTTTGACTGACCACCCCAACTTGGAAGGCGAACTCCACTACGGTTAATCGATTGGCTCTCGCCCATTTCAATAGACGTGTAGCGCGTATTTACACCAAGTTTTTCAGCTGCGACTTGGTCGAAAGATACGCCATTTTTACCAATATCTGACGGTGTAGCTGAAAGAAAACGGCTTGCTGCACCATGACCGCCTTTTACTCCTGGGTGAGATGTCCCCTGAACGATCGTCATCTTATCTTTAAACTGGGATAAAGGCTGCAAAGACGATGAAAGCTTGTAGTCTCTACCTGTTTCTTTTGGCCAGAACATATCTGGATAAAAGCCCAAATGAGCGTGAACTACAAAGAGTCGTTTTATGTCTGCAGCGCTCTTGGACTGACCATAGCTACTAGGCACCATCGCTTCTAGAAAAGGTAGACTTAAAAGAACTCCACTTCCTTTTATAAGAGTTCGTCGAGATAAAGGTTTGCTGTTAATCATTTACACACACTCACTTGGTTAAAAAGGGTTCACTGTTGACGATGTCGATAATCAAGTCTTGAAGAGGGTACCTAAAGTCGACGCTCTTCATCTTGCGGGTTATCTTCTCTACTGATGGTCTGTCCATAAATTCTAAGTGGCGACCTATGCCATAAGTCATAAGCTTCTTGGTTAAGCATCTAGCAAATAACTCACGCTTTTCGACGAGGTACTCAGTCAGGCTTTCAGGCCCGTTCAAACTATGACCAGATGACAAACGACCTGTTGGCTCTACAGATGGACCAACTTTCCAAAATGGACCTCTACCAAACTTTGGCTTAGAGGCAACTTTTTTGACCCGGTACTCTTTTCGCAATTGACCAATGACGTCGTAGTTTTCCAAAGCAAAACCGAGAGGATCAATCTTCTTGTGACAAGAGGCACAAACTTCTACAGAACGGTGCTTGTCTAGTTGCTGTTTGATGGTTGTTGCACCCGAAAGGTCGGGCTCTATGCCAGGTACATCTGGTGGTGGAAGTGGTGGCGGTGTTCCTAGGATATTCTCTAAAATCCAAGAGCCACGAACTATAGGAGATGTAACTGTACCATTGGCTGTTAAGGTCAAAACACTGGCTTGTCCAAGTAAGCCTCTTCTTGAATTACTTGGCTTCAGCTTTACTCGTCTGAGTGAAAAGCCAGATACTGGATTCAGTCCGTAGTGCTTTGCCAAGCGATCATTTATCATCCCAAAGTCGGCATCTATAAAGTCATGAATTGTCAATTTCGGATCGTGAAGTATCTCATTAAAAAAGGCCAAGGTTTCTTTGCTCATCGACTCCTCTAAACGAATGTCATACTCTGGATAAAGAACGTCGTCTGGTGTCGTTTCTCCCAAGGTTCGCAGCTCAAGCCACTGTCCTACAAAGTTTTGACTAAAGCTCTTAGCTTTCGGGTCTTGCAGCATTCGCTTTATTTGAGCTTCTCTAAACTTTGGATCACTCAATTTCCCTTGAGCTGCCACTTTAAATAACTCAGCATCAGGCATAGAACTCCATAAAAAATACGACAAGCGAGAGGCGATGCCATAATCATCTAAGCGACCTGGTTTTTCATTGATATACAGAAAGTGTGGCGAACAAAGTATCGCTTTCAAACCAACTCTTACACCTTCTTTATAACCACCACTTTTCTCAGTGGCTTTTGCCATAGTTAATATGTCCGATATTTCACTCTTATTCACTGATCGACGAAATGCTTTGGAGGCAAAGTCAGTTAAAAGGCGTTCTAGATCACTCTTAGAATAACCGTCAATTATTAACGGACTCTTGCGCGCTGGCCACTCTCGAAATGGTCCAAGAAGTTCGATTTTCTCAATCACCAAGGCACGTGAATCTGCCAATTTAAACTTTGGGTTTGGTATTGTTGGTTTTTTACCGCCGCCAGCAGCAGAACGAACGTTACCATGATTGATATACTTAAACTGAAACTCTTCACGGTCACGTAACTCTGCAGTCACTTCAACTGTCGTCGTTTTACCAGAAGGAAATGAAAAATGACCAGGTCTTAATCTAGGAGGGTTTCCGTTTCCTAACTTTCCTGCTAAAACCTCAATAAGTGGAGCTTCTTCACTCTTTCCCATAGCTCGCAAGCTCAAGCGCAAAGTATAAAAGCCGGCCTGACGAACATGTATTCGTACCCCTGAGTCACTCACTAAGGTCAACTTTCCATCAACCATTCTATAGTTGGTCTTTTTCATTTCTTCGCCTTTCCACATCTTCTCTAGCGGATCAACAACTTTCTCTTCGTACTTCTTTCTTTTATTTATAAAACCACTCAGACCTATCTTTAGAGCTTCATCTGCACCAGCAAGAACTCTGTCCATGAGCAATGGCGACATGGTCAAGGTTTTGCCAATGTTATCAAAACCATGACTAGCTTCATCTTCCGGAAAATTTTCTTTGGCAAATGAGAATCCATATAAGCCAAATAGGTCGCGAATAGTGTTGTCATACTCATTTCTATTGAGTCGACGGTAAACAACTTGGCCGCCTGTGCTATTTACTTTTTCATGAGCCTTAGTTAGTTGATTCGCAATCCACTCTGTAACTTCAATACGAAGCTTGTTAGAAGGCTGCTTTTTGGTGTCTTCTGGCGGCATGTCTCCCAAGTACAAACGGTCAACTACATGCTCCCAACGACTTAAATCTTTACCACCTAAGATGTCTCGATCGAGAGTGTCGACTCTAAACCCAGCTTTCGTTTTATCTTCATCATGACAGCGAGTACAATACGACTCTAAAAAAGGAAGGACTTTACTTTTGTATACATCTGCACTCAAAGTACTAGCAAGTATAGAAAAGCTTAAAAAAACAATAATATTTCTACGCATAAATCACCTAAATTTCTATTACCAAAGTTGAATTAAACCTATCAGTTTTCGTTTAATTTCATGTTAATAATCGCAATGAAACGAGAAAGCTTGTGGAATCCTGACATCGAAAATAAAAAAAATGTTCAAGTGGCTAAAAACCCATTAACAGGGATATCAATACTCTATCTATCTCAAGCGTAAGAAGTTAATATTTTTTGATTTCAGGCGTTAAAAGTATTAGAATAAAATTACTTGATGAGGCGGACATGAAAAAATTTACTCTTATAGAACTCTTGGTGGTAGTAGCCATAATCGGCATACTATCTTCTATTCTCATACCTGCAGTTTCTAGTGCTCGCCTTAAAACGATCAAGGCTGTTTGCCTATCAAACAACAATCAAATCGCCAAAGCTCTTATCGCTAATTCAGACAATAATAATGGTCGCGTGTTATGGGATACGGAACAAAATGGTGGTAGCTGGCCCTTTTCCATGTCAAAAAATGATATCGTAATCCTAGACCTTCCACAAGAAATATACTGGTGTCCCGCAAAGAATAATTATGATCATGAAGGAGCTTGGGAGCATGATTCGCAATACAGGGTTACTGATTATGCATATACTTTTGAGCGACCATCAGGAAGAATGTCAACTTATCAACTGCTAGGCAGCCAAGAGTGGGTTGCTCAACTCTCGACAGTTGAGAGCCCAAGCGATATGGAGTTTGTCAGTGACATAGTCTTTGAAAGTGGAATGGACTTCTCTGCTGAAAACCCTTATGGGACTAGAACGAATCACTTTGGTGAAAAGATTGATCAAAACACTTCTTTTGTCGATGGTCATGTCACTCTTCGTCGATGGGGACACTTTCAGGAGAGGTATGACACTGGTGGTAAAGGCTCATTTTGGTGGTAAACGCTTAGCTACTATCATAGTCTAAAAATAAATTATTTATGAGCCTCTGCGCAAAATGTTATAACATTGCGCGTTTGCGAAATTCAAAATGTCCGCCATTCATTTATTTTATAACTGAAAGTTAATTATTTATGTGTGTGTCGTTATGTTATGTGTTAAGTATATATTGTGCCTTAGTCTAATTATACTGCCCAGTATAGTTACTGCAGAGTTTGAGTCGAAAACGAAGTCTCTCCTCGAAAAGTATTGCTATGACTGTCACTCAGATGGTGTCGATAAAGGCAACTTTGAGTTTGATCAGATTCTTAAAAAGCCTTTAACTTCAGCTGAAACAAAAAAGTACTGGCATAAGATTTGGGATGTTATAGAAGAACACCAAATGCCTCCTGCCGACAAAAAGAAGCAACCCACAGAAGCTGAACGTGAAGCAATGATGGTTGGACTTGAGACTTATGTTTTTTCAGTTGATCGCGATAAAGAATATGCCGCTCCGATTCTTCTTTCACGCCTTAGCAACAGTCAATATGCCAACACTATAAAGCAACTTACTGGGACGAGATTAAATGTCTCTCAGTTACTCCCTTTAGATCCTGCCAGTGGAAGTTTCAGCAACATCTCTGCTACATTAAATATCTCACCAATGCTTTTTGAACGCTATCAAACAATTGCTCAGAACGTTTCTGAAGCAATGTTCCTAAAGGAAGCTAAAGATGGTGGCGCTCTTAAACGAGGCAAAGCTCTACTTAAAGAAAGTGGAGATGGCCAAGATAACAAGAAAGTCCAATCAGCACTAAGTAAGTTTGCTGCAGCAGCGTATCGTCGTCCACTTACCTCTAAAGAGCAAATAGACATTTCTAGTATCTATAAAAGCTTCAGACAAATACAGCCTCATAAAGAATCAATGATGGCCTCAATCCGTTCCATCCTTATCTCACCAAACTTTTTATTTCGCACTGAACTTTTACGAACAAAGAAAGTTGAAAATGGCTTAATCCTTCTAGATGATTACGCCTTAGCTTCTCGCTTATCATACTTTCTATGGAACTCTCCACCCGACAAGAGATTGAAAATGCTTGCTGATAAGGGGAAGCTTCACGCCAACATTGAGTCTGAAGTCAAGCGCCTTATGAAGCACAAAAACTTTTCATATATGGTTAAGTCTTTTGGCCCACAGTGGCTCGGTATACAGTACCTCGATAACAACAAACCAAGTAAAAAAATCTTTAAGGGTTTCAATACTGAGTTCCTTCCTAAGATGCTGAACGAAACTGTCAGCTTCTTAAGATATACCTTTCAAAGTAATGGCCCGATAAATGAAATATTCAGCTCAAACACTACCTTCATTGATCCAAACCTAGCAAAATTTTATGGCGTTCCTTATGTCGGTAAAAAAGGCTATGCCAAAACTGAAATGCCGAAAGAACACAACCGTCGTGGCATATTAACCCAACCAAGTGTTCTTATCGTTACCTCTGACCCCGACAGAACATCGCCAGTAAAGCGCGGCATGTGGATCCTCGAAAACCTTTTAGGCATGCCACCTCCACCAGCTCCAGCAAATGTCGGTGGTATAGAAGAAGGTAGTGAAGAGAACAAGAATTTAACCTTCCGTCAACAACTTGAAAAGCACCGCGGCAACAAAGCCTGTGCTTCTTGTCATGCCATGATGGATCCACTGGGTTTTGCTATGGAGAACTTCGATGGAGTCGGTAAGTGGCGCACTACGGATCACGGTAAACCACTCGACATAAAAACAAATTGGCGCGGCGATAAGATCGATACATTTGACGATCTTTATCAATTACTTACAACTAAGTATAAAGACGAGTTTGTCAGTTGTTTTACCGAAAAGCTCATGACCTATGCTCTTGGTCGCGGTTTAGAAATAGAAGACCGTATAAGTGTCATGAAGATCGTCAAACAAACGACTAAGAAAGATGCAAGCTTTCAGGACATATTCATCGCTCTAGTTAAAAGCACCCCATTTCAATACCGTACTATGGAAAGAGAAGAGGCTTCAAAATGAGAAACTTTCACAACCTACTTAGAACTACGACAAATCGCCGAACTTTTCTAAAAGGAAGTAGTGCGACCCTCTTACTGCCACAGATGGCCAGTATTGCTGGAGATAAAGCTGTTATCAATCCTACTCGCATGACTTTCCTACATGTACCGAACGGTATGATCATGGACAAATATAAGCCAAAGTCTTATGGCGAGAATTATGAAATGGCTCAAACTTTAAAGCCTCTAGAGTCACTTCGAAAAGACTTCCAAGTCATAAGCGGACTTCACAATAAAAATGGTGAGTCAAATGGCGATGGCGGGGGTGACCACGCTAGAGCTCAAGGAAACTTCCTGACTGCTGTACGCATTTTGAAATCGACTAAAAGAGTTAGTAACGGCATCTCTGTTGACCAAGTCGCCGCCCAAGCTGCCGGTCACCAAACGTACCTTCCTTCTCTTGAGTTATCCTCCCGAAAAGGACGCCTTTCAGGGGCTTGTGATAGCGGTTATAGCTGTATGTACCAGTTTAACCTTTCATGGAAAAATGCCAAAGAACCACTGGTCCCAGAATCCAACGCTCAACTAGCCTTTAATCGTTTGTTTACTCTAGCAGATAGTAATAAAGCTCGGGCTCAACAAAAGATGATTGCCGCTACAGAGAAGAGTATGCTCGACTTTATGCAAGAATCAGCAAAATCACTTAAGAAGAACATTGGTAAAGAGGATTCAGAAAAGCTGGATCAGTACTTTACCAACCTACGTGAGATGGAACGTAAAGCTCAACGCCAAAAACCAAAAGTGAAGATGTCACAAATGACTCGAGACTTCACAAATCAACCACAATCATACCCTGAGAAAATCGAAGCTCTCATGGACCTTATGGTTCTTGCTTGGGAAGTCGACGCGACTCGTATCTGCTCAATGATCGTGGCCGATGGTGGTAGTAACCAGTCATTTCCCGAACTGGGCATAAACGGTGGTCACCATACTTTAAGCCACCATCGAGGTAAGAAGGACATAGTAGCTCAACTAGAGAAGATCGACCTTTTTTATATGAATCGCCTCGCCTACTTTCTCAAAAAACTAAACGATAGAAAAGTAAATGGGCAAAGTTTACTTCAACAATCAATGGTCATGTATGGCTCCGGAATTAGTAATGGTAACAGTCATAGTCACAAAAACCTCTCAATGGTTTTAGCCGGCCATGCTAACGGTAAACTTACACCAGGAACTCACCGCGAGTATAAGAAAGCTCCACTAGCAAACCTCTATGTCAGTATGCTAGAAAAGTTTGGAACTCCCGTAAAGTCTTTCGCCGATAGTACGGGAAAACTCGAAAGAATTTAAGGAGCGTTTATGAAACGGAGTCAAAAGTCATTTACCTTGATCGAGCTACTAATTGTCGTCGCCATAATTGGTATATTAATTAGTATGCTCATGCCTTCATTAAAAAATGCTCGGCATGCTGCAAAAGCAACAGTTTGTGGATCAAACCAGAAACAACTAGGCATAGCGATGATGTCCTATACAGTCTCAAATAATGGCTACTTAACGGCTCCTCCTGCGACTCACTACACTTGGGATGACTTACTCAGCCCGTATGATGGACGAGACATACCAACGAACTGGAAATTCACGTCCAAGAACTCAACTGGTGATTGGAGCGGAACTTTCCTCTACGAGGATTGGGATAAAAAAAGTAGCCTCTACAACTGTCCAATAGATGCTCCAAATGACGGTAAAAGAACAAATCGCTCTTACGCTGTCAACTCTGGTTTCCCTAGTGGATGGAGCACTACTCGAGGCCCAATTATGAGTGGATACCGAATACTCCAAAAAGGCGTCGACCCTTGGTCAATGAAACTAGAAGCGATAAATAACCCTTCAAAGACAATTCTTATGGGTGAAGTTACAGTTTACGATAAAGAAAATACTTTCAATCTAGGAAGTAACAATGGTAGCGTCCGCACCAACTTCAGAGCCGAACTAAAGAGAAACCCAGTCAAACATGGCCGCAACCTTATGCTAAATTATCTCTTCAATGACCTGCATGTTTCCTTCCTCTCTTACCACACTCTAAATGGCGACTCAGATAAATACCTGTGGGGCGACTCTAGCAACGTTATAGGAACTTTTCTCGATTGTAGAAAATAATCTCCAATCCTTTTATTATGAACACTTCTCAACTGAGCTTGAAGGCTTGTTAGGTATATGGACTGTAAAACAGCTGCCTTCACCAGGAGAAGACTCAACTTCAACTGAGCCACCAAGTAAATCAACCGATTTCTTTACTAAGGATAAACCTATCCCAGTACCTTGCTGCACTCTTGCATGAGAAATATCAACCATTGAAAACTCCATAAAGATAATGTCGCACTTATCTTTATCTATACCTACACCGGTATCAGATATCTCTATCTCAAAGATGTCCCCTTCCATACGAAAGAAAACGTTTATTTCACCTTCATTGGTAAATTTCATAGCATTTGAGATAAGGTTATATATGATTTGTTTTATCTGCATAATGTCAGAGTATAGTTTTTCCGGGACATCATCCGAAATATGTAGATTAAAGCTGATTTCTTTTTCAAAATTGTTATGAGTTAAACAGTCTTCTGTAAACTCAAGCAATTCTTCTATTTCTATCTCATTCGTTTCTAATTCTATTTCTTGTGCATCCATCGAAGCACAATCCAGTATATTCACGATCTTTTCGTGAAGGTTTTCACCAGAAATCTCTATTGCTTCGCATAGAGCTTCGCCCGAAGGTAAAAGATGATCTTTAAGTAATTGAGCACCATTAATTATACCTGTGAGTGGGGTTAACAGTTCATGACTCATTATAGACATAAAGCTATCTTTAACTCGCATCGCGCTAAGCTTCACTCTTTCTGACTCTAATAAAGCCTGATTATTTTTAAGCCTGTCCAGACTATACTCTATAGATTTTTTCAAAAGAGCATCAGAGTAAGAACCCTTAATAAGATAGTCTTGTGCACCTGATTCAATAACTCTTCGACCTATATGGTCATCGTCAGAAGCAGTCAAAACAAGTACTGCAGATAATAGGGTTGATGAAGCAAACCTTGATAAAAAATCAAAAGCAGTTCCATCTGGTAAATAATAATCAAGTATAATCACACTTGGAAACTCATTTTCCAAAAACAATGCACACTCATTTATAGTCTTAGCGTGACGGACATTTGCCGAACGAAAATTATTATCCAAAAATCGCTTCAACAAAAAGTAGTCTTCTGTACTGTCTTCAACTACTAAAATATTCACATGCTCTCCCAATGCTGACCCACTCTCGAGCCGAACATATACTCTTAACTAATTATTAAACTTTCTGGCAGACTAATTCTTAAAGATAAACCACTCGGCTGGCGATTAGATAAAGTTATATCACCACCATGTTTTCGTACAACTTTTCTAGCATAAGTAAGTCCTGCACCAGTCGAGTTATCATCTATACTTAGCTTTTTAAATAAATTGAATACATCTTCCAGCCTCTCCTCTGGAACTCCGGGACCGTCATCTTCTATAAAAATAATTATTTGTGAGCCTTTTTGCTCGCAACTAATCAGAACATTTACGCAATCTTTATCCGAAAATTTTGCGGTATTTTCGACAATTTCACACAACATCTTATGGAAAATACGAGTGTAAACTTTTATTTTAGGCCAAGACCCCATAATTGTAGGCTTCAATAGATACTTAACTTTGACTGCTTGAATTGCCATATTGATTAATTCTTTCAAGTCTTCTTCGACCAATTGTTCTGAAGTCGTATTTATACGTGATACTTCTACCAGAGCTGAAAACTTGTTATCTAACTGCTTCACACTCTCCGACAAAAAATGCTCGTAGTCTCGGCCATCCTCTGATAATTCTCCTACATCTTCCACTAGCAATCGAGAGAATTCCTTAATGTGTCTCATATGACTTCTTAGGTCATGAGAAGCTATATAAAGAAACTCCTTATATTCTTCTTCTATATCGACTCCAAATAACTTATTCATTTTGATTCCTTTTCTGCCGATGGTAACATGACAATGTTAAACCAAAAGTTTTCCAGAGCCCCTACTATCTCAACAAATTTAATCAAATTAACAGGTTTAACGATGTAACTGTTTGCATGAAGTTCATAAGTTTGTACAACGTCTTTTTCCGCTTCTGAATTAGTTAGAGCAACTACAGGCCTTTTTCTAAATTGTTCATCATCTTTTATCACTATAGTAACTCATGCCCCGTCATCCTAGGAAGGTTTAAGTCAAGTAAAATTATATCTGGAGTAACAGCTTCAAAATGATCAGCTTCTTTACGAAGAATATTCAAAGACTCAAGGCCATCAGTAGCTACAACTAAAGAGTTTGCAATTTTAGATTTTTCTAAGGCTTTTTTAGTTAGAAAAACATCTCCCGGGTTGTCTTCAACTAGCAAGATTTTCACCGGTTTAGTCTGCATCTTCAACCTCTCTATCTAGAGTAAATATAAGTTTTTCCCTTTGACTGAACAGTATTCCATTTGCAACATATTGTTTTACAAAATTTTCCTTAGAAAAAAATAACCAGTTACTCTTAACACGGCATTTCTCTACTAAAGGCAATATAGTGAAGAGAGGAAATACTGACGTTAGTTTTTTGAGTTCTATAGCGATATCTTTACAACTTAATTTAATTCCAAGACTATAATCTATAAATAATCGAGTTAGAGCTACTACCGAGAAAAGGCCACCTAAAACTATGCTCTGTTGTTCAGATATAGAAAATTGAGAGGTCTGGGCCAATTCAAGTATATGGAAGTTCCAAATTGAGATAGTGACTAGGCCTAGCGTAGAACTTACAACTGCAATAAATAGTAGATCTTTTTTAATATCCTTCAAAAGGCTAACTCACTATATAAGTAATAAAACTTCCCCTGTTTCAGCGTATCTAAAATTACTAATTTGCCGATCACTATACAACGCTACTCATCTAAAAAATGCCTTATTTAGGATCCCCAATCTTTGAAAAGGTAAACTTTCTAGTTTAAAAAAATCTAATTTCACCCGTTAGGTTTTTATTTGAGCGGGAGTGAACACTTCAAATGAGACTATTATTTGGAGATATTATGAAGTTTTTCTTGCTAGTATGTTTTTTTCTAATCAATGTTCATGCAGTTGATTTCAAAAAAGACATAGAACCTATTTTTGAACAAAAGTGCTCGAAGTGCCACGGCGAAAAAAAGCAAAAATCCGACTTGAGACTAGACAGTCGCCAAAACCTTTTAGTTGGTGGTGACCTTGGTAAACCTACTGTTGTTCCTGGCAAGCCAGCTGAAAGTACTCTAGTTAAACTCATCTCTCTTGATGAGGACCACGACGACATCATGCCTCCAAAAGGCAGTCCTCTTTCTAAAGATGAAATAAAGCTCATCACGGACTGGATTTCAGAAGGCGCCATCATGCCAGAAAAGAAACTAAAAGAAGAAGCGACTCTTTGGTCTTTAAAGCCGATTGTAAAAACAAATGTTCCTCAAAGTCAGAATGCGGTAGATTTCTTTCTTCAAAAGAAACTTGCAGAAAAAAGCCTCTCTTTTAGCCATGAAGCAAGTCCTGAAACCCTTTTACGTCGACTCCAAGTTACTTTAACTGGCTTTCTTCCTA
The DNA here is from genome assembly GCA_021232515.1 of Lentisphaeraceae bacterium. GTDB lineage: Bacteria > Verrucomicrobiota > Lentisphaeria > Lentisphaerales > Lentisphaeraceae > JAKVBD01. The sequence continues at coordinate 46,821 of JAJPOQ010000174.1, forward strand.
GTCCTGAAGAGTCTGCAAGCTTCCTTAAAGAATGGAGCCTCAACCGAGATAAAGCTTACAGTCATAAAGTTGAAGAACTTCTTAGTTCTCCACACTTTGGTGAGCGTTGGGCTCAACACTGGTTAGACTCTATCCGCTGGGCTGAAACGAGTGGCTCAGAGAGTAACCTTTATCGTAAATTTTCTTGGCAATACCGCGACTATGTCATCAATGCATTTAATGACGATAAACCTTACGATCAATTCATAATTGATCAATTGGCTGGAGACCAGACCGGTAATCCTCGTGCAACAGGGTTCCTTGTTTCTGGGCCACATGTTCCACCGGCAACAGTCGGCCAAGAACCGTCTGCCATGAAAGAAGCTCGTTATGATAGGCTCGATCAAATCATGCAAACAGTAGGCGCTTCTATGATGGGTATGACTTTAGGTTGTGCTCGTTGTCACACTCATAAGTTTGACCCAATCAAAATCAACGATTACTACTCTATACTCGCCAACTTCCAAGATACTGAGTTTGGCATCCGCAAGCCTAAACTTCACAAGAATTCCACAGAGTCTATAAACGACGAGCAAATAATGGCAAAGATAAAAAGCTTCCGCAAACAAAGAAAAGCTGGAGTTTCCAAAGAAAACTGGGTAGACCATCTCCAACTACACTTCTCTCAAAAAAACATCAAAGCTTTACGCCTGACCTTTCCTAGGAAAAAAGTCTTCTTAGATGAGGTAAATATCCTTGATGTAAAGGGCAAAGATATAAGTAAACTTGCAAATATATCGACAAACTTAACTGGCCCTAGAGCAGAGATCTCAAAACTAACCGACGGCGAAATTGGTAACTTCTACGCTCTAAGAGGAGAAGTCAGAGTAAAAGAAAAAGGCTTTGTTCAATTTAGTTTTGATGAAGTGCAAAAAGTCGACCATTTCCAGATAAGTAGTGACCGTAAAAAAATAAATAACACTGATTACGAAATCTCGAACTACGGAAAAGCTCCTAACTTCATGTTAGAAGTCATGACTGAAGATGGACAGTGGCAAACACTTACTCGATCGATCTACTCACTTCCTGAACATAAAGAGATTCAAAAACTAATCACGAAAAAAAGACAAGTCGGTACAAAATACGAATTTATCGGACGTTTTATCAATCCTGAAAAAACTCACGTTCTTCTAAGGGGAAGCCCATTTTCGCTAGGTGCGGAAGTTCCGCCAAATGGACTTTCGACTATTACCAAGTCTTTAGGTATGTCTAGCGATACTCCTGGCCCTGAACGTCGTCTTAAGTTTGCGCAGTGGTTAGCAAATGAAGAAAACCCACTAACTGCGAGAGTTATGGTTAACAGACTATGGCACCATACTTTTGGAACTGGGCTTGTTTCAACCTTATCTGACTTCGGTAATGCTGGAGCAAAGCCATCACATCCTGAGCTTTTAGACTACTTAACAGCTGAGTTTACCAAGCAGAACTGGTCAGTTAAAAACATACTCAGAAAACTGGTTCACTCAAAAGCCTTCAAGCAAGACAACAAGCCAGTAGACCAAGCGTTAAAAGTTGACAGTGATAGTCGCCTTCTGTGGCGCTTTCCTCCTAGAAGAGCTGACGCCGAAGTTTTACGTGACTCTGTTCTGAAGCTAACGGCATCCTTAAACTCAAAGCTCGGAGGTATAAGCTATAGAATCTACAACACCAAAAAGCGTTATGAGCTTTGGTCTGTTGTCGACAACCACAGCGAAAAAACTTGGCGTAGAATGATCTACCAAGAGCGTATGCGTGGCATTGATGACCGTATGTTCACTGCTTTCGACTTTCCGGACTGTGGTCAAGTTTTATCCAAAAGACCATCGTCTACAACACCACTTCAAGCACTGAACCTGATGAACAGTAAATTCATCGAAACTCAGTGTAACATCTTGGCCAACAAGGTTCATTCATCAAATAAAAGCGACGCCGTCAAAGCTCTTTTCCAAACTGTTTACAATCGTCAACCAGACAATATTGAACTACAGAAAAGTCTTGAGCTTCTCAAAACAGAAAGCATGCAAATCCTTTGTCGTGCCCTTCTCAACAGTAACGAATTTGTATTCATTCAGTAGAGGTCAATTATGAATCCGCTAAACATCTCTCCAAATGGTCGTAACCTTCTAAATCGCCGTAGCTTTCTTAACCAAACAGGTGGAGTTCTAGGTTCTCTTGGTCTACTTAGCCTTCTTGGTCAAGACAAGCTTCT